>CAZTVF010000008.1:0-72293 GCA_964616985.1 uncultured Planctomycetaceae bacterium
GAAGTCCGCAAGACCGTCAAGTTCGAGTTCGCCCGGACCGTGCAGGAGGTGCTGAAGATCGCCCTCACCGGCATGCGCAACGGCAAGAAGAAGAACAAGAAGAAGCCCGCCCCCAACGGCAAGCGCCTCCACGCCCGCCCCGATGACAAACCCGCCGCCGCCCGCGCTGCGCGGGGGCGGGGCAAGTAATCGGTAAGCAGTGAACGGTAAACAGTGAAGAGTAATCAGCCAGGTCACATGGTGAAACGTGGTTACTTCTATTTCATTGACCATGCGCAGGTGAATTGGCGCCACCGTTCGCCATGCGTCGCCCGATCTTTGGGTCCCGTAGGGACCCAAACGCCACGCTTCCCCGTGCCGATCTCTCCACTTTCCAGCGATCGCTCCAAGGCGAACGGGAACACACAAATCGGTGTAAACATGCTTTTGGCCCTGCGGGCCTAAAAGCATGGCACCCGGAGCATGCCGGCGCGGGTACGCTTCGGCATGGCACCCGGCCGACCACCCGGCTACCGACCACCGGCTACTGGCTACCGGCTACTTTCTCTCACACTTCCAGCACGACGACGACCTTCACAGTCTTGCCGGCGGGGAAGATGGGGAGGATGTTGCCTTCGATCTCCTTGCCGTTGACCTTGAGCCGCTTCACGCCGGCGCAGAGGCCCGAGGGGTTGGCGACGGTGATCTGGTACGTCGCGCCGCGGAAGATGCGGGTGAACTCGAAGCCGCTCCAGGCGACCGGGATGCAGGGGTCGATCTGCAGGCCCGCCAGCGTCGGCCTCACGCCCAGGATGTACTGCGTCGCGGCGACGTAGCTCCACGTGGCCGTGCCGGTCAGCCACGGGTTGTGGGCGATGCCGAAGTTCTTGTCCCACTTGCCGGTGACGAACTGCCCGTACACGTAGGGCTCGATCGTCCGCAGCTCGGCCCGGTCGTTCATCGTGCTGGGCTGCAGGGCCTTGTAGTATTCGTACGCGCGGTCGCCGCGGCGGAGGATCGTCTCGGCCATCATCGCCCAGGGGTTGGGGTGGCAGAAGATGGCGGCGTTTTCCTTCAGGCCCGGCGGGTAGCACACGCGGCCGGGGACGTCCTTGGTCAGGTCGGTGTGGGGCGGGGCGAACAGGTGAATGCCGAACTCGGTCGCCAGGTGCTTGTGCACGGCGTCCATGGCCTTCTCCCCGCGGCCTTCGGCGGCCACGCCGGCCAGGATGGACCACGTCTGCGTGTTCAGCCAGACCTTGGCCACCTCGCTCTGCGACGATCCGATCACGCGCCCGTCGTCCATCAGGGCCCGCACGTACCACGCGCCGTCCCATGCGCGGTCGTTGATCAGGAAGGCGATCTGCCCCGCCCAGCCGCGGGCGAGCGCCGCCTCCTCGTCCTTGCCCGCCGCCTGCGCCAGCTGCGCGAATTCCTCGCACGCCTTGCAGAACTGCATGCTCGTCCAGATGCTCTCGCCGTGGCGGCCCAGCTGCAGCGCGTCGTTCCAGTCGGCCTGCAGCGTGAGCACCAGCCCGTTGACGCCGCGGTTGGCCATCGCGTAGTCCAGCGCCTTGCGGGCGTGCTCCAGCACCGTGCCGCTGCCGGCGTCGAGGTATTCGACGGGCTCGGACAGGAAGCCCACGTCGCCCGTCTCGCGGACGTAGCCGCCCAGGGCCAGCGGGATCCACAGGTGATCGTCGCTGTAGATGTCCTGCGGCATCTCGCCCTGGCCGGTCTTGAGCGTCAGCGGCTGCACCTTGTGCAGCGCGCAGCCGGTGGAGTGCTGGCCGCGAAGCAGGTTGACGATGGTCTGCTTCACCTCACCCGCCACCGTCTGGTCTACCGAGAGCGTGTCCTGCAGCGTGTCGCGATAGCCCAGGCCGTCGCGCAGGCCCGCCTCGATGAACGACGCGCTGCGCGACCAGCGGAAGGTCACGTGCGCCTGGTAGGCGTTCCACACGTTGATCATCGAGTTCATGCTCGGGTCGGGCGTGCGGCACTGGATCGTCTTGAGCCTCTTCTGCCAGTGCTCGCGCAGGGCCTGGAACTCCTGCTCCACGCGGTCGTCGGTGTAGTCGGCCCTTGCGGCGGCCCCGGCCTCCTCGGCCTTGCCCATGCCCAGGATGAAGGTGGTGCCCATCGTCTCGCCCGGCTGCAGCGTGAACTTCAGCTGCAGGCCGCCGCAGGCGTTGCCGCCGGACCCGAACGAGTTGGAGCACTTGCCGTTCTCGACGGCGATGGGGTTGCGCTCGTCATGCCAGTTGCCGATGAACGCCTCGCGGTCGCAGTCGAAGCCCTCGATCTTGCCGGTGGCCGCGAAGTATACGTCGCGGTACTGCCAGCCCGGCACGGGTGTCGTGTAGCCGCACACGCCCCCGACGTTGCGGGTCTGGGCGACGAAAAGGATCGCCTGCAGCGCGCTCTCGGCCGTGAAGTAGGGGAAGCCGAACTCGCAGAAGCCGAAGACGTCGATCGTCCGCGGGCGGTTGGAGTGGTTGGTGAGCGAGAACTTCCAGATCTCCCTCGCCCCCTCCAGCGGCACGAAGTAGAGGCACGATGAGGCGATGCCCTTGTAGCGCGATTCGATTTTGGTGTAGCCCAGCCCGTGGCGGCAGACGACCTTCTGCTTGTCCAGCGGCTTGTGCACCGGGGCCCAGGAGTTGGACCAGTAGTCGCCCGTCTCGTCGCGAAGGTAGATGTAGCGGCCGGGACGGTCGTAGGGCACCGAATTGAAGCGGTACCGCAGGACGCGGTCCTGGCCGGGGGACTTCCAGAAGCTGTAGCCGCCGGCGTTGTTGGAGATGATGGCGCAATACTCGCCGTCGCCGAGGTAGTTGATCCAGGGCTTGGGGGTGTCAGGGCGCTCGATCACGTATTCGCACTTGCGGTCGTCAAAATGGCCGTATTGCATGGTGAGCTCCTTCTTTTGGCAGCCCCCTAACTTACTGTCGCCGCGGGTTGTGAACAAGAAGCCACGCCGCCGTCAGATGAAAATCCCTCGCGGTTGTGCAAAATGAACCCGAGCAGGCCCGCCTGCGGCGGGAATGACCAAGGTCAAATGACCAATGACTAAGGACACACGCCGGGATCTAGACAGGTCGGTGCCACCCCCAAACTTGTTTGGGGTGAGAACAGCCACCGGGTCCGGTGCGTCAACGACCCCCAGCATACCCGCTGCCGTAGAAACCCCACCGCAGGCCATGCACCCAAAGACAGTCGCATAGGTCTTTGAGACTCCATCTGCCGTCGGGTGAGGATAAACTCGGTGCCGCCTACGCACCCCCAAACCAGTTTGGGGGTGGCACCGGCGAGGCTCGTCCGGGTCACTTGGGGTGCCTGCCGAAGCGTATTCGCGCCGGCATGCTCGCGAGCGGACGGTCGACGGCACCATAGCGACGGTGGACTGCAAAACGAACCCGGCGTTGACAAAGCCAACGCTCTCGGCTGTGCTCGGCGTCCGCCCCCGGCGGGCGACGGTGGAATCGGCAAAACGAACCCGACATTGACACTACCAAACGCACTTGGCTTTGTTTTGTATCCTGCATCCGACGCCGCCGCCGGGACGGTGGGGCTGCAAAACGAACCCGGGCTCGTCGCGCGGGACGCTTTGGGGTCTCGCTTCGCACCACGGAGTGGAAGGGCCTGGCGCCAGGGCCGCGAGCAACGTGAGATGGAAGAACGAACCCGAGCATCGGGCCCAGCGGGCTAAACATCAGGCGTAAATCATGTGGTGGTCGTGCGTTGCACGTCTCCACCTAGACGACGGTACGCACAAACGTCCCCCAAACCGGAAGCCAAAGCGGCCACTTGACAAGTAAAACTTCCCCCGGCTCCCAGCGGGGCAAGTCCCCTCCCGCCCGCATTCGCCATCCGCTTCTATTCCTTCTTCATGTCCTTCATCGCCTCGATCTGCTCGAGCACCCACTGCTGGCGGAAGGCCTGGATGGTGGCGTGCCCGGCCAGCGGCGAGGGCTCGAGCTTCTTGGGGCAGCGGGCGGCATCGAAGATCCTCTGGCCCTGCGCGTAGGGCACCACGATGTCCAAGTACCCGTGGCCCAGGATCAGCGGGCATTGCAGCTGGGCCGCCGCGTCGACGGCGGAGGAGTCGTTGGGGTCGAAGCCGCCGATCTGCCCCGCCCTGGCCACCGCGCGGTCGAGCTCGGCCTCGCCCAGGGCGGGCATGAGCAGCCGGCCCACGTCGCGGATGCCCCCCGGCGCCGCCAGCGCCATCACGCCCTTGCAGCGCGGGTCGAAGGCCGCGTACTGGATGGCCACGCACGCGCCCATCGAGGCGCCGAAGGCGTAGAACGGCTCGTGCACGTCGCCGGCCGCCAGCAGCGAATCCATCACCGCCCGCACGTCGCGTTTTTCCTTCGCGCCCCAGGTGATGTATTGGCCGCCGCTGTCGCCGTGGGCGCGGTTGTCCACCAGCACCGCGTCGTAGCCATTGGCCGCGACGTGCTCGGCTACCGACATGAACCACGACTTTGATCCCATCAGCGGGTGGAGGATAGCCACTGTGCCCCTGGACGCCGCGACGGCCGGCGCGGTGGTGGCCCCCGCGGCCGCAACGGCGCGGGCGCGCAGGACCCACACGTCGATCATCGTGCCATCGCAACCGGCGATGCGGGCGTGGCGGTCGATCCTCCCTCGCGACTGCAACTGCTCGGACGAGCCCGCCGCCACCAGCATCACCTTCCCCATCCCCGACGCCGGCTCGATGATCGCCCGGGCCTGGTTCTCATCGCCGCAGCCGGCGACGAGCAGGAGAGACACGAGCATCGTTGTGGCCATGGTCTTCATCACATCTCCACTCGTACCGTTGCGATCTCCCAGGGGCGGAGCTTCAGCGTGATCTTACCATCGGCGATCTCCAGCGGCTCGCCGCCGCGCTCGAGGAGGTTGGTCCTGGCCGCGGAGCGAATGGGTCCGACGGTGCCACCCTCAAGCGTAGCGCCAGCGAAGCTTGGGGGTGTCTTGGAGGATCTCGACGATGCCGTGCTCTCGGCAGCATTGCACCCCCAAGCTGCGCCCTTCGGGCTTCCGCTTGAGGGTGGCACCGCGCCGTTGAACAAGATGCTCGCGACGCCGTCGCGGCCGCGATATTCGGCGAGGCGAAGGATGATCGAGCGGCCGTCCTCGCTGCGCTTCACGGCGGCCAGGCGGATGTTGTCGGACTGCACCTGCGGGGCGTGCGATACATTCAGCCGCCCGTTCACGGCGGCCAGGCCGGCGTTGTAGGCCTCGGCGTCGGCGACGACGCGGCTGTCGGCGAAGGGCGTGTCGTAGGCGGCCAGTGCGTAATGGAAGTGGTGGTGGCCCTCGTCGCGCATGCCGTCGTAATCGGTCATCGTGTAGTACTGCGGCTCGTGCAGGAACGTGGGGATGGCCGGGCTGCGAAGCACCGACAGCAGCATCGTCTGCGCATAGGGGCCGTCGGGTTCCATGCCGTACGACGGCAGGCCGCGGTTGAGCAGCGCCACCGACGCCCGCGGCGACTGAATGCCCGCCCAGTTGACGGCCGGCCAGTCGCCGTTGGGCATGGTCCACTGGCCGAACTGCGGCGCGTAGGGCTGGCGCTCGATCATGCCGTATGGAATGCCATAGATATTTGAGCCCACGAAGGGCGCGGGCATGGCGATGCGGAGTCGGTAGTTGAACGTCCGCCAGTCGACGCGGGCCTCGAAGTCCACGCGGTCGATGCCGTCGTACAGCGTGATCGTGCTGCCGCACTCGAAGCCGCCGCTGTTGGCCACGCGGCCCCAGATTGCGGTCTTGAAATGCAGGCGCTGGTACGCAGGCGTCCGCTCGGCCGCGACGAGCTCGGTGCTGCCGGCCAGGGGCTGGCGGTCGCGGTGCGGGTTCAGCGTGGTCCAGGGCGAGCCTTCGTCGCGCTCGAGGATCAGCTCGTTGGGACGGTACGTGCGTCGCTCGCTGATGGGGCGGCCGAGGCGCTTGTCCACGATGCGGAGGAGGCCCTGCGCGTCGCCCTCGACGCGGAAGCGGGCGTTCTCGATCACCGGTTGCGCCAGCTTCACGGGGCGCCGCCGCGGCGCGGCGGAGAAGCGGTACTCGCTGGCGCCCATCGCCGGGGCCGTGGCGATGAACTCGATGCCCGTCTTGCCGCCTCCCCGCGGCAGGCAGGACACGACCTTCGCCGGCCGGCCTGATGCGTCGACCACCTTCGCCCCCGTCAGCGTGCCCGGCACCTCGGCCGTCACCACCTGCGTGGCCGCCTCGTGCGTGGGGTTGAAGACCGACACCGTGCGGGCCGCCGGCGAGGCCAGCGCCGCCGCCGCGCCCTTCCGCACGCCCTCGACGAGCGCCTCGATCTCGGCGGCGGTGAAGATCTGTTCGCGATACGCCTCGTCCACGTGCGTGGCCGTCACCGCGTCGTGGAACATCATGAACAGCAGCTTCTCCCACGCCAGGGACAGGGCCTCGGCCGGGTACGTCGCGCCGCGCACCGACGCCAGCGCCGCCAGCGTCTCGGCCGTCAGCAATGCGTACTCCTGCCCGCGCACGATCTGCTTGAGCTTGATCCGCGTGACCAGGCAGCCGGAGTTGTTGGGGTTGGCCTCCAGCGAGTTGTGCAGCAGGGCCGCCGGCGGGTCATCCACCCGCGCCACCTTGTCGGCCACCTGCGCGAAGATCTCCTCGCCGATGGCGAAGCGCACGTCATAGCGGCCGGCGAGGCGGGCGGCCCAGTCGATGATCGCCGGGTTGGGCAGCAGTTCCTCCGGGGTCCGCGCGACCTGCGCCACGCCCGCGCGGCGCACGAGCTTCTCGTCGAAATCCTGCGGCAGGCGGCAGCGGAGCTTCTCGTGGATGCCGCGGTGATTGCACCGGCGGCACCCGCGGCCATGACAATGCGGGCAGGGCGGGTACTTGTCGCACCCGCCGTCGCCGCCGACGCGGGGGATGTCGCCGGTGAAGATCGTCGAGCCGTCGAGCCCGCGCCAGTACTCGCCGCGGACCGGCGAGTAGCTGATGCCCGTCACCCACGCGATCTCGCACTGGCGGAAGATCTGCGGCAGCTGGGCGGGGTTGCCGAACGCGTCGTTGCGGATGCCCCGCCGCGTCGTCTGCCCCAGCGTGTTCTGCGCCCACAACAGGCCGGTGACGAAGTTGCGGACGATGCTCTCGCCGAGCACCATGTTGCCGTCGATGATGTTGTCGCCCGCGCCGCTGACCTCCAGGCGGCCGGCGGCAACGAGCTTGCGAAGCTCGGCCAGCTGGCGCGGGTGGCGGCGGAGGTAGTTCCTCGCCACGGCCGTCGACTCGATGGAGAACTTGTACCGCGGGTTGCGCCTGGCCATCGCGAGGTTGTCGGTGATGTAGAAGTCCTCGATGTCGGCGTAGGACACGAACACGTCGCCCTTGAACTCCAGCGGCCTCTGCCAGCATCGCCGCCAGGTGAGATCGAAGTGATTGTTCGTCAGCACGTAGAGCGTGGGCTTTTTCTTCATGCCAAAAGGCTACCGCATCGCGGGGGCGCGGGCAATTGCCGATTGAGAATGACGGGCGGGGACGATGCCCGGGTCTTGGCGAGAATGGGGACAGAGAGCGGGATTATGGGGATTAGCGGATTGCACGGAGAGGAAGGGCCAATCGCCTTCGCTCTTTGTGATCCGCCGGTTACTTCGGGCGGCGTCTCGCGGGCTCGTGAGGCATGTGGAGAAGATGTGAGCAAACCCGCTGTGGAAAATTTTCCACACGCTATCCATCCGAAGGCTCGGCGACTTGCGCGCGGGGGATTTGGCGGCGCGAGAAAGTGAGGGCGGAATTCTTTTTGACTCTGCCGGGGGGTGGAAGTAGACTGCGCCGCAGTGCTGCAGGAGTGGCACTCGCAGGCATGCAAGGATGTATCAAGTCGGCCAATGGAGTGCCACTGCAGTCGTCGCCACCCCTCCGCAAGTTGTCGCACTTTAAAGCAAAACCGTAGTCCGTGTGCGCTATTCGCTCGCGCATTTTTGGCTGGGGAGCCAACTATATGGCCGATGTAGACCGTGCCCTGTGGCAAGGCATCATTCAGCAGGTGGTGTCTTCCGGCGGAAACATCATCCGACCGTGGTTCACGCAGCTCGAGCCGCTGTCGCTGGAGCATGGGCTCCTGGAGATCCAGGTGCCCGGCAAGGTGGAGCAGGACTACTGCCGCCGCCACGCGACGCGACTGTTCACCGAGGCCGCACAGGCCGCCACCGGCCGCCTCGTCGGCGTGTGCTTCCTCACCGCGGCGGAATCGGCCCGCCACGCGGCCGACCCGATGGCCCCGGCGGCCGCCCCCGAGGCCATCGAGCCTTTCTCGGCCGACCACAGCTTCGACACTTTCGTCACCGGCCCCTGCAATCGCCTCGCCCACGCCGCCTGCATGGCCGTGTGCGACTCGCCGGGCAGGGCGTACAACCCGTTGTTCATCCACGGTTCAGCCGGGCTGGGCAAGACGCACCTGCTGCAGGCCACCTGCCGGCGGATCCAGGCCGAGAACGTGGGCGTCAAGATCGCGTACCTGTCGTGCGAGACGTTCGTGAACCACTTCATCGAAGCGGTTGAGCACGGCAAGCTGCACGAGTTCCGCTACCGCTACCGCCAGGCGGGCGTGCTGGTCATCGACGACATTCAATTCCTCTCGCACCACGAGCAGTCGCAGGAGGAATTCTTCCACACGTTCAACACGCTGTACCAGTCGAACAACCAGATCATCCTCTCCAGCGACCGCGGCCCCGAGCAGATCCCGCACCTGGAGGAACGCCTCATCAGCCGCTTCCACAGCGGCATGGTGGCCCGCGTCGACCGCCCCTGCTACGAGACGCGCGTGGCCATCGTGAAGAAGAAGGCCCGCCTGCGGAACATCGAGCTGCCCGAAGAGGTGGCCTGCTTTATCGCCGGCTCGATCGAATCCAACACCCGCGAGCTCGAAGGCGCCATCGCCAAGGTGGCCATGCTGTCGCAGGTGACCGACCGGGCGATCGACCTGGCGCTGGCCGAGGAGGCGCTGGGCGGCGAGCCCCGCGCCGCCAAGGGCGAGGTCACCATCGAAGACATTCTGCAGGCTGTCACCACGCGATACAACGTGCGGCTGTCGGACCTGCAGTCCAAGCGTCGCAGCCGGTCGATCGCGTTCCCGCGCCAGGTATGCATGTACCTCGCCCGCTCGCTGACCCGCCACAGCCTCGAGGAGATCGGGGGCTACTTCGGCGGGCGCGATCACACGACCGTGCTGTACGCCAACCGCGCCATCGAGGAGCAGAAGACGGCCGACCCGCAGTTCCAGGCGACCATCGACCTGCTCGTTCAGGAAATACAGTCGAGCAAGAACTAGATACTGTCCACAACGGCGTGTGGTGGCCTTCCGAGGCCGCCGCCCAATAACGCTCTGCAGCGGACCGAATTCGCCGCCGGCACCTGTCGGCGGCGTTTTCATTTCTGTGATAAGCATGGACCGCCGCTCTGACAGGCGGCACGGTGCGTGGCAAGCCACGCACCCTACCAGGCTGGGAGGCCGCCACCCGGAAGTTGTGTAGACACTATTGGCCGAAGGCATGGGGGGCCTTCCGCCATGCGCTGCCGTGTCTTTCGCACCGACCATCCACAGCCGGCCCGGCTACTGGCTACCAACCACCGGCTACGGCGCGTCGGTATTCCGACGCGCTCCTAGGTGGATTTCTTAACAGGCAGTCGTGGAGAACACCTTAGGAACCTGTAGGTGCTGGGGGAGTTTGACGGCGCAATGCTCGGGAAGAACCGGCCGCCGCGATGGGGGAAATCCCGATGTCGGCCTCAGCCATACCAGAGACGACAGCGCCGCCGACAGGTTATCCACATCGGTAAATTCACGCCGAAGGCAGCGCAAACGACAACCGCGGCGGGGGTTGAATTCCCAACCGCGAAGGTATCAACAGAACCAACAGGCCCTACCAGGGAATACTGCTGGTTTTATATCTATACTATAAGACTCATGCGGGCTCTCGCCCACATCGTCATCCTCTCATCGGCAACAACCCCGTGAGACCTTTAGGCCGATGTGGGAAGAATCCGCCAATGAACCGGAATAAACCCCCGATGCGTCTGTGCCCGTCTCCCCTAAGAGGAATGTGCAAAGAATCGCACCTTGAACGGGATCGGCGATGCGATTGCTCCAGGATCGAATATGTCGGGGGTTAAACGGATGTGCCCGAACTCTCTGTCAACAGTTGGGCGTCTCGCCCTCTAACGATTTCCCTCAGTCGTCCAAAACAGCAAACATGTCAGCCCATGGCGGAAGCCATGGGGTCCCATGATCCTCGCCGATCTCTGGCCCCGTCAGGGGCGACACTCCGTTACGCCCGGTCAGACGTACTTCATCCGCACGGCGCTGTGGAAGGGCCGGCCTTGCGCGATGTACTTGCGTTCGAAGTTGGTGCCGACGAGTTCGCCTTCGTGGTCGCTCATGCGGGGCATGGGGACGGTGGCGAAGCCCTTGGCGTGGGCCAGGACGCCGCGGATGTGGCTGAAGTAGTCGCGATGGTCGGTCACGATGATCAACTGCCCGCCGGGCTTGAGCACCCGCCACACCTGCTCGATGAAGGCCGGCTGGATCAGCCGCCGGCGATGGTGCCTTGCCTTGGGCCACGGGTCGGGAAAATAGACGTGCACGCGCCAAAGGCTGTCAGCAGCCAGGCAGGTTTTCACGAACGGGCCCGCATCGGTGCGGAGCATTCGCACGTTGGTGTAGTTCGCGCGCTTGAGGCGGTCGGCCGCATAGGAGCAGTACGCCCGCGCCCACTCGAGGCCCAGGAAGTTGACCTCGGGCCTCGCCGCCGCCCGCGCCATCAGAAACGTGCCCTTGCCCGAGCCGATTTCCAGTTCGACGGGGTGCGTATTGCCGAAGACGGCGGCCAGGTCGAGCGGCCCGTGCGTGACGGCCTCGTCCAGCAGCACGCCGGCGGTATCCCAGTTGGTGCTGCGGCCGTGAGACAGGTGTTTCGGTGAATCCATTCGCATAGTGCGAGGATAGTCGCCACGGGGGCATCATGCAATACGTCGCGCGGAGAGCGGGCGGCGGCTCGGTGGCGCCTTCGCACCCCCAAACGAGTTTGGGGGTGGCACCGAAACGGCCCCGGATGGCCCCGGATGTCACCGAAATGGCACGGCATGGTGCACAAATAAAGAAGCGGGCTGCGATGGTCTTCACCGCAGCCCGCGCGATTCACTTTGCGTGACGGTCTTACTTCTTCTCTTCGGTCTTGGCCTCGCCGACGGTGTGGATGGCCGAGGGCACGAAGTGCATGCGGACGTTGTTCTGCTCGTCCACCTTCACGACGATCTCGTTTTCCTTGACCTCGATGATCGTGCCGATGATGCCGCCGATCGTGGTCACGCGGTCGCCCTTCTTCATGTTGTTGATCATTTCCTTGCGCTTGCTCTCCTGCTTCTTGCGGCTGCGGCTGGTCATGAGGAAGAACACGAGCACGACGCCCAGCAGCAGGAACATGCCGTACTGCTCAAAGAAGCTCGGCGGGGGCTTGGGGCCCGCGGGGCCGGGGCTGTTGGCGTCCGCGGCCTGCCCGGCGGCGGGCGAACCGGCCGGAGCGGCGGTCGGGGCGGGCGTGCCGGTCTGGATCGGAGTGATGATGGTTTCGGGGCCGGCGGCCGGCTTGGTCTGGGCCAGGACAGGCATGGCCAGCAGGGCCACGGCCGCCACCAGCAAGCCAACGACGTTCTTGCGATTCTGCATGAGGTTTCCTTTCAACATTGTGTCCGGTGATTGTCACCGAAGACCGTTGCGGCGTCAACCACAACGGCTCTCAATGATATTACGGCCGTGGGCGCGACGCGGCGTCTGGCTTCGGAGGAAGGCATTGTCCACGGATTACACTGATTACACCGAAAGAGAGAAAGGAAGCCTTATTCGGTTCCGGTGGCGATAGCGAGGACTCGCTCCAGGTGCCCAGGATGCCCAAGAATAGTTCGGAGAAGAACGGGCACCCGCCATAACTATGGGAGAATGATCGGCACGGGCTGATACTGAAGAGATGGTGGCTCGCGAAGCTCTTCTTCTCTTCTCTGTGTAATCCGTGTAATCTGTGGATCTCTCCGAGCTAGAGCGTCACCACCTGCCCCGTCTTGAGCGAGCGCAGGATCGCGTCGAGGAGTTGAAGGTTCTCGAGGCCTTCGCCGGCGGTGCAGACATTCGCCTTGCGGGCGGTGATGGTGTTGATGAATCGCTGGTGCTGCTCCAGGAAGCCCAGGTGCCCGGTGGAGGCCAGCTGGCCGTTGATGACGATGTTGGTCGTGAACAGGCCGTCGCCGCTGTACATCTTCAGCGAGCCCGCGCCCTCGGGGGCCCAGGGGTCCGACTCGATCTTGCCGTGCGTGCCCACGATGCCGAAGAAGCTGTTGTAGGGCGCCTTGGTCACTTCGCTGAGGTTCAGCGAGAGCTTCACGCCGTTGTCCATCTCCACGATCGTGTTCACCACGTCCGGCAGGTGGCCCTTGCGCAAGGGGCCCGTGCCCCCGATGGGGCCGCCGAACGCGCACACGCGCCCGTAATGGCCGCCGGCGATGTAGGCCATCATGTCGTAGTAGTGGCAGCAGCAGTCGAACAGCTTGCCGCCGCCCAGCTCGGGGTTGTTCCGCCAGTCGCCGGGGGCGGGGCTGTAGGGCACGAACATGTTGAACCACAGCAGCACCACCTCGCCCAGCTCGCCCGAGGCGATGATCTGGCGGCACTTGTCCACCAGTTGGCTCGAGCGGACGCAGAAGCCGATCTGCGTGACGGTCCTGGCCTTGGCGGCGGCGGCCGCGATGGCCTTGCCGTCGGCCAGCGTGTGCGCGAGGGGCTTTTCCAGGAACAGGTGCTTGCCCGCCTTGATGACGGCCAGGGCGACGTCCTTGTGGCCGGCCGGCGGGGTGGCCACGACGACGGCGTCGAGATCATCCCGCGCGAGCATGTCCTTGAGGTTGGTGTAGCACTGCGATTCGTTGAGCTTGTACGCGTCGCGAACGCCGGCCAGGCGCTTGGCGTCCAGGTCGCACCCCGCCGTGAGCTGGGCCTGCGGCAGCGCCGTAATCGGGTGAATGTGGGTCGAGCCGTGCTTGAGGCCGACGATGCCGTAACGAACCTTCTTCACGTCATGCTCCTTGTTCTGAATCTTCGATCTCGTCCTGCTGGGCGTACAGCTGCGACTCCCACCGGGCCGCCTGGGCGGCGAAGGTGCCGGCGGCGATGGCGGTGCGGATGGCGGCCAGGAATTCGGCGAACCAGTGCAGGTTGTGAATGCTCAGCAGCGTGGGCCCCAGCATCTCCTTGGCCGCGAACAGGTGCCGCAGCGTGCCGCGCGAATAGTTGCGGCAAGTGAAGCACCCGCACGCCTCGTCCAGCGGGCGGGGGTCCTTGGTGTACTTGGCGTTCCGCAGCCGCATGCGGCCGGCCCAGGTGAAGGCCTGCGCGTTGCGCCCGTTGCGGGTGGGCATGACGCAATCGAACATGTCCACGCCGCGCAGCACCGCGTGCAGAATGTCGCGCGGCTCGCCCACGCCCATGAGGTACCGCGGCTTGGCCGCCGGCAGCAGGTTGTGAATGTCCTCCAGCACGGCCACCATCGCCTCGTGCCCCTCGCCGACGGACAGGCCGCCGATGGCGTAGCCCGGCGTGTCGAGCTTGACCAGCGCCTCGGCCGACCGCGCACGCAGGTCGCGGTGCACGCCGCCCTGCTGGATGGGGAACAGCGCCTGCTCGTTGCCCTGGGCCGAGAGGCACGACGACGCCTCCCACGCCTGCTTGCACAGCGCCGCCCAGGCCGCGCTGCGGTTGACGGCCGAGAGGACGGCGTCCTTCGGCGCGTCGTGCGGCGGGCATTCGTCGAGCTGCATGATGACGTCGGCGCCCAGCAGGCGCTGCACGTCCATGGCCTTGTGGGGCGTGAGCTCGAGGTTGGCCCCGTCGATGTGCGACTGGAACACGACGCGCTGGTCGTCGATCTTCCGCAGGTGGGCCAGCGAGAACACCTGGTAGCCGCCGCTGTCGGTCAGCATCGGCCCGTCCCAGGCCATCATCTTGTGCACGCCGCCCAGGGCGGCGACGATCTCGGCCCCCGGGCGCGTCATCAGGTGGTACGTGTTGGAGAGCACCATCTGCGTGCCGGCAGCGCGGAGCTGGTCGGGCGTGACGCCCTTGACCGTGCCCGCGGTGCCGACGGGCATGAAGACGGGCGTGAGCACTTGGCCGTGCGCCGTCGTCAGCCGCCCGCAGCGGGCGCGGCCCTCGGTGGCCGTGATGTCAAAACGAAGCATGGCTAGAGAATAGGGCACCAGAGGGGATTCGCAAAGATGATTTTGTCCTGTTACAATGGGCGGCCGAATCCCGGTGCTGCTCCACCCGTAACACGGCCATCTTGGCCGTGCGTCGCACGATCGTCTCGGTCGTGCACCCTTGGGTTACAGGGAAAGAGCAAGGCCGGGACGGCGATGCGACGCGCGGGCGAGACGCCCGTGCTACGAAACAGAAGGATCCATCATGATCGACATCAAGGCGTTGCGGGCGGATGCGGACAAGTTCATCCAGGGTGCGGCGGCGAAGAAGATCGACGTCGACATCCCGGCCATCCTCGAGCTGGACCGGCAGATCGTCGCCGCCGGCAAGGAGCTGCAGGACATCCGCACCGCGCAGAACGTGGCCGGCAAGGAGATCGCCAAGCTTCAGGGCGATGCGAAGAAGGCGGCCGTCGAGAAGATGGCCTCGCTGAAGGCGCGGGCGAAGGAACTGGACGAGCAGGTCGCGGCGCTGGAGCCGCGCTTCAACGAGATGCTGATGGTCGTGCCCCAGCCGCCCGACGCCGACGTGCCCGTCGGCCAGAGCGCCGAGGACAACAAGGAGATCCGCCGCTGGAACTCGCCGTGGTTCGACACGAGCAAGAGCTTCGCCGACAACAAGGGCTTCGCGCCCAAGACGCACATCGAGCTGGGGATGGCCCTGGGCATGTTCGACTTCGAGCGCGGCGTGAAGATGGCCGGCTCGCGCAGCTACGTGCTGATGGGTCGCGGCATGCAGCTGCACCAGGCCGTGCTGCGGATGGCGTTCGACTACATGGTCAACGAGCAGGGCTTCACGCCCATCTCGGTGCCGGTGCTGGTCCGCGAGGAGATGATGCTCGGCACGGGCTTTTTCCCGTTCGGCAAGGAGCAGGCGTACGAGATCAAGGAGAGCCAGCGCGGCGGCGGGTACGACGTGTACCTCACCGGCACGGGCGAGGTGGGCCTGATGGGCCTTCACCAGGGCGAGATCCTCGACGGGGCCACGCTGCCGCGGAGATATGTCACCGTCTCCACGTGTTTCCGCCGCGAGGCCGGCGCCGCCGGTAAGGACACCGCCGGCCTCTACCGCATCCACCAGTTCGACAAGGTCGAGCAGGTCGTGCTGTGCGAGGCCGACGAGACCCAGAGCCGCGCGTGGCACAAGAAGATGATCGGCTTCGTCGAGAACATCCTCCAGCGCCTCGAGATCCCCTACCGCCTGCTGCAGTGCTGCACCGCGGACCTGGGCCCCAAGAACGCCGACATGATCGACATCGAATCGTGGATGCCCGGGCGCGGGAAGGAAGACGCCTCCGGCCGCCCCATGGGCGAGTACGGCGAGACGCACTCGGCCAGCCGCCTGTACGACTACCAGTGCCGCCGCCTCAACCTCCGCTATCGCGACGCGGACAAGAAGGCCGTCATCTGCCACTCGCTGAACAACACGGTGCTGGCCAGCCCCCGCGTGCTGATCCCCATCATGGAACTGTACCAGAACGCCGACGGCACGATCACCGTCCCCGCCGCCCTTCGCCCCTACATGGGCGGGGTGGACAAGATCGCGTAGGAGAAGGGATCAGGGAGCAGGGTATAGGGACCAGGCCATAGGGGTGGCAGCCTTCCCAGGCCGCCGCCAAGGCTGTTGCCGTGTCCCGACGAACGGATGCTTGCAGGCTCGTTTCAGCGGACGCTTAACCCGTATTCCCCGATCCCCAGTCCCTAATCCCTAAACCCTTCCCTAAGGCTCACAAGCCGGTCGTGATTCGTCATGTCCACGTGCAGGGGCGTGATGGTGATGTAGCCGTCGTTCATGGCCTCGACGTCGCAGTCGGCCTGGGGATGGAAGCTGTACTTGTCGCCGAGCTTGTACCGCTCGATCAACGGGTCGTCGCCGTGCGCGAGGTACGTGTCCTCCATGCCGGCCGTCGACTGCGGCACGACGCGGATGCCCTTGGGCTCGCCCTTGTCCAGCGTCGGGATGTTCACGTTGATCAGGTCGCCCCTGGCCAGCCCGCCCTCGAGCAGCTGGTCGAGAACCTCGCGACACAGGCCGGCGGCGCGGACGTAGTCGATCGCCCCGCCCGACGCGCTGGCCGAGAACGCGACGGCGGGGATGCCGAACATCGCCGCCTCGGCCGCCGCCGCCACCGTGCCGGAATAGAACACGTTGATGCCGACATTGGCGCCCGCGTTTATGCCGCTGAGCACCAGGTCCGGCGGCTCGGGCAACAGGATGCGAATGGCCAGCCGCACGCAGTCGGCCGGGCGGCCGTCGACGCTGATGCCCAGGAACTCGCGGCCCTCGCCGGGCACGGTGAGGCGCTTGACCATCAGCGGCTGGTGCACCGTGATGGCGTGGCCGGCCGCCGACTGCGGCGAATCGGGCGCCACCACGCTCACCATGCCCATGTCATCCACCGCCGCCCTCAGCGCCGCCAGCCCCGGCGCCGTGATCCCATCATCATTGCTGACCAGAATTCTCATGCCCACCAGTTTACACAGAAACAGTTAGCGGTAACCAGTCAGCGGTAATCAGTTAGCGGTAACCAGCGCGGGGAACTCATGAGGTCCGACGCTCTTCAACTCCCGCCTCTCGCGTCGCCCATCGCCGGCGGCACGGCAATCGCTCGCTTCTTAGCAGAACGCCGACCTTCACCTCGCGGGTCAACATGCGCCGCCGCGGGAAGTGCTCCCCCGCGATCTCGCGAGGGACTCGGGTTTGCCGCCGAGCCTTCGCCCCGTGCCAACATCCCCGGTGCCGCCGCCGTGCGCGAAACCGCGAGCGGCGAGCGGGGCGGGGGCAAAAAAGAAGCGGCGGGCGGGAATGTCCCGACCGCCGCGTGGGTCTTACTGTTTACCGTTTACTGTTTCACTGATTACTGCATCCGCGGTCTCAGAACCACCAGGCCTTGCCCATGGGCTGGCTGAGCATGACGCCCTTGAGGTAGGAGACGGCCTTCTCGAAGCCTTCGTTCATGCTCATCAGCGAATCTTCGTGCTCGATGCTCAGCACGCCGTCGTAGCCATACAGGCGAAGCATGGACACGAACGGCTTCCAGAAGTCGTCGCCGTGGCCGTAGCCGACGGTGCGGAAGACCCAGGCGCGGTTCTTCACGTCGCCGTAGCTCTTGATGTCCAGGTTGCCGGTGATGCGGCTGTTCCGCGGGTCGATCGCGCAGTCCTTGGCGTGCACGTGGAAGATGCACTTGTTGTCGCCCAGGAAGCGGGCGGCTTCCACCGGGCAGATGCCCTGCCAGAAGAAGTGGCTGGGGTCGAGGTTGGCGCCGAGGTTCTTGCCAGCGGCGTTGCGCAGGCGGACGATGTCCTCGGGGTTGTGAACCGTCATGCCCGGGTGCGCTTCGAACGCGATCTTCACGCCCATCTTGGCCGCGAAGTCGTTCTCCTTCTTCCAGAAGGGGATGAGGACCTTGTTCCACTGGTAGTCGGCCGCCTTGGAGAAATCGTCCGGCCAGGGGCAGGTGACGAAGTTGGGCACGCGGTCCTGCGGGCCGCCGCCGGGGCAGCCGGAGAAGTTGATCACGACCGTCTTGAATTCCGCGGCCAGCATCACGCCGTCGCGCTGCGACTGGGCGTGGGCCTTGGCGATCTTCTTGTCGGGGTGAACCGGGTTGCCGTGCACCGCGACGCCCTGAACTTCCAGGCCGCGATCGGCAATCTTCTGCTTCAGCTCGGCCAGACGCTTCTTGTCCTTGTGAATGCCCGCGAGCTTCCACGGATCGCCGGGATACGCGCCGGCCGGCAGCTCGATGGCGCCCAGGCCGACCTTCTTGCAGTAGTCCAACGCCGCGTCCAGTTTCATGCCGCCGAACAACGCACCCATGACTCCCAGTTTCATATTCGTTCTCCTTTGCGGTTTCGTGGATGGGAAAGTGCTCAACGGTGCATCATCATAACCGCGGGGGCCTCGAGTGCAAGACTCTCAAAAGCAGGGATAAACGCAGATGAACGCAGATCAGAAAAGCAAAGAAGGCGAAACGTTCCCCGAACGCCTACGCGGATGATGGCGGCAAGGAAAGCTTTGAGGCTCCTTTGCCGCTTATCTGCGTTTATCTGCGTTCATCCCTGCTGACTGGCTTGGGCGATCAATCGAAACCGCCGCCGGCGTGCTTGGGGGCCGCGGTGGCGGCGGGCTTGGCGGTGGTGGCCGCCGTGGGCGCGGGCGAGGCCGCCGGCGCGGGCCCCGCGGGCGCGGGGCTGGGCACAGCCGTGGGGACGACCTCCGAGGCCGCAGCCTTGCTGGCGGCATCGTCGGCCTTGGTGAAGGCGTCGTTCGCCTGGTTCAGAAACAGCACCGGCGTGCCGACCTTGACCATCTTGCCCAGGCGCTGGGCGTCCCAGTTGGCCAGGCGGAAGCAGCCATGCGAGCCCGTCTTGCCGATCATCTCCGGCGTGGGCGTGCCGTGGATGCCATAGCCGCTCAGAGTCAGGCCCACCCAGCACAGGCCGACGGGGTTGCGGGGGCCCGGCGGGATCATCAGGATCTCGTCCACGTCCTTCACCTCGGGCCATTTCGCCGGGTCAAAACGGTACGTCGGGTTGTCGCTGATGACGGCAACGCTGCTCCTGGTCACCGAGGGCAGGTTGTCCTTATCGGCCGCGATCGAGCAGTGGAACATGCCCACCAGTCGCGTGCCGGCGTAGATGCGGACGACCTTCTCGGCGAAGTTGATCTCGATGCGGTCGCCCTGCGCGGGCGTGCCGGCGATCACGTTGGGGACGGTGATGGTGTCGCCGGCCTTGAGGGCGTTCATGTCGCGCCCGCCATTGAGTTCGGCCATCAGGGCTCGGGTGCTGTGGAACTTCTCGGCCAGCATCGCATCGAGCGTCTCGTAGGACATCCGCTTGAGCCTCGCCTTCTCCTGCCACTTCTTGGGCAGCGGCCCCCCGATCTGCTCCAGGTCCGCGGCGGTCACGGTGTAGGTGGTGAGGGCCTTGTCGGGATCGACGCCCAGGGCGGCTGCGGCGGCAGGTTCGGGACGGGCGGTGACGGGCAAGCCGTTGGCCCGCTGGTATTCCCACAGGCCCAGAGAGGTCTTGCGGCCGGGGGCGCCATCGATGAGCCCGGGAGAGAAACCGGCGCGGTCCAGCGCGATCTGCCAGGCGAGGCGAGTCTTGAGCTTCGCATCCGCCGCCGGCTGGGCCCACGCCCCGCCCGCGCACAGCATCACCGTCAGCGCCATCACAACAATACGATCCATCCGCACCTTCATGGCAGGCTCCTTCCGTGGGCACACCGTCTGCCAAGAGCATACCGCAACGGCGGTCGATATGCGAGATTCGTTCTCCCGCCGCGAAGGGTCGTGGCCTTGCCACGATGGTGCCACCCCCAAACTCGGTTGGGGGTGCGAAGGCGGCACCGAGTCGTTGGGAATTCGTGGACTATGGGAGGTGCATGGACTTGCCTGCCGTAGGCAGGTCACTGAAGTGACCATGCCTGAAGGTCGTGGACGCATCGGACTCGGTCGCTGTTCTCACCCCCAAATGAGTTTGGGGGTGGCACCGCGCGGGCAATCGCACCGGGCGGGGCAGTTAGTATTCGTTGCGAACTTCGGTGAATACTGTTAGATATGAACAGTATGAAGCTTCCAGTCGTTGCTATCGTGGGCCGGCCGAATGTCGGCAAGAGTAGTTTGCTCAACTGCCTGGTGGGCAGGAAGATCTCCATCGTTGACCCGACGCCGGGCGTGACGCGGGACCGCATCTGCGCGCCGTGCGCGATCGGCAGCGATCCCGATGACCTCCATTACGTCGAACTGGTCGATACCGGCGGCATGGGCATCGTCGACCGCGACGACCTGGCCGGCGACGTGGAAGACCAGATCCTGTACGCCATCGGCGAGGCGTCGCTGATCCTGTTCGTCGTCGATGCCCGCGAGGGCCTCACGCCGCTGGACCGCCACGTGGCCCAGCAGCTCCGCAAGCAGAAGAACCCCGTCGTCCTGGTGGCCAACAAGGTCGACCAGGAGAACCTGCCCACCGAGCTGGCCGAGCTGCACTCGCTGGGCTTCGGCCCGCCGCTCCCCGTGTCGGCCATCCACCACCTGGGCCGCAACGACCTGCTTGAAGCGATCAGCCGCCACGTCGGCGACACCGCCGGCCAGCGGCCTCAGCCCGTCATGAAGCTCGCCATCGTCGGCAAGCGCAACGCGGGTAAGAGCACGTTCATCAACGCCCTGGCCGGCGAGCCGCGGGTGATCGTCTCCAACAAGCCGGGCACGACGCGCGACAGCGTCGATGTCTCCATCGAGCTCGAAGGCCGCCAGTTCATGGTCATCGACACGGCCGGCGCCCAGAAGCGCCGCAGCCTCGCCGGCGACATCGAGTTCTACAGCCGCCACCGCGCGCTGCGGTCCATCCGCCGCGCCGACGTCGTGGCCCTGATGATCGATGCCTCCGTGCCCGTCTCGCAGGTGGACAAGGAACTGGCCGGCGAGATCTCCGAGCAGTACAAGCCCGTCATCCTCGTGGTGAACAAGTGGGATCTGGCGAAGGATTTCGCCGCCGGCGAGCAGTACCAGGAGTACTTCGCCAAGACCTTCCCCTCGCTGGCGTTCGCCCCGATCATCCTGACCACCGCCACCGAGAACTACAACGTCCGCAAGACCATCGACGTGGCCGAGAGGCTGTTCCAGCAGACGAGCGTCCGCGTGCCGACGCCGCAGCTGAACGTCGCCATCGAGGAAATCCTGAACATTCGCGGCCCCAGCCACAAGGCCGGCACCAAGCCGCCCAAGATCCTGTACGCCGCGCAGATCGCGACGGCGCCGCCGACGCTGGTGTGCTTCGTGAACGACGAGCGCAGCTTCGATACCGGTTACCAGCGGTTCCTGCTGAACCAGCTTCGCGAGCGGCTGCCGTTCTCGCAGGTGCCGATCCGCCTGTTGTTCCGCCAGCGTCGCGGCGGCAAACCGGCGATCAAGAAGGAAGAGTAGGACGAGGAGTCGGGCCGCGACTCATGCCGGCGCGGCCCGGTACTGCGGGTTGTTCACGGCGCGGCCTTCCCAGGCGACCGATCGCCACAGCCCGTGCACGCTGCAGTAGCAGCGGGCGCTCACGCGGCGGGCCTGGATCTCGAAGTTCACCTCCGGCGTTTCCCCCGGCGACAGGAACTGGCGAAGGTATTGCCCCCCTGCCGTCAGCTCAATCCAGCGGATGTGATGATCCTCGTCCATGGGGTGGGCCGAAGGCCCGACGCGGACGCGCCAGCCCGAGGCCGTCTTCTGGAGCACCAGGGCGTGCTCGTGGTCGCCGCCGAGGGAGAGATTCGCATGCACCGGCACCATTCGCGGCCCGCAGCACACCAGCTCCATGCCGCAAGCTTCCAGCACCTCCACTACGGTATCGCAAACGGGGCAACGGAAAATCTGCAGATTCTCGGTCATGACATCCTCTCTCTGTGACAGCAAATGCGGGATATGAACCCCTCGCCGCAAAAGCCCTGATGGTGACGGGCTTTCAAGACAGTGCCTACAGCCGCCAAAGGCCGTGGCACACGACGGACTGTTCCAAGACGGCGATCAGGCGGCCTGGCCCTCGCGGCGCGATGCGGCGACGGCGCGGCGCCTTGGCGCCGGAGCGGCCGCGGCGATTTCCTCGGCCGGCGTCAAGGCCGGCTGCGGCAGTTCCAGCACGCGAACGATGCTGTCGACGCCCAGGGGCCCGTACTCGATGCCGAAGGCGGCGTAGTCGGTGAACCATTTGCCGTCGGCGCAGTAGCGGAACTTGTAGGTCCCCGGTTTGAGGTGAAGCGCGGCCAGCCAGTAGCCGTCGTCGGTGCGAACCATCTCGTGTTCGCCCTTGCGCCATCCGTTGAAGTCGCCGACGAGCTGGACCATCTTCGCCTGCGGGCGGAAGAACCTGAATTGTGCGTAGTTGCCGTGAACCGTAACCATGTTGAGCCCTTCTTGCGAGTCCTGCTCGTCATCCTCTTTTTCCGTCGGCCCGCGCGGGCGACGGTGCGATCTGTCCGAACGAGTTGAGCCGCGTATTGTTTCGTTTTCTGCCGAGCCCGCACCGCGGGCCGGCACACATCCCCCGACCGGGGCGCCCTAGGCGGTCAGCAGTTCGGGTTGCTCGTCGCGGACGGCGAGGTCAAGGCTGGCGAGATAGCCCACGATGGCCTCCTCGATCTTCTCTCTCGCTTCCTGGGGTGAGCGGCCGCGGGCGAAGCAACCGGGCAGGGCCGGGCACTGCGCCCGATAGCCGCCGCAGTCGCACTGCGTGATTCGAATGACCAGTTTCATCGGTTCCTCATTTCTGCCCCCACGATACCGCCGCAAAAAACCAGCACAATCGGCAGGCCGCCCGTTTTGTTCCTAGGTCAAACGGGACGGTGGGTCGGTAAATCGACCCATGCCGCGTGGGGACTTCTTACGCCGCCGCCGGCCCGGTGCTGGGGCGGCAACTGAACAGCGGGATCACCAACCGGCCGGGGGCGGCGTTCTGATTGTTGATCACGACGCGGACGTTGCGGCTGCCTCTGCGGTCGATCAGCCTCCAATACACAGTCCGGCTGATCTCCTTCCCCTGGCACATAGTCTTGCTCGTTAGCTTCATTTCTGCGGTCTCCTTTAAGCGGCGAAGGGCAATGCAATTCGATGGTTCATTTGTAGCGAGACGTGGAGATGCCTTCAATCGGTGCACGACCCGTTTCTGGGTGCTGACTGTGCCTCACCCCTTCATCGGTGGATTTCCCCCATGATTTGGCGAGTTGTCCTAGGTACGTGTACTCATTGGAGAGACATGGGTTAGATGCCAACAGGTTATGCAGGGGTTATCCACAGATTGTCCACAATTGAGGGCGGCGGGAGGGCTCCGCGGGCGGTGCAAGCCTTAACGTATGGATATACATCGTTTGAATCGACAGCCCCGGCGGCTGCAGTCGGCAAGGGCGAGATTCAATCCGGGCGATGGATCAGGCATTCCTGCGCCGACAGCCCGTGCGTCTTGAGCAGTCGCAGCGGATGCTCAGGCTGGCTGGTGCGGTTGGAGAGGTAGATCGATTCGATCACGGCCAGGTTGAGCAGGTTTTCGCGGCCGGAGCATTCGTAATGATCGCCGCCGGACACCACCGCCTGCGCGAAGGCCTCGGCCTGGAGGCGGAAGACGTCCAGCGGGGAATTCTGGTCGGAGAAGTTCTCCAGCACGTTGCCCTCGGGACCGCGAAGCAGGCACGTTTCGCCGCTGGCCGTCAGCGAGCCCGCGCGGCCGTGGAGGCAGAGTTGCTCGCTCACCGGGCCCGAGCATCGCGTGGTGACGACGGTGGCCACCGGCCCGCCGCTGTAGCGGAGGATGGCCGCGGCCGTGTCGTCGGTGTCGTAGATGGGCTGCAGTTTGCCGCCGGGCCCGCGGCGGTCCTTGCGCGAGTTGATCGCGCTGAAGCCGTACACTTCCTCCGGCAGCCCCAGCAGCCAGACCAGCAGGTCGATCGGGTGGTAGCCCAGTTCCATCAGGGCCCCCCCGCCGGCGGCGGCCTGGTCGCCGCGCCACTCGAGGCTGGCGCCCCAGTTGAAGAGGTAGTGCGAGCGTGCGAGGAAGATCTCCTCCAGCCGCGGCATCAGGGCGAAGGCCTTGCGATAGCCGCCGGCGAAACGCCGCTGCGTGCCGACGGCCAGCTTGAGCTTCGCCCGCTCCATGCGCGTCACCAGGGCGAAGCCCTCGGCGAGGCTGCGGGCCAGGGGCAGTTCCTTCCAGACGTGAATGCCGCGTTCGGCGCAGGCGGTGATCATCTCGGCCGCGGGCACGGGCGGAACAGCGAGGTAGACGATCTTCGGGTGCGTCTGGGCCAGCAGGGCGCGGTTGTCGGTGAAGGCAGGGACGCGGGCGGCGTTGCCCGCGCGGGCGGAGATTCCCGCGTCGCGGTCGGCCAGGCCGACGAGCTGGACAATCGGGCTGTTGAGCAAGGCCTGCAACGTGAGGTTGCCGAACCCGCCGACGCCGATGATCGCCACTGGAATTCGATCCGCCATATCCAACGGCGAGAGTAGAAGCCACGGCGCTCAAAGTCAAGGAGAGAGGTCGTAGGCAATAGGTCGTAGGGGAAGAGCTTTGCGTGATCAGACGGCTAGTAGTTCATCACAATCGAATATGTGAGTGCGTCTGGCAGCGGCTTGCCGTTCGGCGCTGTAGAAGCCCAGGGCGTCACCCACATCTGACAGCGCCGAACGGCAAGCCGCCGCCAAGGCCTTACTCCCAGAATCAAGCGTGAAGGACTACTAGCTCGCCTTCCGGCGATGTTTGAGGTTCACCGCGCGTGCACGCGAACGATTGCGATCCGCTGGATCGCGCAACGCTCTTCCCCTACGACTTTCCGCTCTTCATCGCCTCGATCATCTGCCCGCACAGCAGCCGCGGGCTGCGGCGGAAGGCGTCGTCCGAGCCGCCGGCCATGTGAGGCGTGAGCGTGACGTTGTCGAGCGTGAGGTAGGGGTGGCCCGCCGGCAGCGGCTCGTGGTCATACACGTCGATGGCCGCCCCCGCGATGCGGTCGGCCGCCAGCGCCGCGATCAGCGCGGGCTCATTCACAACCCCCGCGCGGGCGGTGTTGATGAAGTAGGCCGTGGGCTTCATCATCGCGATCTTCGCCGCGTCGATAAGGTTCATCGTCTCCGGCCGCACGTCCACGTGGATCGAGACGAAGTCGCTCTCGCGCATCAGCGCCTCCAGCGGCACCAGATGGGCGTTCACTTTCGCCGCCGCGGCCGGCGGCACGAACGGGTCGTACGCGAGGACCTTCATGTCGAACCCCGCCAGCCGCCTCGCGACGGCCTGGCCGATGGCGCCCAGACCCACCAGCCCCACCGTCCGCCCGGGCAGGTCGGGGATGTTGTTGAGGTTGTGGTATCGCCTCCGCCACTGGCCGGTCTTGAGGCCGTGGTGTCCGCGGGCGATGTTGCGGGCCTCGCAGATCATCATGCCCACGGTGAAATCCGCCACCGCGTCGGCCAGTCGCCCGCGGCAGTTCACCACCGGCACGCCCGCGGTGCGGGCCGCGGCGACGTCGATGTTCGACGTGCCCGTGCGGCAGGTGCCGATGAGTTCCAGCCCGCCATGCGATTGGATCAGCTCGCCGGCCAGCGGGCAGAAGTGCACCACGATGACGTCGGCCGCCAGCATGCGGCGGCGGAGGTCGGCGTCGAGCGGAACGCTGGCGGGACCTTGCTTCTCGACGCGCAGGTTCACGCCCTGCAGATGGTCGTAGTCGCCCACATCAAACTCCGCCGTCTCGACGCGGTAGCCCAGCTCGGCCAGGCCGGCCAGGCCTTCCTTCATAGCCGCCACGGGGACGAACAGATCACCGACTGCAAGGCAGGTCTTCATAGGGGTTTCCTAACGGCACCCCGCGGGTGCCACGTCTGGGTGCCATGCTTTTAGGCCCGTCAGGGCCAAAAGCATGTTTGGCGCCACGACGAAATCGTAAACATGCTTTTGCCCCTTCGGGACGAAAAGCATGGCACCCGTGCCGCACTGACGGCGCAGACATTACGGGTGCAGCACAACCTTCATCGCGTTGCCGGCCTGGATCTCGTTCATGGCCGCGGCGAAATCGCCCAGCGGCAGGTGGTGCGTGATCAGGCGGCGGAAGCCTGCGGTGTCGGCCTGCAGAAGGGCAACGGCCTGCTTCACGTGCGCCGGCGTCGAGTCGCTCGTGCCGTAGACGATCAGCTCGTTGTAATGAATGGTCCGGCTGTTGACGCGGAGGAACTCGTCGCCCACCGGCAGGCTGCCGAAGAGCGACACGTAGCCGCCCTTGCGGGCGTAGGCGGGCGACGCGGCCTGTGCGCCGTTGTGCGGCGCGGTCACGATCACCAGGTCAAAGCCCTCCCCGCCGGACAGTTCCTTGTAGCGGCCGTCGATCTCCTGCGGCGAGCAAACCGACTGCAGCCCCATGCCGCGGGCCATCTCGGTGCGCTTCCCCGGCAGCTCGACGCCGCAGACGTTCGCGATGCCCATCGCCTTGGCCGCCGCCGCGTGCAGCATGCCCAGGGGGCCCAGGCCGAAGATCAGCACCGATTGCACCTGCTCGCGCGGCGGGCGCGACAGGTCGTTCATCACGCACGACAGCGGCTCGCTCAGCGACGCCACCTGCGCCTCCAGTTCGCCCACGTCCACCAGGTGCTCGCGGCGGACCGCCTTGGCCGGGATGCGGATGAACGACGACATGGCCCCGGGGTAGTGGAAGCCCATGGCCTCGGCCGAGCGGCACAGGTTGCTCTGCCCGCGGCGGCAGTAGAAGCAATCGCCGCAGCCGATCGTGGTGGCCATCGTCACGCGCTGGCCCACGCGGTACTGCGTCACGCCCGCGCCCGCCTCGACGATGCGGCCGCAGAACTCGTGCCCCATCACCATCGGCGGCTGGATGCGGGGGTTGCCCTTGAAGTAGGACTTGATGTCGGTGCCGCAGATGGCGCACGCCTCGATCTGCACCAGGACCTCGCCCTCGGCGACGGGCGGGCGCGAGCGGGTCTCGATCCGCACGTCCAGCGGGGCGTGGTAGACGACGGCGGGCGACTCAATACTTGCCGGCATCGGCGGCCCCCTTGGCGGCGGCGCCGCAGATGGCGGGCGTGGAACTGTAACCCACGCCGAGACGCTGGCAGCCGATCTCGATGAACAGCCTGGCCCGCGCAGCATCGCGGATGCCGCCCGAGGCCTTGACCGCGATGCGGCCCTTGGCGGCCCGCAGCATGGTCCGCACGCCGTCCTCGGTGGCGCCGTCGCCGTTGAAGCCCGTGGAGGTCTTCACGAACTGCGCGCCGGCGGCGGCGCAGATCTCCGTGGTTCTTGCCACCTGGTCGAGCGTCAGCATCGCCGTCTCGAAGATCACCTTCAGGGCCACCTTCGCCGGCCCGGTGATGCGGCTGACGGCCTCGACGTCCTCCTGCACCTGCGTCCACAGGCCCGAGCGCACCCATCCGTAGTTGGCCACCATGTCCACCTCGGCCACGCCCAGGTCGACGTAGCGCTTCGCCTCGTCGGCCTTGCTGGCGGGCAGGCTGCACCCGTGCGGGAAGCCCAGCACGCAGCACACCGCCGTCTGGGTGGAGCGGCACAGTTCCTGCGCCAGGGCGATGTCGCACGGCCGCACGCACACGGTGCGCACGTTGTATTGCACGCCCATGCGGATCGCGGCGGCGGCTTCGTCGCGCGTCATCTCGGGCTTGAGGACCGCGTGGTCCAGGTAGCGGCAAATCTCGAGGTTTTCCATTAGTGCATCTCCCGTCCGCCGGTGATGTTGAACGCCTGGCCGGTGCAGTAGGTCGCGCCGCAGGCCAGGAACATGACGAACTCGACCACGTCCTCGATCGCCGTCAGGCGGCCCAGCGGGATCTTGGCGGTGAATTTCTCGATGATCTTCTCGCGCGGCATGTTGAGGTTCTTCGTGTAGCCGCTGGACACCTCGTTCCACACGCCCGTGTGGTCGGTGATGCCCGGGCACAGGCAGTTCACCTGCACGTTGAACGCGGCCAGCTCGAACGCCAGCGCGTGCGTCAGGGCGATGACCGCGCCCTTGGCGGCCGAGTAGTGCGCCATCAGCGCCGAGCCCGTCTTGCCGCTCTTGGACGAGAAGTTGATGATCTTGCCCGCCTTCGCCTGCTTCATGTCGGCCGAGACCGCCTGGGCGCAGAACAGCGAGCCGCTGACGTTGACGCGCATCATGCGGTCCATCTGCTCGGCCGTGATGTCCTCGAAGGGCCGCTGGTCGACGATGCCGGCGTTGTTCACCAGCACGTGGACGGGGCCCAGGTCCGCGCGGATGCGGGCGAATGCGGCGTGCACGGCGGCGCGGTCGGTGATGTCCAGCGCGTAGCCTTTGGCCGCGGCCCCGGAGGCGGCGATCCTGCCGGCCTGCTTGACGACCTCGTCGCCCTGGATGTCGATCATCGCCACCTTCGCGCCGCGACGGGCGAACTCCTCGGCGATGCCCAGCCCGATGCTGCGGGCCGCGCCCGTCACCACGCAAACCTTGTCACGCAAATCCATACTCATGATCCAACCTTTCTGCCCGCGCCGCGTGTGCGGCGGGGTTCGATGTATCCCAGGCGTTTCGATATTTCCATGGCGCCCGCCTTCACCAGCTTGCCGATGCGGGGAAAATCGCGCTGCGTCAGCCGCTGCGAGGGGCCCGTGACCCACACGGCCGCCACGGGGTAGCCCCAGTGGTTCATCACGGGCGCGCCCACGCAGTGCAGGCCCTCGATCTGCTCGGCCTCGTCGATCGACCAGCCCCGCTGGCGGACGCGGCGGAGATCCTCGCGCAGGGCGGCCTGGGTGCACAGCGTGCGGCGGTTGAAGCGAGTGAAGTCGATGCGCCCCAGCAGGTCCTCGCGCTCGTCCTCGCCCAGGAAGGCGAGCATGGCCTTGGCCGGGGCGGCGGTGTGCAGCGGGAACCGCGTGCCCACGTCGACGAGGAACTTGATCGGCAGGCGGCTGGGCACCTGCTCCAGCACGATGCCCTCGTCGCCGGTGAGCATGCCCATCATGGTGGTTTCCTCGGTCTGGTCGCGCAGGCGTCGCAGCACGCCCAGCGAGCCGCTGACCAGGTCGCTGCCGCCGATGGCCGCGTACCCCAGCGACAGCAGCTTGCAGCTGAGCTGGAACTTCTTCGACGCCTCGTCGCGCTGCACGTAGCCAAAGTCGGTCAGCGTCGCCAGGATGCGGAACACGCTGTTCTTGGGCAGGCGGAGTTCCTCGGCCAGCTCGCTGACGCCCAGCCGCCCGGCGGCGCCGGCGAGGTGCTCGACGATCTGCAGCGCGCGCGACAGGTTGGGCACGTGGTAGCGGCTGCGGGTGTGTGGGCTGGCGTTCATGCGTCCTTTGGCTATTGCGTTTGTTTGGCGAGTAGATTACCGTTTTACAGGCCAATTGTCAATCGGAGACCGGTCGGATGGAAACGTTCCTGGCGATCGACGCGGGACTGAGCTGCATCAAGGTGGCGGCCTTCACGGCCGGCGGCGAGATCGTCGCCCTGACCGAGCGCCCCCACTCGGCCCTGCGCGCCCAGGGGCCCTGCAGCGACGTGGACCTCGCTTCGCTGTGGCAGCTCGTGTGCGAAGGCGCGCGGCAGACGCTCGCCCGCCTGGGCCCCGGCGACCGCGTCGCGGCGATCGCCCTGGGCGGCCACGGCAACGGCGTGTATCGCATCGGGCCCGGAGGCAAGGATCTCTACGGCATCACCTCGATGGATGTCCGCGCCCAGGCCGTGGTCGAACGCTGGGATCGCCAGGGCGTCTCGACCGAACTTCACCGCGCGGTCGGCGGGCACGTGTGGGCCGGCCAGCCGCTGCCGCTGCTGGCCTCGCGCGGCGACGACGGCGCGGGGCGGTTGCTGTTCTGCAAGGACCTCATTCGCTACCGCCTCACGGGCGCCCTGGCGGTCGATCGCGGCGATGCCAGCGCCGCCGGCATGCTGGACCTGCGCACGGGCGAATGGTCGGCCGCCGCCCTGGGCCTCGCGCACCTGCCGGAGGCGCACACGCTCCTGCCCCCGCTGCTGGATCCGTGGCAGCTGGCCGGGGCGGTCACGCCCGAGGCGGCGCGCCAGACCGGCCTGCCCCAGGGCACGCCGGTGGCCGCGGGCTCGGTGGATTTCGCCCTCGGGGCCTTCGGCGATTCCCTCCCCGCCGTCGGCGCCATCCACGTCACGGCCGGCACGTGGGCGATCCACCAACTCCGCATGACCCGCCCGGTCACGCACGCGACCATCCTCCAGACCATCACCGCGCCGTGGGCGGGCGAGTTCCTGATGGTCGAATCCAGCCCGACCTGCGCGATCAACCTGCACTGGCTCGAGAACCTTCTGCATCCCGATGAGGCCGCGTGGCGGCAGTGGGACGCCTGGCTGGACGCGCCGCCCGAGCCCGGCGCCCCGTGCTACCTGCCTTACCCCGTCGGGGCCTGGGACATGCCCGCGCAGCGAGCCCACATCTACAATGTGTCCCCCCAGGCCGCGCCGCGCGACATGGTGCGGGCCGTGTTCGAGGGCATCACGTTCGGCCATCGCCGCCAGATCGCCAAATGCATCGCCGTCTGCCAGGGCGCGGGGGCGGGCTTGCGGGGCGGCATCGAGCGGCTGATTGTCACGGGCGGCTTGACGCGAAGCCGCGGCTGGTGCCAAATGCTCGCCGACGGCACGGGCCTGGAGGTGGAGGTCGCCTCCAACCCCCACGCCGCCTGCTGGGGCGCCGCCCTGTGCGCCATGCGGGCCGTGGGGGTCGCGGCGACGGCCCCGCCGCCCGCGCGGCGCACGTTCAGTCCGCGCCACGACCGCCGCGCCGCCTGGGATGCGCGGTACGAGCAGTTCGCGGGCAAACTGCCGCCAACGTAATTGCATGAAAGAAGGATACTCATGGACTTGAAGCTCAAGGGCAGGACGGCGCTGGTCACCGGCGCCACCAGCGGACTGGGGCTCGCCGTCGCGCGCGGGCTGGCGGCCGAGGGCGTTGAACTCGTGCTGCTGGGCAGCCGCAGCCGCGACAGCGCGGCCAAGGCGATCACCCGGCTCAAGGAGTACTCCTATATCCAGGCCGACCTGGCCGATCCGGCCGCGGCCGAGGCGATCATCCCCGAGGCGTTGCGGCTGGCGCGACGGCTGGACATCCTGGTCAACTGCGCCGGCGTCTGGCCGACGCGGTTCGTGAAGAACATGCCGCTGTCGGAGTGGCTGGCGACGACGGCGGTGAACATGACCTCGCCCTTCGTGCTCTGCCGCGATTTCGTGCAGCATCGCCTGGCGGGCAAGCGCAAGGGCGGCGTCATCCTCAACGTCGTCAGCCAGGCGGCGTTCGGCGGCGCGCGCAGCGGGCACGCACACTACGCCGCGGCCAAGGCGGCGATGGTGAACTTCACCCGCAGCCTGGCCCGCGAGACCGCGGCCGACGGCCTCCGCGTGAATACGCTGGCCCCGGGCATGATGGAGACGGCGATGTCGGCCGACGTGCTGGCCGCCCGCCGCGGCGACTATCTCCAGCGGATCCCGCTGGGCCGGGTGGCCGACCCTGCCGAGGTCGCCGACGTCGCCGTGTTCCTCTGCTCCGATCGCGCGGGCTACATGACCGGCGCCTGCGTCGACGTCAGCGGCGGCATGCTGATGCATTGAGAAAGCGTGCAGGGACCGGGGATCAGGCACCGCCACGGCGGGGCGCCCTGAATCGACGGGCTTCTGGACTCTCGACCCGTTGCCCCCTTTGTGATATTCTTTCCGCTCCCGCCCGCGGGCGGGATGATGAACGAGACAAGATTAACCAAGGAGTCTGTCATGAGCAGGCGCGTGTTGGCGGTTGGCGGCGGGATGGGCATGGGCATCGTGAACTACGGGCGGAAGTACGGCATGGACGGCGCGGTCGTCGAGATCAACGCCGATCTCCGCAAGCGCCAGTGCGATACGTACAAGATTCCCGGCTACAACACCGTGCAGGAGGCGATCGCCGCGCACAAGGACATCGTCGGCGTCTACATCGCCACGCCCAACCACACGCACGCGGACATCGCCATCGCCCTGGCCCCGCTGAACATCCCCGTCTTCATGGAAAAGCCCCTGGGCATCGACGAGGCCCAGTGCCGCGCCGTCGTCGACGCCTACAGCAAGAGCAAGGGCTGGCTGCAGATCGACTTCGAGTACCGCTTCAGCCCGCTGTACGCCGTCGCCAACGACATCCTCAAGAGCGGCGAACTGGGCGACCTCCGCAGCATCAACATCGAGTACACCGTGGGCAACTATCGCCCCAGCTACGGCTGGCGTCTTGACCCGGTGAAGGCGGGCGGCATGTTCTGCGAGAAGCTCTGCCACTTCATGGACCTCATCCGCTTCTGGTCCGGCAGCGAGTTCAAGAAGATCCAGATCACGGCCGCCCCCAAGTCGATGGGCTACTACGACAACGCCAGCACCGACAACATCGTGGGCCAGTTCGTGATGGAGAGCGGTGCCTTCGTGTCGCTGCTGCACACGCACGGCTCGACCGCGCTGCCGCTGGACGCCAAGACGCAGAACAACTCCTGGGCCGACCACGGCCACCGGCTGGGCGTGTACCTCAACACCACCGAGGGCTGCATCAACATCGACATCTGGCGGCAGATCATCAGCGTGATCAAGCGCGACGCCGAGGACGACATGGCCCCGCGCCTCATCCGCCGCATCGACTACAGCCACATGGACTTCATGGCCAGCCACCACGACATGTCGGGCGTGCTGAAGGACTTCGTCCGCCGCGTGCACGAGGGCAGCGGCCCCCGCCTGCCGCTGGCCGACTCGTTCAAGACCATGCTCGCCGTCTTCGAGGCCGACCGCCAGCTGCACGCCTCCTGCCTCGAGGCCAACGCCCGCTTCGCGAAGTAAGCGATCCACAGCACCACAAAATGATTCACGCGGCGGTCCCAACCGGGGCCGCCGCTTTCGTTTATTCGAGAGATCTCTCGAGAAGAGATCACACCGGGAAGTGGATCACCGATTCGATCTTCGCCTCGCGGGTCGGGGGCGTCGTGAGGCTCAGCGTCCAGGCGGGGCGGAGCTTGTTGTCGATGCGGCCGTCGGTGCAGGCGGCGGCCAGGGGCAGGCCGGAGGCCTCGGCGAAGCGCACCGTCATCTCGGCGCCGTCGATGGTCGTCCGGGCCAAGTTGCCTTCGATCGTCCAGGGGGCGTAGCTCTGGAACGTCACCTCGATGGCGCGGGGCTCGGCCAGCTTCCAGTGATCCAGCAGGCGCAGCGTGCCGTGATCGTCCGCCAGCGTCAGTTCGCCCTGGCGGGTTCCGGTGGCGACGGCGGGGCCGTAGATCGGCGCCAGGTCCGCCGCAAACCGCAGGCCGCGCCCGGTATCGACGGCCTCGGTGATCTTCGCCCGCGGCACGGGCGTGGGCGAGCTCCAGTCATCGGCGACGCGCATGGGCAGGCCCACGGGGCGGGCCAGGTTGTGCCATTCGGGATACTTCATGAACAGGCAGCGGACGTCGGCGTAGTTCGTCGTGCCGAAGTCCGGCAGCAGCACGCGGCCTGCCGATTCCAGCACAATCCCGCCGCGGTCCTGGTGGTGGTGCCCGCCGGCGGGGCGTTCGCATTGGAGCAGCAGCTTGCCGCGCCAGCGGCCGGGGAACTCGTACGCCAGCAAGCCCGAGGCCACGCACCCGCCCAGGCCCGCTCGGCGGGTGCCGTCCGCCGTCGTGGTCGCCGACGCTTGCGGCAGCAGGCGCAGCATCAGCATCGCGTCCATGGCCGACAGTTCAGCCGCCCCGGTGTCCATCTCGCCGGAGGCCTGGCGGTTGGCCAGGAACGCCAGGCCCTGTTTCCATCCGCAGCACGTGGCCAGCAGCGCCACCATGTACGCCGGCCAGGCCACCGTCCCGCCGGCGCCCAGGGGCGTGGTCACGCCGATGGGGCTGGTGGTGGAGGTGAACGCCTGCACGAAATCGACCGACCGCTTGAACCGCTCGGGCAGGACCTCGGCCAGCGGGGCGTGCTTGAACTCGGCGTACGCCAGCCACATGGGGATGGATTCGCCGAAGCTGTAGAGGTAGTACCCGCCCTCGGTGCAGTGGCCGTGCTCATCGAGGTAGTTGCCCAGCACCGTGTTGTAGTCGCGGTACGATTCCTCGACGAGCCCGGCGTATTTCTCGCCGCGGCCGAAGCGGTGCAGCGCCATCGCGCCCAGCAGCCGCTGGCTGTTGAAGACGATGCCCTGGTTCATGTGCCAACGGTAGCCCCCTTCGCGGCAGCGCGCGTCGACGAGTTCCCACGCGGCGGCGATGCGGTCGAGGACCTTCTCGCGCGCGGTGGGCGTGAGCAGGTCGCCGAGGAACTGCAGCCCGATGGCGGCCGCGCACAGGCAGTGGGCTTCCATGAAGGCGACGTGGTGCCACGCCGAGCCGGGGAAGCAGCCCTGGGGTCCCTCGAACCAGTGGGGCGTCGCCGCCAGCGACAGCATCGCGCGGGCCCCGCGGAGCGACCAATCCTTGCGGTCGCACAGCCAGCCCGCCAGCGACAGCAGCATGATGGGGCCCAGCATGTCGCGGCGGTTGCGGTCGCGCACGCGGACGTAGCGGTACAGGTGCTCCACGCAGGGCACGAAGAGGCGGATGTCGTTCTCCGGCTCCCACGTCGAGAGGGCCTGGGCGGCCGAGCGAAGGCGGTTCATCATCGCGGCGAATCGGGGCTGCGCCGCCGCGGCCTTCATGGCCTGCAGTTCGTCGCGGCTGCCCAGGATCGTCTGCGTCAGGCCGGCGGCGCCCGACGGGTTCAGCAGGCCCGGCCAGTCGCTCGCGTACTTCGGCAGGGCGTCCTCGATGAGGTGCTCGCGGGCGGTGTTCACCGCGCCGATCCAGTAGAACGCCAGGAAGCTTTCCTGCGGCTGATCCGCCTGCCATTCCCAGCCAAGCTCGGCGATCTCGACGGTCTCGCCAGCCGCCGCCAGCGGCAGCGACGTCGGCTCCGCCGGCAGCTTCTGGCCGCGGAGTTGGCGGAAGAGTTCCACCCGCCGGCCGTTGACGACGGCCCAGCCGTTCATCACCAGGTGCGGCGCGAAGTTGATGAACAGCCGCATGCGGTCGTAACCGGTGAGTTCGAAGCGGCCTCGCCAGGTCAGCGAGAATCGCCCCGCGTGCGTCTTGATATAGGATGCATCCCAGCCGGGAGCCCAGTGGCCGCCGCCGGCGACGTCCTCGGCAAACGTGAACTGCCTGTGATCGAACAGGCCGGGATCGAAAAGCGGAAAGATGATCGCTTCGGCTTCATTGATAGGTGTCGCCACTCATTGTCTCCATGCGTCATGCAAGGCGCGGGCCGCAGATCACTGCCGTGGTTATTCGCACCCCCAAACGCGTTTGGGGGTGGCACCGGAGGACCTCACGGGCTTCCTTATACAAACCCGCTCGCGTTGCCGGCGGCCGCCGAACTCGTGTAATTGTCGGCCGCCGAGGCCTGTGCAAATGCGCCGGCGGCCCATACCATGATCGACACTATTGCCAGCAAGATCGGTTTCATGTGGAGTTCCTGAACGGGACTTTATCACCGGCACGCTGGAAGGGCAAACGCCCCCGCCGCCCGCATCTTGCACGGATCAGCCGTATTGCAGGCTTGATCGTGCGAGGTTCGCTCGCGCAGACAGCGTCTGAATAATGTGGAAGGACATGGATATGTTGGATTCACTCTACGGCCGGACGATCGATAAGCTCCTGATCCCGCGCGCCCAGTGGCGGCCTTTCCCGACGGCGGCCCAGCGTCCGCCGTGGGAGTCGCTGCCGGCGGCGGTGCGGCAGGCGACGGTGGAGATGGGCGAGGCGGCGGCGTGCGAGCCCTGGCCGGCGCTGCCGGCGACGCTGTACCTGGACTATGCCCGCACCGGCACACGCGCCCGCTTCGAGGCGCCGCACTTCCAGCGCCGCCGCATGCTCGGCAAGCTCGTCATTGCCGAATGCGTCGAAGGCCGCGGCCGCTTCATCGACTCCATCGTCGACGGCCTGTGGACGATCTGCGAGGAATCGTCGTGGTGCATCCCCGCGCACATCAGCGCCCAGAAGGCGGGCGTCACCCTGCCGGACACCGCCGAGCCGGTGGTCGATCTGTTTGCGGCCGAGACGGGCGCCCAGGTGGCGTGGGCGGCGTACCTGCTGGGCGGGGCGCTGGCCCCGGTGTCGAAGATGATCCTTCCTCGGCTGGGGCGGGAGATCGCCTCGCGCATCCTGACGCCGTGCCTGCAGCGCGATGACTTCTGGTGGATGGGCTTCAAGAACCGGTGGGTGAACAACTGGAATCCGTGGATCAACTCCAACTGGCTCGCCTGCGCCCTGTTGTGCGAAAGCGACGAGGCCCGCCGCATCGAGCACGTGCGGAAGATCCTGCGAAGCCTGGACTGCTTCATCGACGGCTATCCCGCCGACGGCGGCTGCGACGAGGGGCCGGTGTACTGGACCCGCGCGGGCGCGTCGCTGTTCGACTGCCTCGAACTGCTTCACTGGGCCACCGGCGGCAAGGTGAACGTATACGACCAGCCGCTGGTGCGGAACATCGGCCAGTTCGTCTACCGCGCGCACATCAGCGGGCAGTGGTTCATCAATTTCGCCGATGCCTCGGCCTTGCTGTCGCCGCCGGCGGAACTGGTCTACCTCTTCGGCCGCCGCATCGGCGACGCCGACATGCAGGCGTTCGGGGCGCGGGCGGCGGCGGACCGCGCCCACGCGGTACACGTTCCGGAAAACCCGACGCGCTCGCTGCCGGCGCTGTTCGTGCAGGAGGAGCTCGCCGCGGCCCCGGCCGCCCAGCCGCTGCTGCGCGACGTGTACCTGCCGGACACGCAGGTCTTCGTCGCCCGCGACCAGGGCGGCAGCGACAAGGGCCTGTTCCTCGCCGCCAAGGGCGGCCACAACGCCGAGAGCCACAACCACAACGACGTCGGGCAGTTCATGGTGTACGCCGACGGCAAGCCCCTGCTGATCGACGTGGGCGTCGAGACATACACGCAGAAGACGTTCAGCCCGCAGCGTTACGAGATCTGGACGATGCAGTCGCAGTACCACAACCTGCCGACGATCAACGGCGCCCAGCAGCAGCCCGGCCGCGAGTTCGCCGCGCGCGACCTTGCGTACCAGGCCGCCGACAACGCCGCGAGCTTCGGGCTGGATATCGCGGCGGCATACGCGCCGCAGGCGGGCGCGGTGTCCTGGCGGCGGACGCTGACGCTCAACCGCGGGCGCGACGTGGTGGTGGAGGATCGCTACGAGCTGCGCGACCGGCCGGGCGAATTGGTGTGGACATTGATGACGCCGTGCGCCGCCGCCATCGAAGCGGGTGCGATCCGCCTGTCTCCGCGCGGGCTGGCCCGCGGCATGGTGTGCGGCCAGGGACGGGTGGAGTTCGACCCCGCCGCCGTGTCGGCCGAGGTCGAGACCATCGCGATCGCCGACGGCCTGCTGCGGTCGGTGTGGGGCGACACGTTGTTCCGCATCGTGCTCGGCGCCAAGCGGCCCGCCGCACGCGGGAGCTTCACGGTTCGCATCACGCGCTGAGGCAGTGCCGAGCCCAGGTTTTATTGAATGGGTGGCGGCGTTTCAGCCACGTTCTATCGGATGGTTGCTGGCCTTCCCTGGCCGCCACCTGCAACGCGTATTAGCGCGACCGCTGTCAGCCGGCACGCTTCATGACGTGACAAAGCAGTAGTGACAAGAACCAGCGCTCGCCGATTGGCGCGGGATTATAGGGCTTTCCCCTATAGAATAACCGGGGTTTCTCCGATTGCTCCTCCGAACCCCGAAGGGTACTTTACTCCGATGCAAGACGCGGCATTGCACATCCTGCTGGTTGAGGACAACGAGAACGACGCCCTCCTTCTGCAGGAAACGCTTGCCCAGTTCGGCGACAGCTTTCACCTCACGCATGCCACCAGCGCCACCGACGCCGAGGCCCTGCTTCACCAAGCCGCCTTCGACGCCATGCTCTTGGACCTCTCGCTGCCCGATACCCGCGGCATGGAGACGATCCTCTGGGCCAACCGCACCGCGCCCCGCCTGCCCGTGATCATCCTCACCGGCATGGACGACGAGCGCATGGCCCTGGAGGCCGTGCGAAAGGGCGCGCAGGATTACATCCTCAAGGGCCAATCCGACGCCCGCCTGCTGGCGCGGGCCCTGCACTATGCCATCGAACGCAAGCGGGTTGAAGAGGCCCTGCGCGACAGCGAGCAGCGGCTGCGAGCCGTCTTCGAGGCCACCGAGGACGCCATCATCATCTGCGACAGCCACGGGCGGCTGATCGAGGCCAACCCCGGCGCCGCCCGCCTGCTGCGCCTGCCGCTGGACGATCTGCTGGGCCGCTGCCTCACCGACTTCCTGCCGAGCGACTTCGATTTCCGCCTCCAGTGGGACAAGTTCCTCCTCAAGGGCCAACTCCGCTGCGATCACTCCATGGTTCGCGCCGATGGCACGAGGGTCGAGGTCGACTGCTACTCGGTCGCCAACATCCTGCCCGGGCGGCACCTGTCGGTTATCCGGGACATCACCGTCCGCAAGCGGATGGAGGCCGAACTGCAGCGCTCGCGCGACGGGCTGGAGAAAATGGTCCTTCAACGCACCGCCGACCTTCATAAGACGGTGGATGCACTGCAGGAGGAGGTTGTCTCGCGTCGGCAGGCCGAGGTGGCTCTGCGCGAGGCGAACGACCTGCTGGAAATGATGTTCTCGGGCATTCACCTGCACGTGGCGTACATGGACACCGAGTTCACGATCATCCGCGTCAACGACGCCTACGCCGCCGTCGACGGCCAGGACCCCCAGTTCTTCGTCGGCAAGAATCATTTCGACCTGTTCCCCAACGAGGAGAACCAGGCGATCTTCCGCGAGACGGTCCGTACCGGCGAGCCGTGCTTCTTCTACGAAAAGCCCTTCGAGTACAAGCACCACCCCGAACGCGGCACGTCGTACTGGGACTGGAGCCTCCAACCGGTGAAGGATCCCCGCGGGCAGGTCAAGGGCCTGATCCTCTCGCTGCTGGACGTTTCCGATCGCGTCGGCTCGCGCAGGCAGCTGGACATCGAGCGGCGGCGGCTGTTCTCGGTGCTGCAGCTGCTGCCGGGCTACGTCTCGCTGAACGATTCCAGCCACAGCATTCGCTACGCCAACAGCAAATTCGTCGAGCTGTTCGGCCAGCCGGGCAAGCTGCCCTGCCACAAGGCGCTTCATGGCCTGGACCGCCCGTGCCCCGACTGCCGCATGCCGACCATTGTCGAGAAGCAGCAGCCACAGCAGTGGGAGTGGACCGGCCCCGACGGGCGGAGCTACCACGTGTGGGGCTACCCCTTTGCCGATACCGACGGCAGCCACCTGGTGATGGAGCTGGGCCTGGACGTGACCGAGCGCAAGCAGCTCGAGCGAAAGATCCTGGACGTGGGCTCGCTGGAGCGCCGCCGCATCGGGCAGGACCTGCACGACACGCTGGGGCAGAATCTCACGGGCATCGCGTTCCTGTCCAAGGCGGTCGCGCGGAGCCTGGGGTCTCGCGGCGTGGCCGAGGCGGCGCAGGTGGCCGAGATCGCCCGCCAGGTCAACGAGGCGATCGCCAAGACGCGTTCGATCGCGCACGGCCTGTGCCCGGTGGGGCTCACCGAGGACGGCCTGACCAACGGCCTGCGCGAACTGCTGTCCAGCGTCGAGCAGCTGTGCAAGGTGCGCGGCCGCCTCTGGTGCGACCGCGACTGGCAGATCGCCGACTCGTCGGCCGCCGTGCACATCTACAGCATCGTGCAGGAGGCGGTGAACAACGCCGTTCGCCATGGCAAGGCCAAGAACATCGAGGTGCGCCTGGAGGCCCAGGGCGAGGGCGTCTGCCTGAGCATCAAGGACGACGGCGTGGGCCTGCCGCAGGACGTGGAGGCGGCCAAGGGCATGGGCCTGCATACGATGCGGTATCGCGCCGAGACGATCGGCGCCGTCTTCAGCATCGGCCGCGCCGCGCCCCGAGGCACGTGCATCGCCTGCCTGCTGCCCAAGGGGCTGATGTGCTCGGCCGAGGGCGAAGGCTTTGAAGAAAAACCTGAACCGCCCGCAGCGCCGTAAGCCCGCGCGTGAGATATGTTTGCGGGCGGCACGCCTGCAGCCGCCCCCAGTGAGACCTGTTTTCGCACACGACCTCGTGGCCGCCACGGTAGAATATGCTGCCCCGGCGCGATTTTTGTTCAGCATAGGAGCCGACCGATGTCCAAGCCCGTCACCGAAGCCAACAGCAAGACGCGCGTCTTTCTCGTCGATGATCATCCCATCGTCCGCCAGGGCGTCAAGCTGCTGGTCAACCAGGAAGCCGACATGGAGGTCTGCGGCGACGCGGACAACGCCCAGCAGGCGATCAAGGAGATCCAGGATCTCAAGGCCCAGCTGGTCGTGGTCGACTTGTCGCTCAAGAACTCCAGCGGGCTGGAGCTCATCAAGGACCTGCAGATCCGCTGCCCCGAGGTGCTGATCCTGGTGCTGTCGATGCACGATGAGTTCTTCTACGCCGAACGCGTGCTGCGTGCAGGGGCGCGCGGCTACATCACCAAGGAAGAGGGAACCGAGAAGGTGGTGGAGGGCATTCGCCGCCTGCTGCGCGGCGAGGTGTACCTCAGCGAGAAGATGGCCTCGAAGATGATCTGCAAGCTCGTGGGAGGGCGGCCCGGCCTGCCCCAGCCGCTGGTCGACTGCCTGACCGACCGCGAGCTGGAGGTGTTCGAGCTGATCGGCACCGGCCTGGGCACGCGCGAGATCGCCGAGAAGCTCCACCTGTCCACCAAGACCATCGAGTCGCACCGCGAACACATCAAGGAAAAGCTCAAGCTGGCCTCGGCCACCGAACTGCTCAAGCACGCCATCCAGTGGATGCAGTGCGAGCGCAAGTCTTGAGGGCACGGGAAGCGGAATCCCATCGATCGCATCATGCTTCCTTTTGACGGTGCCACCCCCAAACTCGTTTGGGGGTGAGAACAACCACCGAGTCCGGTGCCTCACCAAACCCAGCCTCGTAGGGTGGGCAGGTCCGCCGCAGGCGAGACTCGCCGTGGCGAGCTTGCCCACCATTCCACGTGCCCCATTCATCATGGCGCTCTATGCGCTGGGGGCGAAGAAGCAGCGAACCGCAGAACCGCAGAACAAGGAATTTCGAATATCGAAGTGAAAGACAGTAGATCGGGGGTCTTTCCCTTCGGGGTTCTGCTGTTCAGTGTTCGGAGTTCTGCGGTTCGCTGCTTTTCGGTTGTCGCCGGCAGGTTCCGCGCGTGACGCACGCCTGCCCACCTACAGGCGGCATCTTCTCGTCCCCGCTAATCCGTGAAGAACCACGAGTTTGGGGGTGGCACCGAGCAGGCCCCGGCATGGTCACTTCAGTGACCTGCCTGCGGCAGGCAAGTCCATGCACCTCAGACTCTCCACGACGCCCCGACCGCCATCACCGATCTGAATCTCACCTGTCTTCTGAATTCTCTGTGTTCTCTGTGCCTCTGTGGTCGAAGTCTTCTTTCGATCGTTCAGCACGCCCCCCCGATTTCCCCTTGGCGTATCCCGGTGCGGGAGTATAATGGCCGCATTCCCGCCTTCGGGCGAATGAGCGACCATGGACAAGCGTGAATACATTCAGGAGTCTTTGCGGGCAAGTGCCGGCCTTCGTGGCCTGGCCTCGCCCCGTGTATTTGCACGCCCCTCCCACCGCCGCCCCGCCGCGACCGTATCTTATTGGTATTGGTGCTGATCTCCCGGGCGGCCTGTCCAGTTCTGTGACAGTCGACTTCCCGAACTTCCCGTTCCCCTTACAGGAGCTTTGCCATGATCGTCATTATGAAACCCGGAGCCAGTGATACACAGGTGCAGCACGTGGTGGACCTGATTCGCGAGTACGGCCTGAAGGACCATGTCATCCGCGGCACGGACCGCACGGTGGTAGCCTGCATCGGCGACAAGCGATCGGTCGACAAGTCGGCCATCGAGAACGCCCCGATGGTCGAGCGGATCGTGCCCATCCTGGCGCCGTACAAGATGGCCTCGCGCGAGGTGAAGAAGTCCCGCAGCGAGATCGCCATCGGCCCCGCGGGTTTCACCCTCGGCGGGTCCAAGGTCGGCGTCATCGCCGGCCCCTGCTCCGTCGAAAGCCGCGACCAGATCCTCCGCACCGCCGATGCCGTCAAGGCCGCCGGCTGCGCGGGCCTCCGCGGCGGCGCGTTCAAGCCCCGCACCAGCCCCTATGCGTTCCAGGGCCTGGGCATCGAGGGCCTCAAGCTGCTGGCCGAGGCCCGCGAGAGAACCGGCCTGGCCATCTTCACCGAGGTCATCGGCCTCGAGCAGCTCGATGCCTGCGCCGAATACTCCGACGTGCTGCAGATCGGCGCCCGCAACATGCAGCACTACCCGCTGCTGGAGGCCGTCGGCAAGATCAACAAGCCCGTGCTGCTCAAGCGCGGCATGAGCGCCAAGCTCGACGAGTTCCTGCTGGCCGCCGAGTACATCATCAACGCCGGCAACCCCAACGTCATCCTGTGCGAGCGCGGCATCCGCACGTTCGAGGACTACGTCCGCAACACGCTGCCGCTGGCGGTGGTGCCCGAGCTGAACGAGCGGACGCACCTGCCCGTGGTGGTGGACCCCAGCCACGGCACCGGCCACGTGCACCTGGTGCCCGCGATGTGCCGCGCCGCCATCGCCGCCGGCGCCGACGGCCTGATCATCGAATGCCACCCCGACCCCGAGCGCGCCAGCTCCGACGGCGCCCAGTCCCTCACCCCCGCCGCCCTCATGGACATGATGCCCACGCTTCGCAAGATCGCCCAGGCGGTGGGCCGGGAGATGTGAGGCAGGAAGGCAATAGGCAATAGGCGAAGAGCTTCGCATCGGCGACGGCCCGGGCATCGCTCGCCTTTCGGCGCTGTTCGATCACGGCGGTGATCTAACTGGCGCCGAACGCGATCGACTCACTTCGCGCCGCTGACGCGACGCACTTCCTTTCGCCGATTGCCTTCTTTACAATCCCCCGCATGGATCCAACTCCCAAGGGGCCCAGGCTCTATCGCATCCCGCTGGTGCCGATGGCGATTGCGCTGGCGGCGGGTGTTATTGCGGGGCGGTACGTGCCCCTGCCCACGGGCCTGTGGGCGGTGGCGGCGGCCGCGGGCCTCGTGACGGCAATCGTCCTGTTCCGCCGCACACACTTGCACATCGCTGCATGTCTGTGCGCGCTGACGGCGGCTGCCGGCCTGGGCGCGGTGCACGTGCGGGTGGCCTACTTCTCGCTGCCCGAAAATCACATCGTCACCTTCACCGCCCCCGCGCGGACGCTGGCCACGCTTCGCGGCCGCATCATCACCGCGCCGCTCATCTTCGAGGCCGTGCCCTCCGCGACGCCCTCCTACCCGCGCCCGCCGCAGACCAGCTTCATCCTCGCCGCCGACCGCCTGGGCGACGAGCCCAACGCCGCCGCCGTCACCGGCATGGTCCGCGTCACGGTCGAGGAGGCCGACGCGCGGCTCGCCGCCGGCCAGCAGATCGAAATCCTCTGCTGGGTCGGCCGCTTCCGCCCACCCGCCAACCCCGGCGAGCACGACTGGGCCGCCGCCGCTCGCGACAACGACATCCTGGTCTGGGCCAAGGCGCCCGCCGCCTCCGCCGTCACCGTGCTGGCCGGCGACAGGCCGCCCTGGCACCAGCGCCTGCTGTGGCACATGCAGGCGGCCGCCATGGAGCATCTCGGCTCCGGCGACGACGACGTGCAGTCCACCCGCCTCCTGCAGGCCCTCATCGTCGGCCAGCGACACCCCGCCCTCCGCAAGCTCAACGAGCTCATGATGCAGGGCGGCATCGCGCACTACCTCAGCATCTCCGGCTCGCACCTGGCCGTGTTCCTCAGCTTCGCCTACCTGCTGTGCCGCCTGCTGTCGCTCTCGCAGCGCCAGTCCGCCCTGGCCGTCCTCGTCGTCCTCGGCGCCTACATCGCCCTGGCCGAAGCCAACGCGCCCCTGCTGCGATCGGCGATCATGGCCGCGGCGCTCTGCCTGGCCGCCATCTCGCGCCGCCAGTACAGCAGCCTCAACGCGATGGCCGCGGCGATGATTCTCCTGCTCGCCATCGATCCCATGGATCTCTTCTCCGCCGGCTTTCAGCTGAGCTTCGGCATCGTCGCGGGCCTGGTGCTGCTGCAGGAACCGGTGAAGCGCCTGCTGTTCGGCCGCTACCTCCGCCACCAGGGCCTCATGGTCTATCGCCAGGGCGGGCGCGTGCGCCGCTGGGTGGCACACACGCTGACGAGCTGGCTCATCGCGGGCGTCACCATGTCCGTCGCGGCCTCGATCGTCTCCACGCCGCTGGCGGCCTACCACTTCGGCCTGTTCAGCCCGTACGGCGTGCTGCTGACGTTCCTGCTGGCGCTGCCGATGACGGGCGTACTCGTGCCGGGCTATGTCGCGCTGGCCCTGGCGCCCCTGGCGCCCAACCTTTCCGACGCGTTCGGCCGCCTGGCCACCACCGCCACCGCGGGCCTGGGCTGGCTGATCGCGCAGTCCGCGCGCCTGCCGGGCCTGTGCATCGAGCTCCGCCCCGTCGGCGTCCTGTGGACGGTCGGCTGCTACCTCGTGCTGGCGGCCTGGCTGTGGAGAAGGCGCCTGCCGGGCGGAACGCTCCTTGCCGGGGCGGGGGCGGCGCTCGTAATCGCCGGCACGGTGTGGACGCAGCTGCCCGCGACGCCGCCGCCGGCGGCCCAGCTGCACCTGCTGTCGGTGGGCGACGGCCAGTGCGCGGTCCTGCAATGCCCCACCGGGCCGGTGCATCTTTTCGACGCCGGCACGCGCAGCACGCTGGACGTGTGGCAGGAGGCGCTCAAGCCGTTCCTCCGCGCCCGCTCGCTGCCGGCCCCCGCCAGCGCCTTCATCTCGCATGCCAACACCGACCACTACAGCGCCGTCGCCGACATGGTCCGCGAAGGACGGCTCAAACGCGTGTACCTCAATGAATATTTCTCGCTCGATCCGAACCTCGCCAAGATCGACTCCGTCGCCGCGGCCTTCCTGGAACTGCTCGACCGCCAGCGCGTCGAGGTGATCCGCATCGCCGCGGGCGACACCGTCGATCTCGACCCCCGCACCCGCGTGGAAGTGCTCTGGCCGCCGCGAGGCCCCAGGGCCGGCCTCACCGTGAACGACACCTCGCTGGTGCTCCGCGTCACGTGCGACGGCCGCAGCGTCATCATCCCCGGCGACGTTGCCGCCGTCGGCGAGGCCGCCCTTTCGCAGGCGCCCGTCCCACGCGCCGACGCGCTGGTGCTGCCGCATCATGGCGGCTGGACCGATTCGCTCCCCGCCTTCGTCGCCGCGGTCGCGCCGAAGTTCTGCCTCGTCAGCCGCTCGCGCGACCTCCAGCCGCCCGCCCGCGGCAAGGACGCCGCCGAGCCGTTCTATTCCCGCCTGCAGTCGCAGGCCGGCTATCGCTGCACCGCCCACGACGGCTGGATCGAGCTCACCTTCGGCCGCGGCGAACTCTCCATCCGCACCTCTCGCGATCGTAAGCACTAGTCTTCATTGTCATGTTGCCCTCTCGGTGCCACCCCCAAACTTGTTTGGGGGTGCGAACAACCACCGACTCCCCAGGTGTCATCGCCCCCCGCTGCTTCTGGAATTCCTCTGTGTTCTCTGCGCCTCTGTGGGAAGTCTTCCCGGATCGCCATGCACGGCCAGACGATTGGACTCGGTGCCGCCTACTCACCCCCAAACAAGTTTGGGGGTGGCACCGAGCACGGCAGCACCAGCCGGTCACCGAAACCCGGCGCGCCATTGACACCGCCGCGGGGAAACGTCACGATGCCCTGGGCATTGAATACCCAAGGAGAAGTCGATGTATCGTCCTGATTACGTCTATCCCGACAACGCAGCCAAGCAGGCCCTGTTCGATGCCAAGGTCAAGCCGCGCGTCCTGTGTCGCTGGGGCGGCAACAGCCGCGTGGTCGTGCTCGACCCGGCCCTGAATCCCGAGGGCTACACCTACGAGCAGATGCTCAACGATCCGACCGTGCCGCCGATCATGCAGTCGCGGTTCGACGAGTACTGGAACACCACCGTCGCCAGGACGTGCGACATGATCGAGAGGCTGCCCGACGAGTGGGGCCTTTCCGTCGAGTATCACAACACGTACGACCCCGCGTACTTCGGCGGCAAGGTTCACTACCTCGACGGCCAGGTGCCCACCTGCCACCCGTTCCTCACCCTCGACGACGTGGACGAGTTCATGCGGCAGGATTATTCCAAGCCGCTGGAGAACCCGTACATCAAGGATCGCCTCCGCTTCCGCGATGAACTCATCAAGGCGTCGGCGGACTTCAAATACCTCGGGCGCAAGGGCAAGGTGCTTCACTTCACGCTGGGGTTCGACGGCCCGCTGACGGTGGCGTACATGCTGTTCGGCGAGGACATCTTCATGCTGCTGGCGGCCGAACCGGAAAAGGCGAAGAAGCTGATGATGTTCATCACCCAGGCCGCCATCGTCCGCAACGAGGCACTGAACGAATTGGCCGGGCGGCCGAAGATCGCCTCCGACGGCGGGCTGGCCGACGACGCGATCCAGCTCATCAGCACGAAGATGTACGAAGATTTGATCCTGCCATCGCACGAGTTCTGGTACGCGCACGGATCCAAGGCGGCCGCCGGCAGCGGCAGCCGCGGCATGCACTGCTGCGGCGACGGCACGCGGCATTTCAAGACGATCGCCGAGAAGCTCGGCCTGTCGTACTTCGACACGGGCTTTCCCGTCGACTTCGGTTGGCTGCGCAGCCAGCTGGGCGAGGGCGTCCACATCTCCGGCGGGCCGCCGATCCACATGTTCACCGGCAGCCGCCCCGAGCAGCTGTTCGACTACACCCGCGACCTGCTTCAATCGGGCATCCTCGCCGGCCGCCGCTTCGGCCTCCGCGAAGGCAACAACATGCCCCCGCAGGTGCCGCTGGAGAACATGCGCGCCGTCTACCAGGCCTGCCTGGAGTACGGGTGGTTCGAGGGCAAGAACGCGTAGAGCCGAAGCCGAAGAGCGCCGAGCCACAGATTCCGTTGTGATGATGAACTACTAGACCACCAGCGGCGTGCCGGGGCCGGCGGCGTTCTTGACGGCGTCGGCGGCGGCGGTGTGCGTGGCGGGGTCCATCATCTCGGGCATCAGGGCATCGCCCTTGACCTGGTCGGCCAGCGCCTTGGCCGTGGCCATCAGCATCTCCATCGTGATCACCGAGGCCCGGCAATCGAGCGAGCCGCGGAACATGCCGGGATAGGCCAGGGCGTTGTTCATCATGCGGCCGTCGGCGGCGACGGAGGCCCCGGCCTCGTACGCGTCCGTCACGGAGATCTCGCTGACCGGGTTGGCCAGCGCGAAGATGATCGGGTCCTTCGCCATCGACAGCACCATCTCCTTGGAGACGATGTTGGCCTGGCTGACGCCGATGAACAGGTCGCGGCCCTTCATGACTTCGCTCAGCGTGCCCTTGGCGCCTTCCTTGTTCGTCCGCGCGGCCAGGGCTTCCTTCTCGCTGTTCATGCCCTGCTGGCGGCCGCGATAGATCGCGCCCGTGCGGTCCACCAGGACCACGTCGGCGATGCCCGCGCGGTAGAGCACGTCGGCGATGGCCGTGCCGGCCGCCCCGGCGCCGCTCATCACGCAGCGGAGGTTGCCGATCTTCTTGCCCGTCTTTTTCAGCGCGCTGTACAGGCCCGCCAGCACCACGGTGGCCGTGCCGTGCTGGTCGTCGTGCATCACCGGGATGGGCAGGCGCTTGTCGAGCTCGCGAGTGATCTTGAAGCACTCGGGGGCGGCGACGTCCTCAACCTGGATCGCCCCGAAGCCGCACGCGAGCTTCTCCATCACGTTGATGAACTCGTCGGCGTCGTGCGTGTCGATCAGCACGGGCTCGGCCGAGATCTTCGCGAATTCCCAGAAGATCGCGCTCTTGCCTTCCATGACGGGCAGGCCGGCGAGGCAGCCGATGTCGCCTAGGCCCAGGATGGCCGTGCCGTTGGTGCAGATGGCGACCTTGTTGGCGATGTTGGTGTAATCGCGGGCGAGGGCGGGTGTGGCTTCGATGGCCTTGCACACGCGGGCCACGCCCGGCGTGTAGACGATGCGGAGGTCGGTGTTGGAGCGGATGGGCGTGCGGCTGCGCATCTCGCACGCGCCGCCGCGATGGCTTTCCATGGCCATGTCCAGCACGTGCACGATCTGGACGCCCGCGATGGCGGCCACGGCCGAGCGGATCTTGCCCATGAGGTCGTCGCTGGACAGCAGCGTGAAGTCGTAGACGATGCTGCCGGCCTCGTCGGCCTCGGCCAGCGTGATCTGCTGGACCTTGGAGGTGGTCTCCGTCGCCGCGGCGACGATCTTGGCCACGGCGGCGTCGAGCGCCTTGGGCTCGATCTTGACGCGGAGCGCGAACACGACGGTCCTGCCGAAACGATCCTGCAGCGCCTGCAACGATGCCATCTGACTTCTCCTGTAAGGGTGAAGGGGGGATTATAATGCAGGTCATGAACGATCACCAGACGCTGTTTGACGCGATGAAGATGACGCCCGACGTGACGGTGCTGCAGGCGTGGGCGACGGCGAAGACACTGCCGATGCCGCCGGCCCAGCAGTGGCTGGCGCCCCAGCGCCTGGCGGCCGCGTGTCGCATGCTGAAGTTCGCCGATGAGACGGCTGCTGCGTGCCTGCGGTGCGCGGCGTGGGTCGCGGCGAACGACGCGGCAGTGCGCTTTGCCTGGCTGGCGCGGTGCAGGCTGTTTCCCATCGCCCACCAGCACGCATGCGCGAGGGCACACTGGCCTGTCGTGCCGGCTGAACTGGGCGAGGAGGCGGGCCTGCTGTACGCGGTGGTGCTGCTGTCGGGCCTGGAGGACACGCTGGCGGCCAACCGTGCCCGCGGCGTCGCCGACGCGATCACCATCGAGACGCTGGACGACCTGGAGCTCTGGACGCTGGAGAAGCGGCGTGCGTGCGGCCGCTGGGGCTTCGACAACATCAGCTGGCTCGCCGGGCACTTCAGCGGGAAGCTTTTTCGCCTGGGCCGGCTGCAGTTTGAGCCCAGCCTGTTCGAGCTCGACTTCACCGTTTACCGCGACACCCTGGACGGGCACGTGATGGCCCTGGCCAACGACGGCGGGCGGTTCCGCACGGACGGCCAGTTCGATGGGGCCGACGGCGTCAACTCGGCCAGCGTGTGGACGGCGACGCTGCGCGAGGTGGGCGACGCGGTGATCGGGCACCCGCTTTCGCCGCGCGGCAACGTGCTGCGCCAGGCGGTGACGCTGCAGACCGGCCGCTGGCAGCGGCAGTGCGGCAAAGGTGACGCGGCGTTGTTCGTGCACATCCCGGCGGGCTGGCGTTGCGGCCCGCTCGACGCCGCCGCCGTCGAGCAGTCGCTGGGGCAGGCGGAGGAATTCTTCCCCCGCCACTTCGCCGAGCACACCTACCGCGCAATGATGACGGTGACGTGGCTGCTCGATGGGCAGTTGGCCGAGCACCTGTCGCCCGAAAGCAACATCGTAAAGTTCCAGACGTTTTTCCAACTCGCCCCCGTCGCCGGCGCCAGCGACCGCCAGACGATCGAGCGCGCCTTCGGTCGCGATTTCCCCGGCTGGGAGGCCGCGCCGCAGGACACGGCCTTGCGGCGGGCGCTGGTGGCACACGTCCGCGCGGGCGGGCGCTGGCGCAACGGCGGCGGGTTTCGTCTTCGCCGTGCGCCCGCCTGATGCTATTCCCCTCCTATGATGGTTGAAGTAGTTCATCGCAACCAAACATGCGAGTACGTCTGGCGGCGGCTTGCCGTTCGGCGCTGTCAGATATGGGCGACACCGGGGCTTCTACAGCGCCGAACGGGCAAGCCGCCGTCAGAGCCTTACTCCAGTTCAACCGTGGACGACTATGGGCAACTGCGAAAGATGAGCAGCAGGCAGACCCCGTAGGCAAGAAAGGGAATCGCGTGAACCGTAGACGCCCCAGCGCCAGTTGGATCGCCTGTGCCGCGCTGCTGCTTCTCGGCGGCTGCCAGGAGCGGACCGTGTGCACGATCCGCGGCGTGACGGCGGCCGAGGCGGGGGCCGCCATCGCCGAAAGCGGCGACAAGATGGCCGCCCGCACGCTGCTGGCCACCTTCATGCAGGAGGTGTGGGACGCGGGCTTCAAGGCTCGCCTGGCCTCGGGACAGGGCGGCCAGACGCGGTGGCACGTGGAGCATTTCCTGTCCTCCACCGAGGGTATCGACGACGTCATCCTTCGCGGCGACGCCAATGGCTGCCGCGTCGAGATTGGCAGCCAGGTCAAGGACAACGTCCTGCTGCCGGCGCCGTTCTACCATCGTGACGTCCTCCGCGAGAGGTCGATTCTGCTGTGGGCGTACTGGCAGCTGAAAGAGAAGATCCCCCATGCCGCGGCCTACAGCAGCGACCCATGGCGCCCCAGCGACCCGCCGAGAATCGAGCTGCGCGAGGGCGCGCTGTGGGCGGCGGCGCGGGACCTTCCGCTGGAGGCGGCGGTGGCGTACCTGGTTGCCAGCGGATTCAAGATCGAGTCGCGTTCGGCCGCCGGCGACCGAATTGAGCTTCAAGGCCGCTTCACCGAGCGCGATCCCTTCGGCGTGCACTTCCGCACCGGGACGTTCGGAAAGATCGAGTCGGTCGAGCTCTGGGAGAAGGCGGTCATCAAGAAACGCGGCGACACGGTGGTCATCGGCCTGTGGGTGCAGGGCACCGGCAGCGTCAGCCGTGAAGTCTCCGTGGCCAGGGCCGACAGGATCGTGATCAGTTCCGCCGACAACCAGACGGTCCTCCGCGAGATGCTCTTCCGCCTGGGCCTGCAATACAACATGGTGCCGCTTTCTCCCGAGCCGTTCGCCGAGAACATCACCCCGCCCACGGCGCCCACGCAGCCTGCGACCGCCCCGGCGACGACGCCTGTGGAGTGATCGGCATTCTGCCGGGGCGCTGGTGATGGTGCTGTAGGCCGTGGGCCTAAGTCAGTCTACGAGCGGTGGCGGCCTTCCCAGGCCGCCACCACACGCATCGGCAGAACCTGCACACCCTACCGCCGCTGAAGGCGGCCGCGATGCAGGCCCAGGCGGCGGATGGGTTCCTCGGCCAGGTCATGATCCTTGAGCTTGTGGCCCCAGCCGTCGGTGAACAGGAAGTGCGCGTCGACGGTGGCGGTGAAATGCACGCCGCGGCCGTTGGCCTCATGAAGCACCTCGGGCAGCGCGACGTTTCCGGGCGTCAGTTCCCACAGCACCTCGTGCCGCACGCACGCGTCCATGACCGGCCTCATCAGCTCGGCCACCCGCGCGGCGGGAACCTCTTCGACGGGCACGTGGTAAGCTCGCAGCGAATACATGCCATCGCCCATGTGCGACAGGACCCGCACCCTGGGGTTGGTCTCGATGGCGTTGGCATAGCCGCGCGCCAACTCGCTTATGAACGCCTCGGCCCCTGCGGCGGCGACGCTCTGTCGCCATGCGGCCGTCCGTTCTGCCGGCAGGGCGCAGGGCACGTGCTCGCCCGTCCACCACGGCACACCCGCGATCGCCATCTGGGGCAGCCAGTGCATGCTCAGGAGGGCGGCGTCGATCTGCGCCTGCTGCGGACGGGGGATGTTGATCTCGCCTTCGATCGAGACAAGTTCCGTCTCCACGCCCGTCAGCACGCGCAGGCCCGGCGGAGGCGGCGTCTGGGCCACGGCGGCCAGGAATGCCTCGAGGTCAGCCGCGGCCGTACGCTTCCAGTAGCCCCACTTGTCCGACCCGTCGGGCAGCGTGGCGCTGTAGTGCTTGATGACGCAGATTTCCTCCAGCGAGGCGGCGACGGCGGCGGCGTAGACGTTCGCCAGCGTCATCTCGCTGTGGGCGCAGTAGTCGAAGTTGCAGTGGACGTGATAGTCGGTCCGCTGCGGAGAAGGTGCAGACGTCATTTGGCCTCCGATCTTGTCGATGCATCAAACGGGCTGCCCGGCGACGTGGTCGATCAGTTCCTGCAGGTCGCACGTCGCCAGGGCGATGGCGGTATCGCAGCAGCCGTAGTAGACGTATAGCTTGCCCTCGTGCACCACGTTGGCGCAGGGGAAGATCACGTTGGGGATCACCACGCCGAAGCGTTCATAATAGGTTTCGGGGCGCATGACCGGCTCGCGCGTGCGGCCGAGCACACGGGTGGGGTCCTTGAGGTCCAGCAGCAGGAAACCGACGCAGTAGCAGCTGGCGGCGTCGACGCCGTGATAGCTGACCAGCCAGCCGGCCTCGGTGCGAAGCGGCGTGCCCGAGCCGCCGATCTTCTTGCCCTCCCACGCGAACTCCGGCCCGGCGACCACCTGGGGCTCGTCCCAGTGCTTGAGGTCGTCGGAATAGCTGATCCACATGCCCGGGCCCTTGAGGCCGTACTTCTCGCCCACGTAGGAACCCGGGCGGCGGAGCATGGCGTAGCGGCCACCGATCTTCTCGGGGAAGGGGATATTGTCGCGGTCGTCGAGGCCGTCGGGGCCGATCCAGCCCACGTGGTTCCAGTGGACGAGGTCGTCGGAGACGGCCACGCCGCTGCGCGAGGCGACGTACTTGATGAAGGCCTCGTCGCCCATGGCCTTGTAGTCCAGGTTGGGGTGGCTGTAGCCGGGCACGCCCACGCCGGTGGGCATGCAATCGGGGGTGTCCTTGCCCAGGACGTAGACCATCATCCAGCGGCCATCCAGTCGCACCAGGCGCGGGTCCTGCACGTTGCCCTTGGGGTAGCCCAGCATCGCGCCGGTCCAGACGGGATGGTCCACGACGTGTTCGAAGTGCACGCCGTCCTTGCTCTTGAGCAGGCCGATCGCGCTGGTCATAGGTCGCAGGCTGCTGCCGGCCCGCTCGAGCATGTAGAACGTGCCGTCGTCGTCTTTGACGACCGCGGGGTTGAACACGATGCACCGCCGCCAGTCGTAGATGCCCGGGGTGACGATGGGGTTGTCGGGATGACGCTCAAATCTCATTTTACGGCTCCTCACGTCGGGGCGGACTCGTCGGGCACGTGCAACGACGCCCCACAGTATACCGCCGCCGGCGGCGTTGTCACCCCCGCGGTGCCACAGGCTTCCGAGCCTGCCCGTGTGCAGAAGCTTCTATTGAGCCCTCGTCGCCGCGTGTACAATGCGTCCCGTACCGGCCGCGGAGGCTGGGCGAACCCAACTGGAGATTGCCATGAAACGCTGGACCTTGTCGCTCGTCGTTTCCGCCGCCGTGATCACGCTGTCCCTCTGGAGCGCTTCCTCCAATGCCGGCGGCGTGTCGGCCAGCAAGCCCGCCCTTCGCGTGGCGTGCGTGGGCGACAGCATCACCTACGGCGCGGGGATCAAGGAAAAGGGCAAGACCTATCCGGACCAGCTGGGCCAACTGCTGGGCGAGGGCTACGAGGTCCGCAACTTCGGCGTCAGCGGCGCGACGCTGCTCAAGAAGGGCGACCTTCCGTACAACAAGCAGTCCGCGTACACCAAGGCATTGGAGTTCAAGCCGCAGATCGTCATCATCAAGCTGGGCACCAACGACACCAAGCCGGGGAATTGGAGGAACAAGGCCGACTTCGAGGCCGACTACAAGGACATGATCGCCGAGTTCCGCAAGGCCAACCCTGACGTGAAGGTGTACCTGTGCACGCCGGTGCCCGCGTTCCAGGGCAACTGGGGCATCAACGATGAGGGCATCAAGAACGGCGTCATCCCGATGGTGCTCGAGGTGGCCAAGGAGACCAAGGCGACCGTGATCGACCTCTACGCGGCGCTGGAGGGCAAGGGCCAGCTCTTCCCCGACAAGATTCACCCCAATGCCGAAGGCGCCGGCCTGATCGCCGCCGAGGTCGCCCGCGTCCTGACTGCCAAGGCCGCCAGCCAGCCCGCAAGCAAGCCGGGCAAGTAATCGCTCACGGTTCCTTCATGCCGTTCGCCTGCGGCGTGAAGTCGCTGGGCTTGAGGCCGGCGTTGAAATTGATCTTCGTGTAGACGTAGTGGAAGAGCAGCTTGCCGTTCTTGTCCCAGCCGTCGATCTGCACGGGCACCAGGTATTCCATGTCCAGGTGCGTGATGGTCTTGGCCTCGGCGTACTTGTCGCCGGGCAGCAGGCGGACCAGGAGGATGGTCTTGCGCCCGTCCACCGTGCCGTAGCCGCCGGACTCCTGCTTGAGGTCGCCCGCGTCGCGCGCCTGGCGGTAGCGATCGAGGATGGCCTCGAGGCTGCGCTCGAAACCGAACTGCGTCACCGGGTGCAGCGTGTCCTTCATGGCCTGCGAGCCGTCGGGCTTGATCTTGGCCGTGCCGATGATCGACAGCACCCCGGTGGGGTGGACGAGCATCTGATTGTCCCACTTGCCGTCGACGTAGATCATGCGGTCGGCACCGGGGGCGTTGGCTCGCCACGACATGACCACGCTGAAGGGGCTGGCGAGAAACTTCACGTCAATCACCTGCTCCTTGCCCAGCTGCCCGCGGAGGCGCTCCTGCTTGGTGAACAGCGTCGTGTAGTCCTTGTGCTGGCCGGCGCGGAAATAGTCGAGGCTCTTCTCCAGCAGCGCGATCTGGTCGGTCCCCGCGAGTTTCTCAATCTCCGCCGCGGACAAGGGCGGTTGGGCCCGGTTGTTCTCGCCGGCCGCCAACGGGGGCTTGGCCTCCCCCGCCGCAAGCGGCGGAAGCTTGGCCATGTTTTCGCCCGCGACAGCCAGCACGCCCAGGGCAGCAGCGCAGGCAACCGCAGCCGCCAGGATGAATACTTCGCGACGCAAGGTGGTAAACATGTTTGCTCCCCCTGTTGTCTGAACCATTGTAGGCCCGGCCTGTATCACAGCGTGATAGCTCTCGCTTCGGCGCGTCCGCAATGCCTTGCCGCCATCCGGTGGACCCGGACCGCCCCCGCCAGCAACACAGTGAGGTGGTGGCCTGGGAAGACCGCCCCCCGTCATATGCCAGGGTTGTTGACGAAGCGGACTCGGTGGTTGTTCTCACCCCCAAACGAGTTTGGGGGTGGCACCGTCAAGCAGGCCATAGAGGCCGTTGCCTGTTCTCTCAGAAACATCGACGCCAGTGGTCAAGAAGGCTCGCCGCGTCACCTCACTTCGGCGTGCGCGCGGGCTCTTCGGACGCGGGAGACTTCTGCGAGGGGTCGGCGTAGAGGTGGACGTTGTCGAACAGGTACTCGCCCGGCGGCCAGTAGGCATAGATGTGGATCTGCAGCCACTCGACGTTGGCGGGCAGGCCGCCGCGCGGCGGGCAGGGGTCGGCATAGTGTTTCCACTGGTCCTGCTCGTTGCGGCAGGCGAGATACCAGCGGAAGACCTCGCGGCGGTATCGCTGCGAGTGATTCTTGACGTCCTCGGCGATCAGGGCCTTCTGCTTTTCGGCCGGCAGGGCGGCGAAGGCCTTGGGCGTCAACTTCAGTTCCATCAGCGAGGTCTCCGGCAGCGTGTCGGCCTTGGCCGACCAGTCGAGGAAACCCTTCACGTAGATCTTGGGGAAGAAGATGCCCTCGGTGCGGCCTTTCATATCCGCCGTCAGCCAGTATTGCTGGCCGGGCGTAGCCTTGATCCAGTCGCTGACGTAGAAGACGCCCTCCATGCCCGCCAGCGACGTGTAGCTGACGTCGCGGCCGATCTTCGGCGGGTTGTTGGGGTCCGCCTGGCCGAAGCGCAGCTTGCGGGTGTATTCCAGCCAGGGGTCGCGCTGGAGGTCGGTCTTGATCCTCAGGACCTTGCCGCGCCCCGCGGGCCCGTCCTCGATGAACGAGCTGACGCGGTCGGGGATGGACCAGCCGGCGAGGCCGCCTTCGAAATCGCCGTTGGCATTCAGAGGCGGGGCGAAATCCTTGGGCTCGGGGCGGTCGCCGGCCTGCGGGGGCACCCACTCGCTGCGGGTGAGAAGGTGCTCGACGATCTGCCGCGCGATCAGGCCGCGGGCCCGCTCGCCGGTGTCGCTGAAACTCTTCGCCCAGCCCGCGTTGGGGTCCAGGCGGTCGATGAGCTTGACCTCGGCCGTGACGCGATCGCCATCCTTGACCACCGTGCCGTAGAGGCCCACGTGCGCGGCAATCTTTTCGACGAGGGCCGAGACGGCATTGGGATCGGTCGCCGCCGGCAGAGCGTCGGAGGCCTGCTGCGTGGTCAACACATCGAGGACCGCGTACTCATCCTTGTGGCCGCCCATGTACAGCCGCACGCTGTCGGCCAACTGCTTGCCCAGCGCCGGGTTGTCCTTGCACTGGAAGTCGAAGACGACGACATAGATCTTCCTGGGCTTGGCGTCCGGCGCGGCGCAGGCGAACGCCGCGAGGAAGGCGATGGTTAAAGACGCGATCAGGAATTGTCTCATCATTTCATCTCTCCAGCGGGTTGCAGTACCGTCCCGACCACCACCGGTCATCGCTTGCTTGTTTGCGCCGTGCGATAGCGAATGGTGCATCAAACAGCGCTGAAAAGCGAGCGATAGCCTAACGAAGACTAGTGCGAAGGTTCGTCTGCTTACTGCTTACTGCTTACTGGTTACAGTTTACCGTTTACTGCTTCCCCGCGTCCTGCTGTGGCGCGAGCTTGCCGCTGTCGAGCGTTTTGCGCCACTGGGCCTCATAGGGGCCGAACTGCTTTCCGGTGACGGCCTCGAGGGCATCGCCGATCGTGACGCGGACGTTGTTGTCGTACTTCCTGGCCACGACGCGGTTGATGGCCTCGACGAGCGGCTTGATGGAGCGCGGATCCTTTATCTTGCCCAAGGCCGTGGCGGCGGCGGAGACAGTCGGCGCGTCGTTGGCGTCCAGCAGCGAGATGAGCTTATCCACGCTGGCCTCATCGCGCTGCGAGCCCAGGGCCTTGATGGCGGCCAGGCGGATGGCGGAGGTGTTGCTGTCGGCCAGCGGCAGGATGGCCCCCAGCGCGTTGGGTTCCTCGTAGGTCGCCAGCGTCTGCAGCGCGCCGGCCACCAGCGTCGTGTCTGCCTCCGTCAGCATTGCGATCAGCGTCGGCGAGGCGGTTGGCCCGAACTTGCCCAAGGCCCGCGCGGCGAAGTGGCCGAGCTTGAGGCCCTTGTCCTTGAGGACCTTCGTGAGCGTCTCGATGGCGGCGGGGTCGGCCGACTCGCCCATCAGCGCGATCATCTTCTTGAGGACGACCCAGTTCTTCTCGCCGCCGGCCGCCTTGATCACCTCGGCCATCGCGGCCTTGTCGGTGGGCTTGGCGCGCACCAGGGCCTGGTAGCGGACCGCCGGATCCGTGTCGGCCAGGGCCTTGTCGATCGCGCCCGCCGCGGGGGCCGAGGCCGCCTTGCGAACGTATTCGGCCTCCTGGTAGATGCGTTTGACATCGGCGTTGGCAGGGTCGCCGAACCAGCCGCGGAACAGCAGGATGTCGCCGGCCAGCACGCCCGAGAGCAGGTTCTCGTAGTGCGCCATCATGTCGCCGTCGGCGATGGTGATGGTCGAGCCGCACTTGGGATAGACCGCGCGGGTGAGGTCGGAGGTCTTGTCCGACCCGCCGCGAAGCTCGCCGTACGGCATGCAGCAACTCCAGTAGCCGAACGTGCCGAACTCGGGGAAGATCAGCACGTCGGGGTGGCGTTTGGTGAGCTCGTACAGGTCGGCGGCGGCCAGGAGCGATGCATCGCCCTGCCACATGCCGCGTTCCCATTTGACGTTGGTGTCCATGTAGAAGATGGTGCAGCCCCACCGCTTCTTGGCGTAGGCGATCTTGTCGGCCATCTCGCTGATGTGGTCGGCCACCTGCAGGTGCTTCCAGCCGCCCTTGCCGTCCGCGATGATGCGCGAGGGGCGGATGCACACGCCGGTCTTGAGGTTGGCGTCGGCGAACTTCTTGAAGACCTCGTCAGCGATCTCGTCCATCTCCGGCGCGCTCTGGGGCAGCACGCGCGGGTCGCCGAGGTAGGTGATGGCATGGGGCATCTGCTCGCCCTCGACGCTCCAGAAGATCATGCCCTGCCCGCCGGTCTCCTTGATCGTCGCCACCGCTGTGTCCGCCCACTTGAGCATCTGCTGGCGAAAGGCCTTTTTGCCTTCTTCGGTGGTGATGTCGATCTTCGGGTCGTTCAGCCAGCCGCGAGGATTCGTCGGCCAGTTCTTCGCACTCTGGCAGGCCATGAGGGCCCCGATCGGCCGGCGGTCAGGCCAGTTGAGCTTGAAGGGGTACGCCGCGGCGAACTGCTTATAGATGTCGGCCGCGATCTTGTCGGTGGGTGTGCCCGAAGCCGCAAACCGCAGCGAGAAGCGGAACGTCTTCTCCTTGCCCGGCGCGATCGTGTCGCCTTTGACGGTCTCGATGATGATGCCGTTGGTGCTGCTGTTGCCGTAGTTGCCCTCGAAGCCGAAGGTGACGGCCTTCTCGATCTCGTCGTTGCATGCGACGACCTTGCCCATGCGGTAATCCGCATCGACCACGCCGGGCACCCCGCGGTTATCCTTGGTCACGCGGTAGCCCCACTTCCACGAGCCGCCCAGCGGCCGGCTGGGGAACTTCAGCACCAGCGGCATGTACGCCACGCGGGTGAGGGCGACCTCGCCGGTGTTGCGGAAGGTCACCGTCATGCGAAGCGATGGCCCCTCCTCCGCCCAGGCCGTCACGACCGTCAGCCCGTCGCACGCGCGGGTGAAGGTCTTTCCGTCCACCGACGTGCGGGGCGACTTGCCGAGGTTGACGTTGATGCTCTTGCCGTTGGCGTCGGTGGTGGCAGCCGATAGCGACGGGGCGGCCGACGCGATCAGCTCCACATCCATGTATTTCAGCGAGCTGGGGCCCTGGTCGCCGAAGGTGACGCTCAGGTCGAGCTTCTTGGCGGGGGCATCGGCGGCGCTGGCGCCCAGGGCGGCGGCGAGCACCATGGGGACGAGCAGGAGACGCGAGAGGGCTGGATAATTGTGGAACATCTGGGCCTTCCTGGCGGAGTAACAAACCGGCGGCGACCATCGCAGCCGGTGCTGTGAGTCTACTATCGAGAACGCCGGTGACAACACGAATATTGCATCCGCGGCGCCACGGTGGGCCTTGCGGTGTTACATATATAATGATGTCTCGGAGCCGGGGCATCGAGCCGCCCCGGGGCGGTCAAATCACTGGCACGGCGGCCGGCAGAGGAATTCCGGAATGAAACAACTAGCATATGCCCTGGTCCTGTTTTCGCTGGCGTCGGCGGCGATGGCCCAATCCGCGCCGCCGGCGACGGCCGAGGCCCTCAACCAGCAGAAGCAGGAACTGCTCAAGCAGCAGGGCGCCCTCTGGGCGCGATTCGACCAGATTCGCCAGGCCCTGGCGAAGGAGGCCGACCTGGCCGACCTCCGCGCGGTCATCGAACGGGGCCGCAAGGTCGAGGATTTCAAGCCGCCCACGCGGCAGCAGATGGACCAGATCCGCCAGGACCTCGAAGCCGCCCGCAGGGCCTATCGCCAGCTTGCCGATGCCGCCGTGGCCGGCAGCCCCGAGATCGCCGCGGCCCAGAAGGACGTTGCCGTCGCTGCCGAGCCCATCGCCGAACTCGAGTTGGACATTCGCATTGCCAAGTACGCACTGGGCGAGCTTCGCGGCCGCCTCGACCGCTCGCCGGAGGTGCGGAAGCTTTACTCCGAGGCCCAGGCCGCGGAGAAGGCCTGCCAGGACCACCCCGCCGTCGCCGCCGCCCGCAAGGCGATGGACGATGCCCGAAAAGACTACGATGCCCGCCGGCGAGCGCCCGCCATCGCGGCGGCGCCCACGCCGGTTCCTACCCCGACGCCAACCCCCGCGCCAACGCCCACGCCGGTCGATCGCTCCGCCCTGGCCGCCGCCGAAAAGGCCCTCGACGAACTGCCCAGGAGCGCTGCCCTCGCCGAGGCCCGCAAGGCCGTCGAACTGGCGAACAAGGCCTGCGACGACGCCCTTTCCGCCGCAGCCGCCGCCAATCCGCGGTGGGCGCCGCAGGCGCAGAAGATCGCGCAGGCCGAGGCGCAGATCAAGGCGGCCGAAGCCCGCCTGAAGGAAAAACGCGAGAAGCTCTACTCACTCAAGAAGGACGTGGAGGCCAAGGACCCGCGCATTGCCGCTGCCCGCAAGGCGGCCGATGACGCGCAGAAGGAGATCCGCAAGATCGCCGATGCGGCCGTGGCCGCCAATCCCGAGTTCGCGGCGCTGAACAAGGAGATCGCCGCGGCTCAGGAGTCCATTGAGGATCACAACGCGGAGGTCCGCATCGCCAAGTTCATCCTCGACGAGGTCCGCAAGAAGACCGAACGACGGGAAGATATCGTCAAGATCCGCCGTGCTGCCGAGGCCGCCGACAAGGCCATGGGCGATCATCCCGCGGTGGTGGCGGCTGCCAATGCCCGCGACGCCGCCCGCAAGGAGTGGGAATCGAAGGGCCGGCCCGCCAATGCGCGCGACGCCCTGAACAAGGCTGAAAAGGCCTACGACACCGTCCAGAAGTCCGATGAGCTTGCCGCGCTCCGCAAGGCGAAGGAACAGGCGTGGAAGCTGTACGACGAGACGCTTACCGCCCAGGTCGCCGCCAGCGAACGCGGGGCCGAGCAGACCAAGAAGGTCGCGCAGGCCGAGGCCGAGATCGCGCGGCTGCAGGCGGCGATGAAGACCCAGCAGGAGAAATGCTGGCCGCTGCGAAACGAGATCGAGGCCAAGGATCCCAAGGTGGCCCAGGCCCGCAAGGCGGCCGACGACGCACAGAAGGCGCGCACGGCGACGATTGATGCGGTGGTTGCGGCCGATCCGGGCGTGATGGCGCTGACGAAGGAGATTGTGGCCGGCGACGACGTGATCGAAGACCTCAATCTCGAGATTCGCGTGGCGAAGTTTGTGCAAGGCGAGGTGCGGGCGAAGGTCGAGCGGGCGCCGGAGTTGCAGAAGCTGCGGGCCGAGGCGCAGGTGGCGCAGAAGGCCCTCGACGAGCACCCAGCGATGGCCGCGGCCCGCAAGGCCGTGGACGACGCCCGAAAGGACTATGAGGCCCGCAAGAAGGCAGCCGCGCCCCCGGCGACGCCCGCCCCGGCCCCCACCCCCGCGCCGCCGCCGACGCCCAAGCCAACGCCGACCGACCGATCGGCCCTGGCCGCGGCTGAAAAGGCCTACGACGAGGTGCAGAAGTCAGACGCCCTGGCCGGGGCCCGCAAGGCGAAGGAGCAGGCGTGGAAGGCGTACGAGGACGGGTTGACCGCCAAGACCGCCGCCGACCCTCGCGGCCAGGAGGAGGCGAAGAAGATCGAGCAGGCCCAGGCCGCCATCCGCGACATCCAGGCCGCGATCAAGGAGAAACGCGACAAGCTGCCGACCCTGGCGGCGGAGCTGGAGGCCAGGGACCCCAACGTGGCCGAGGCCCGCAAGGCGGCCGACTCCCTGCAGAAGACCATGGACGAGGCGGCAAAGCTCATCGCCAAGCCCCCCGCCCCGCCGACGGCGGAGGAGAAGGCGGCGCTGGCCAAGGCGCAGCAGCAGTTCGACAAGCGCCTTGAGGCCAAGCTTGCCGCCGACATGAAGGCCGTCGACCTCCGCAAGCAGATCGACGAGCTCGACCGCAAGATCCGAGCGATCGACCAGAACCTCGCCAAGCTCAAAAAGCCGGGGCACTGACAACCGTGCAGGAGAGATGATTCTTGCCCCTCTCATGGCTCACCTCCGAGATTGAGTCGGCGCAGGCGAAGCATCGCCGGCGCGTGGCGGATCTGTTTCGCACAGGCGCAGCCACCGAGGTGGTGGCCATCTGCGGGTGGTGGTTCGGTCGATCGCACGGCCTGCTGGGCGTCAATGAGATCGACATGCTGCAAGACCCCGCCGCGTGGCTGGACGAGGTGCTCGGCGCGATGCAGGCCGGCGCCGCCGAAGCAGCCGATCCCGTCAACTTCCGACCCCTGGCCATCGAACTTGACGCCCTCGGCGTACACTTCATCGATGCCCTGCTCGGCGCCAAGGCTTACTTTCACGAGGCCCAGGCCTGGAACGACCCGCTGGAGTGCGACGTCGCTCTTCTGCCTCGCCCCGATGTCGCCGCCAGCCCCGTCCTGCAGGCCTGGCTGCGTCTTGCGGCCCACGTGGTGGCCGCCACGCAAGGGCGCCTGCTGGTGACGGCGCCCGTGCTCAGCAGCCCCATCAACATCGCGATGAACCTGCTGGGCCAGCGGATCCTCGAGGCCATGATCGAGCGACCGGCCGCAGCGCATCACGCCCTTGGCGTCATCGCCGACGTGATCATCGCCGCCACGCAGGCCGTGCGGGCCGCCGTGCCCAATGACATCCTCCGCTGCGCCGTAACGCAGAGCCGCTACGCCCCCGAGGGCTTCGGCTACATCGACGGCTGCGCGACGCAGATGATCTCGGCGGAACACTACCGCGAGTTCCTCGCCCCCCTGGACGCCCGGATCCTCTCCCAGTACCCCTGTGGCGGCATGATCCACCTGTGCGGCGCGCACGCGCAGCACATCCCCGCCTGGCGCGCCATGCCGATGCTGCGGTCTGTGCAGATCAACGACCGCGCCGCCGATGATTTCGAGCTCTATTACCGCCACCTCCGCGACGACCAGATCGTCTACGTCGGCCCCACCCACACGATGACCCTCGACCGCATCCTCGCCATCTCCGCCGGACGGCGAGTGGTGATCCAGTGCCCCCTTCCGCGGGCGATCCCGTGCTTGAGGCCTCCGCCGGACCGCCAACCTGAAGGTGGAAAAGTCGGGGCAGAGCCGATTGCTTTGGCGCCGCGCTGTGATATAGTGCGAGGACCGTAAGCCAAGAGCAGGGACGCCACATGGACAAGTTCGTTCACCTTCACGTACACACGCACTACTCGCTGCTGGACGGCTGCGTCCGCATCGAGGACCTCGTCGAGTCGGCGGCAAAGTTCGAAATGCCGGCCGTCGCCATCAGCGACCACGGCAACCTCTTCGGCGCGATGGACTTCTACAAGGCCGCCAAGGATGCGGGCATCAAGCCCATCCTGGGCAGCGAGGCGTACATCTCGCCCACGACGCGGCATGACCGCTCGATGGGCCGCATCGACCAGGCCTCCTACCACCTGCTGCTGCTGGCGATGAACCTCACCGGCTGGAAGAACCTGCTGAAGCTTTCCTCGCGTTCCTTTCTCGAGGGCTTTTACTACCGCCCGCGAATCGACCGCGAGCTGCTGGGCCAGTTCAACGAGGGCCTCATCTGCACCACGGCCTGCCTGGGCGGGGAGGTGCCCTCGGCGCTGCTGTCGAACCAGCCCAAGCTCGCCCGCAAGATCGCCGGCGAGTACCTCGACATCTTCGGCAAGGACCGCTTCTTCATCGAGATCCAGGTGCAGGGCATCGAGGACCAGGACCGCGTCAACCCGATGCTGGTCGAGCTGGCCCGCGACCTGGGCGTGGGAATCGTGGGCACCAACGACGTGCACTTCCTCCGCCGCGACGACAAGCCCGCCCACGAGGTCCTCACCTGCATCTCCACCGGCAAGACCCTCAACAGCTCCGACAAGATGGCCTACCCGCCGGAGATCTACTTCAAGGACTCCGCCGAAATGCGCCGCGCCCTGAGCGCCTGGCCGGAGGCGGCCGACAACACCCTGCGCATCGCCGAGATGTGCAACGTCGAGATCGACTTCAAGAGCAAGCACCTGCCGTCGTTCCATACGCCCGGCGGCGAGAAGCCCGGGCCGTACCTGCGCCGCCTGGCCCTGGAGGGCCTCGCCGGCCGCTTCGAAGGCAAGAGCGTTCCCGAGGAATACGCCAAGCGGCTGGACTGGGAACTGCAGGTCATCGAGGACAAGGGCTACAGCTCCTACTTCCTGATCGTGCATGACTTCGTGCAGTACGCCCGCCGCAACAGCATTCCCGCGGCGCCTCGCGGCAGCGGCGTGGCCACGCTCCTGGGCTACGCTTTGGGCATCGCCGACGTCGACCCGCTCCGCTACGGGCTGCTGTTCGAGCGTTTCACCGACCCGCAGCGAAAGGAAGCGCCCGACCTCGACATCGACATCTGCCAGGAAGGCCGCGGCCGCGTCATCCAGTACGTCCGCGAGAAGTACGGCCACGTCGCCCAGATCATCACGTATGGGACGCTCAAGGCGCGGGCCGTGCTGCGCGACGTGGGGCGCGTGATGGACATCCCGCTGCCGGAGGTCGACGCGATCGCCAAGAAGGTGCCCGAGACCCTGGGCATGACGTTGGGCGACGCCCTGGAGCAGGAATCCGACCTCAAGAAGATGTACGACAGCGACCCGCGCGTGAAGCAGCTGGTCGATTTCGGCCTCAGGCTCGAGGGCCTGGCCCGTCACGGCGGCGTTCACGCCGCCGGCGTCATCATCGCCGACGAGCCGCTGGAGAACCTCGTCCCCCTCGCCCGCCAGAGCGACAGCGACGACGCCATCACGCAGTGGGACGGCCCGACGTGCGACGAAGTCGGCCTGATGAAGATGGACTTCCTGGGCCTGCGCACGCTGACCACCATTCAGCGGGCGCGCGAGCTGGTGCAGCAGCGGACGGGCAAGGACATCGACCCCGAGAAGATCCCGCTGGATGACCCGGCCGTCTACAAGCTCTTCTGCGACGCCAACACCGAGGGCATCTTCCAGTTCGAATCCGGCGGCATGAAGGGCGTCCTGACGCAGATGCAGCCATCGCGGCTGGAAGATCTCATCGCCGCAAACGCCATGTATCGCCCCGGGCCGATGGAGCTGATCCCCAGCTACTGCTCGCGCAAGAACGGCACCGAGGCCGTGCCGCCCATCCACGCGCTGGTCGACAGCCTGCTGGCCGAGACGTACGGCATCATGATCTACCAGGAACAGGTCATGCAGGTGCTCAACCGCCTGGGCAAGCTGCAGCTGAACGTCGCCCTGACGCTGATCAAGGCGATCTCGAAGAAGAAGGAAAAGGTGATCGCGGCCGAGCGCCCCAACTTCATGACCGGGGCCCAGGCCAACGGCATCAGCGAGGAGGAAGGCAACCGCCTGTTCGAGCTGATCCTGAAGTTCGCGGGGTACGGCTTCAACAAGGCGCACTCGACGCGTTACGCGATCGTGGCCTACCAGACGGCGTACTTCAAGGTGCACTACCCGCGGGAGTTCCTCGCGGCCCTGATGACGTTCGAAAGCGGCGACACGGACAAGATCGTGCTGTACATGGCCGAGGCCCACCGCATGGGCATCAAGATCGCGGCGCCCGACATCAACACGTGCGACCGCGACTTCACCGTCGACGGGGAGCAGGTTCGTTTCGGGCTGGCGGCGGTCAAGGGCGTGGGCGACCGGGCGGTCGGCGCCGTCGCCGCGGCCCGCAAAGAGGTGAAGCGTTTCACCGACCTCTACCACTTCTGCAAGCACGTGGACCTGCACGCGGTGAACCGCGCGACCATCGAGGCGCTGATCAAGTGCGGCGCGTTCGACGCGTTGGGCGCGCACCGCGCCGCGATGACCGCCGGGCTCGATCACGCGATCGAGATGGGCGCCGCCGACGCCGCGGCCCGCCGCAGCGGCCAGATGAACTTCTTCGACGCGATGGGCGGCGAGGCCCCGCCGATCAAATTCCCCCAGGTCGAGCCCTGGTCCGAGTCGCAGCTGCTGGCAGCGGAGAAGGAAACGCTGGGCTTCTACATCACCTCCCATCCGCTGGTCCGCTACGGCCGCGAGCTCGACAGCCTTTCGACGCCCGCGGGCAAGGCGGCCTTGAGCGGGCTGGCGGAACACAGCCACAGCGCCCCCATCACGGTGGGCTGCATGATCGCGCAGGTGCGCCCCACGGTGTGCAAGACGGGCAAGTCGGCCGGCAAGAAGATGGCGATGATCACGGTGGAGGACCTCACCGGCAAGGCCGACGCGGTGATCTTCTCCGACGCGTTCGAGCGCCTGGGCCACCTGGTCGAGTCGCAGAAGCTGGTCTTCCTCGTCGGCACGGTCGATCGCAATCGCGAACGGCCGTCGATCATCGTGGACAACCTCATCGCCATCGACGAGGCCATTGAGCAGCTCACGGGCTCGATCGTGCTGCGCCTGGGCAAGGGCGGCAAGGACCTCGCGACGCGGCTGTCGGACATCCTGACGAGGCATCGCGGCCAGTGCCCGATCTTCCTGCAGCTGGCCCCCATGGGCCAGCCGCTCGTTCGCGCCACCATCCGCCCCGACCGCCAGTGGTACGTCGCCCCCAGCCGCAAGCTGGTGGACGAACTGGTGGGCCTGCTGGGCGAAGAGAACCTGCTGCTGCGCCCCCGCCCGCCGCAGGTGCGCGAGAACAATCGCAAGTTCTTCCGCAAAGGCCCCGGCGGCCAGAATGGCGTCGCCTCGGCCGCGGTGACAAGGTTCAACTGATTTTCATTGCCGCTTGTGTATAATAGGCTGCATATTCAAAGGAGCCTCTCATGCGTTCGAGCCTGATGATGATGGTCTGCGTTGTGGCAATGCTGGCGGGTTGCTCGGCCGAGATCCCGATCGTCGAATACCCGCAATTCTGGACGCCGGAACTCAAGAGCATCGCGGTCATCCCCTTCGACGCCGCCAACAAGCAGCAGGGCGAGGCGTTTGCCGATGAGCTGGCCAACACGCTGCGAGCCAACGGCACGTACACCGTCTTCAACCCCGCCGAAGTCAAGGGCATGCTCAAGGTGCAGGACCTCCAGATCGCCTTCGGCAGCGACAAGGCCGCTATGGAAGCCCAGCTCCGCAAGATCGAGAGCCTTGATGTGCAGGCGGTCATGTTCGGCCGCGTCACCAACGACCAGACCAAGAGCGAGAAGTACACCAAGATGGAGCCCATCTACGACTGGGATCCCTACACCAAGCAGTACGTGTACAAGGGCGACCGGCCGGTGGTGATGACGCGCAACGAGTCCACGGTGACGGCGACGGCGTCGCTGCTGCGGGCGAAGGATTCGCGCCAGATCCACGCCACCGCCAGCTGCGGGTGGAAACAGACCGAGGACGCGCAGGTGCCCAGCAAGACCGCGGCCGAATGCCACGCCATCTGCGTCAGCCAGACGGTGGCGCAGCTGGTGCGCGAGTTCGCCGTCACCCGCCAGGTCGTGAAGGTCAATCCGAACGAGGCGTTCAAGATCGTCGCCAGCGAGAAGTGCTACGACGGCAAGTGGGAAGAGCGCAAGAGCTTCAGCTCCGAAGACAAGTGCATGTATGTCGTGCTCAGCCTGCCCGTGCAGGCCGACCGCAACAAGTTCCGCATCACGATCACCCGCGAGGGCGGGCGCGAGGACCTGGCCACGCAGGAACTCGTCTGGTCGCGTCAGTTCCCCGACGTGGGCAAGGCCGTCATGTTCGACCTGTCCCAGGTGGCCCGCGGCAAGGGCAACTACACCGTCAAGCTCTACACCATGCTTGACGCCAAACCCGCCCTGGCGAAGACCTTCGCCCTGGAATAGCCTTCGTCGCCGGGGGTGATATGCTGGTGATATGAGCGAGAACGCCGTCCAGCACGAGGAGTTCATCTGCGAGGCGATTGCGCCGGGCGTTGCCTCGGGTGATGCGGCGGGCATGACGCGCGGAGAGCCCGGCCTGCCGCAGCGTTTCACGTGGCGCGGGACGGAATACACGGTCGTGGGCGTGATCGAGAAATGGAAGACCACCGGCCCCTGCCGCAACGGCGCCGACGAGGTCTACCTCCGCCGCCACTGGTTCCGCGTACAGACGCAGCCCCACGCGATCATGACCCTCTACTTTGACCGCCAGCCCAAGGACCGCAAGCACCCCAAGGCCCGCTGGTTTCTCTATTCGGCGAGATTCAAATGATTCCCCCTCAATGGCGGCAGCGCCATTCAGGGTTAGCCCTTCCTCGCAGGCGGGCCTCAAAAATCCACCCCAGGTGGCGGTGTTTCCTTCTTCGGCGGGCGCTTTTCGCCGGGCTTGATGATAATGATTTCGACGTCGGTGGCGCCGGCCTCGACGTCGACCGCGCCGTGAGCTGCAAATCCTGAGGGCGTGCTCCCTTGAGCGTTCACATGCAGCTTCTCCGGAACGAGCCCAGTTAGTGTGAAGCGGCCTTCTTTGTTTGTGAAGACCGAAGCAATTGGGCCCTGCCTTTCGCCAGTCGGCCACACGGTAACACCTGCTACGGGGCGTCCATCGATGTCATTCACAACGCCAGCGATGGTCAGCGATGCGGTCTCAAGGGCGATCTTGTCCACGGCGACCAGTCTATTCGCATCGGTCGCGGCGATGTTACCATCGGGAACCAGGGCCCAACCGATGCCCGGACCATATCCTTTGGCCCAAATGCACACGTCATACTCGTCCGGCGGCAATGTGCGAACCGAGTAGTTGCCCTTCTCATCGGTTATGGCTTCGGGTATCCCGTAAACGCCCGCCCGTTGCCCCGGAAGCTTGTGATGCACATAGACTCGCGCTTTGGCCACAGGCTTGCCATTGTCGTCGACAACTTGCCCGGCGATGGCGGCGGCAGGTTTGAGCGTGAGCTCGATCGGGTTGTCCGGATTGTCCACGGGCTTGATACCGGCCATTCCCAGTGCCATGTGGCGACAGGCGAGAGTGAGGCCACCAGGCGGAATGGCATGCAACATCCAGATCATATCAAGGCGGCCTTGCTCATCAGTCGTCCCTTCGACCGAGTAATTGTTTTGCGAGTAGAGGCAGACCGAAACTCCATTGAGCCCCTTCCCGTCGGGCCCCAAAACGATTCCCGTAATTCGCGGGTTCGGCTCCACCACCGCCTCGACATCGACGGTCTCGTCGTCTTTCACAATGGCGCCAACGCCGTTATTGTTGGGCAGGTGGTAACCGTTCGCCGCCAGATAGGCGTAACACTGCCCAGGAAGCACACGAAACGTGGCAATCCCCATGTCGTTTGTTAAGCACGTGGGAGCCCTCTGTATCCTCCACTCCTGAGGATGCGTTGTGTGCACCGGAAAGCCGACGGCAGGGCGGCCTTTACTATCGCGCAGGGTCACCCGCAGCAGCCCGCCTTTGATCACCGGGACGATCACGTTCGCGGTGGTCTTGCCAGCCTCCACCTTGACTGGCTCTCCATCCGCCAGGAAATCAGGGTTGCCCGTGGCGGCGAAGGTGCGGACGAGATGCTCTCCCGCGCGCAGGTTTGCGAGGGTGAATCTGCCGTCCATGTCCGTCGTAGCTATGGGGGCCTCGACGATGTTGTCAATCGTGCTGTTATAGGCAAGGATATTGACTCCAGCCACAGGTTTGCCATCATGCAGTAGCGTGCCCTGAATGCGCCCCTCCGGCTTGAGCACCAAGCGGATATCTTTGTCGTCGCTGCGGTAGGGCTGGGCAGACGGGGCTGCTTCCCTGACAACCAGCGGCGCCGCGCCCGCGGCCCGTACGACAAAGGTTCCGATGGACCCTGTCGGCAGCTGTGTGAATCTGAAACGGCCATGCTCGTCGGTCTTGGTGATAAGCTCAGGGATGCGTCCGCGGCCGTTGAGATCAAGGCCCCCATCCGACAGGGCGGGAAGGCGGATCTCGACGGATGCCCCGCCCACGGGGCCATTGGCTTCATTGACGACCATGCCTGCACAGTCGGCCGGAGGGCCCAGTTTGACGACACCGCCGTTGGGGCCCGATAAGGCACAGTTCATCCAGCTCATGCCAAGCCTTTCCTTGGTGATGGTGACTATCAGGCTGCCTTGTCCAGGTTCCTTGACCTTCACACAGAACCGCCCGTCAACACCGGTGGTGGTCTTGCCTAGCGGCACCAGCGACCAGAAGATGAGAGGATCAGATACATATCCATAGGCGCACACCTTCGCCCCCGCCACAGCCATGCCATTGGCATCGACGGCCTGCCCAAAGAAGGTGAACCCCTTCAGCAATGTGTCATCAAGGGCAGGATCGCTCGCAGGGGTAGTTGGCCCAGCAATGAGTAACATCGGTACGGCAAGCGTCCATAAGGTAGTGATGATGAGGCGTATCATAAAATCCCTTTCTCGCCGAGTGTAATCTCGGGACACCGACTGTCTCCGTTTCCACCGACGTTGTCGGCTTCTGACTTGTTGCCCATCCGGCAGCAGATTCAAAGCGGTCTCCGGCGCCCTCGCTTCGCTCGGGCTTGCCACGCACTCCAAAGGACCAGCACGCGCTGCATGCGCTAAGGCTGTACGTACGACCGGAACAGCTCCACGGCCGCGGCCAGCTCGGCCAGCGGCTGCGCGCGGGGGCAGAACTCCATGCCCCAGTAGCCGCGATAGCCGGCGGCGTGAACGCGCGAGACGAGCGCGCGGTAGTCGATCCGCGCGTCGGCGGCGGGCAGCGTGCGGGCGGGGATGTCGGCCAGGTGGAAGTGCGCGACGAGGTCGAGGTTGTCCAGCGCGTCGGCCAGCACGTCCTCGCCCATGCGGGCGAGGTGGTACACGTCGTACAGCACGCGGAGATTGGGCGAGCCCAGGTCGCGGACGAGCTGGAAGCCGTACCGCCCGCGGTCGGCCTGGTAGTCGGCGTGGTCGAACGAATTGAGCATCTCGAATACGAGCGTCACGCCCGCCGCCTCGGCGGGCCCCAGCAGGCGGTCGAGGGCCTTGGCGCAGTTGGACCGGCCGGTCGCGTCATCCTGGCCATCGCGATTGCCGCTGAAGACGATCACGTGCCCGATGCCATCGCCGGCGGCGGTGGCGATGAGCGACTCGATCTGCGGCACGAGCTCGGCGTGGTTCTCGAGGCAGTTGAGGCCCTTCTGCATGCCCGGCCCGGCCAGGTTCAGCAGCGCCAGCCCCGCGTCGCGCGCGGCCGGCCAGCGGTCCGGCGGCGTCATCTCCACCGCGTCGACGCCGATGGCCGACAGCGTCGCATAGTACAGGCTGGCATCCTGGCCGTCGCGCCAGTAGCACCATTCGGCGGCACTGATCTTCATGTCAAAGCCCGCCCTTGGCGACGATGGGTTTGATGATGCTCGTCCACAACTCGTAGCCCTTGGCGTTCATGTGCAGCATGTCCTCGAGGTAAAGCTCCTTCCGCGGCGAGCCGTCGGCGTTGAGCATGGCGTCCCAGATATTGATGAACATCACGCCCTGCGTCCGCACGGCGAGCTCCGCCAGCAGGCGGTTGGTCTGGCGGAACGCGGGGAACATCGGCTCGCGGCAGGGGCTGGGCTTGAGAGCGATGAAATAGATCTTCGCGTCGCCCAGCGTGGCGCGGACGCGGTTGACGAAGGTCTGGAACTCGGCCAGCACTTCGATGGGGCTCTTGCCGTTGCCCACGTCGTTGTCGCCCTCGTAGACGATGATGGCCCGGGGGCGGTAGGGCATCACGACACGATCGTAGTAATACAGCAGGTCGGCCATGGTCGAGCCGCCAAACCCGCGCCGCACCAGCGGGATCGGCGCGAAATCCGCTTCCGGCGTCGGCCACATGCCCACGCTGGAACTGCCCACCAGGAGCGTCTCTCGTATCAGGGGCGGGTGCTGGCGGTCCCACTGCTCAAAGGATTGGATCACCGGCTCCCACGGCAGGGCCGCCTCGGGTGCGCTGTTGTCGTCTGACATCGTCTTCCTTTCAGGAGCTTCGGGTGGGCTGCGTCTGGCGCCCTGCCGGAAGCTCACCGGGCCAATGATTACGTCACCACTTCTTGAAGATGAAGAACCCCGCCGCCACCAGCAGGCAGAAGCCCACGAGGTGGTTCCACCGCAGCGGCTCTTTAAGAAACGCGATCGAGAACACTGCGAACACCACCAGCGTGATGATCTCCTGGATCGTCTTGAGCTGGACGAAGGAGAACGTCTCCTTGCCCAGCCGGTTGGCCGGCACCTGCAGGCAGTACTCGAAGAACGCGATGCCCCAGCTTAGCAGGATCGCCGCCCAGGTCGGCTTGAACCAGGCGGTATCCTTCCACTTCACGTGGCCGTACCACGCGAAGGTCATGAACACATTCGACAGCGTCAACAGGATGATCGTCCACATGCGTGCGTTGCTCCAAACAATCGAAGCGGCGATTATAGCAGAAATTGGCGACGGATCGGATGGGGGCCTCGGCGCCGGGCGAATCCGGCGGTGCGAGGGCTTGAATGCCCTTGAACGCGAGCGCAATTCTGGCATGATAGAGCCGTTGCATTTTCTCAGACGATCGCCCAGCGAACCGAGGGAGTGTCATGGAAGTTAATCGCCTTCTGAATCAGGATTGCATCGCAGGGATGCAGGCCCTGGACGAGGGGTCGGTGCACCTGGCGTTTGCCGACCCGCCGTTCAACATAGGCTACAAGTACGACGTATACGAAGACCGCATGGCGGCGGAGGAGTACCTCAACTGGTCGCGCCAGTGGGGTGCGGCCCTCGTGCGGGCGCTGAAGCCAGATGGCACGTTCTGGCTGGCGATCGGCGACGACTTCGCGGCCGAGCTCAAGCTCATCTTCCAGCGCGAGCTGGGCCTGGTCTGCCGCAGCTGGGTGATCTGGTATTACACCTTCGGCGTCAACTGCAAGATGAAGTTCAGCCGCAGCCACACTCACCTGTTCCACTTCGTGAAGAACCCGAAGGAATTCACGTTCAACACCGACGCCATCCGCGTTCCCTCCGCCCGCCAGCTCGTCTACGGCGACGCCCGCGCCGACAGCAAGGGCCGCCTGCCCGACGACACGTGGATCCTGCGGCCGCAGGAT
>CAZTVF010000009.1:0-71605 GCA_964616985.1 uncultured Planctomycetaceae bacterium
GGCCCCGGCCCGCAAGGCCGCCAAGCCCGCGGTCAATGAGAAGGCGGCCCTGCGCGGCTCGCGTGCGGCGGCGGCCGTTGGCAGTGATGAGTTGGCGAAGTTCTGACACGAGTGATTCGCCTTTGTGACCCGGCCGGCAGGTGACAACCTGGGATGGTCTGAGGCGTCCCCGCGAGGGGGCGCCCCGGAGTCGCCGCCGGTCGGGTTGAAGGCGACCTTCAAGAGATGACATGGAGGCAACATGCAGACCATGCTGAACATGGCCGAATTGAATGAATCGCAGTTCAATCGCATCAGCGACCTGGTGAAGAAGCTGTGCGGGATCAACCTGCACGACGGCAAGAAGGAGCTGGTGAAGGCGCGGCTGAGCAAGCGGCTTCGCACGCTGGGCATGCACAGCTTCGAGCAGTACATGGACCTGATTGGTTCGGACTCCGGGGCCGGCGAGGTCTCGGCCATGCTCGATGCCCTGTCGACGAACCTGACGTATTTCTTTCGCGAGGGGAAGCATTTCGAGTTTCTCCGCCAGCAGGTGGTCCCCGACCTCGTCCGCCAGCACCAGCAGGACCGCCAGCTCCGCATCTGGAGCGCGGGCTGCTCCAGCGGCGAGGAGCCGTACTCGCTGGGCATCACGCTGGCCGAGGCCGTGCACGACCTGCCGCTGTGGGACGCCAAGATCCTCGCGACCGACCTGTCCACCCGCGTGCTGGCGATGGCGCGGCGGGGGGTGTACGCGCAGGAGCGGTTCCGCGAGACGCCCCCGCGACTGGTGGGCGAATTCTTCAACCTCATCCAGGCCCGGCCCGAGCGCCTGCACGAGGTGAAGGACTCCATCAAGCGCATGGTGTCCTTCGCGCGCTTGAACCTGATGGAGCGCTGGCCGATGAAGGGCCCGTTCGACGTCATCTTCTGCCGCAACGTCATGATCTATTTCGACAAGGCCACGCAGGGCCAGCTGGTCGATCGGTTCTGGAGCATCCTGGCCCCCGGCGGGTACCTGTTCATCGGGCACTCCGAGAGCCTCACCGGCGTTCAGCACAAGTTCCGTTACGTTCTGCCCACCATTTACCGCAAGGCCTAGGCTGCGGAGGTATCGCCGTGAAACACGTAGTCGGTGTAGCAGACATGAAGATCGCCTCGCAGGAAGGCGACGTGATCGTCACGCACGGCCTGGGCAGCTGCCTGGGCATCGCCGTGCACGATCCGGTTGCCCGCGTGGGGGGGCTCCTGCACGTGATGATGCCGATGTCGGAAGTGAACCCCGAGAAGGCGGCGGCCAACCCATTCATGTTCGTCGATACGGGCGTGCCGGAGTTCTTCCGCCTGCTGTATGCGGCCGGCGGCATCAAGAACCGCCTCAAGATCAAGGTCGCCGGCGGGGCCAACTCCCAGGGTCATTCCGCCGACCACTTCGCCATCGGAAAACGCAATTACATCATCCTCAAGAAGATGTTCTGGAAGAACGGCATCCTCATCGACGGCGAGGATGTCGGCGGCTCGATCGCGCGAACCATGTTCCTCGATGTCGGCACCGGCAGGGTGTGGCTGAGCATCGGCGGCACCGAAAAAGACCTATAGCAGGAGCAGCCCTATGGCGTTGAACATTCTCATCGTTGACGACAGCGCGGTGGTCCGCGCGATGATCCTCAAGACCCTCAAGGTCGCCGAGGTGCCCATCGGCGAAGTCTTCCAGGCCGGCGACGGCAAGGCGGGCCTGGAGGCGCTGGAGAGTCACTGGATCGACCTGGTCTTCGCCGACATCAACATGCCCGTCATGACCGGCGAGGAGATGATCGAGCGGATGCGCCAGAACCCCGCGTGGCACGACCTGCCTGTCATCGTCGTGTCTACCGAGGGCAGCCAGACCCGCATCGAGCAGCTCCAGCAGAAGGGCGCTCATTTCATTCACAAGCCCTTCGCGCCCGAGATCGTGCGCGAGGTGGTGCAGGAAATCATGGGGATTCAAACATGAACACGCAATTGACCGAACCGCTGCAGCAGGTGGCCGAGGAAACGTTCCAGTCGCTGGCCTTCATGTTCTCGATGGGCGAGGACGAGGTCGGCGGCGCGGCCGCCGGCGAGATCACCGCCGCGCGGGTCGCCTTCGCCGGACCCTTCTGCGGCCAGGTGGCCCTGTGGGTGTCCGACGACATGCTGCCGGCCCTGGCGGGCAACATGCTGGGCCTCGACGACGGCCAGACCGCCACGCCCGATCAGCAGCACGACGCGCTGAAGGAGCTGCTCAACGTCATCTGCGGCAACCTCCTGCCCGTCATCGCCAGCAAGACGGACGTGTTCAGCGTCCGCCCGCCGATGCTGGTGACGCCCAAGCCCGTGGAGCGGCCGGACTTCTCCGCCGCCAACGCCCGTGTCTCCCTGAACCTGGACAGCGGCTCGGCCGAGGTGGCGCTGTTCCTGGAGTAGCATCATGATCAAGGTCCTTATCGTGGACGATTCGGCAGTGGTCCGGCAGATCCTCTCGACGGAGCTGTCCAAGGCTCGCGACATCGAGGTGGTCGGCACGGCGTGCGACCCGTACGTGGCTCGCGAGAAGATCCTCGCGCTGAAGCCCCAGGTCATCACGCTGGACCTGGAAATGCCCCGCATGGACGGCCTGACCTTCCTGGGCAAGCTCATGCGCTACCTGCCGCTGCCGGTGATCGTCATCAGTTCGCTGACGCCCGCGGGCAGCGAGGCGGCCCTGCGCGCGCTGGAACTGGGCGCGGTCGAAGTCCTCTGCAAGCCCGGTTCGGCCTACACGGTGGGCGACCTGTCGCGGACGCTGATGGACAAGATCCGGGCGGCAGCGATGGCGCACGTTCACCGCACGGCCGAGCCCGCGGCGGCGCCGGCGGGGGGGGATGAGGCGGCTGCCGCCCCCGCGCCGCTGCTGCACACGACGCACAAGGTGCTGGCCATCGGCGCCTCCACCGGCGGCACCGAGGCGATTCGCGAGGTGCTTACGTCCCTGCCGGCGAACACGCCGGGCACGGTCATCGTGCAGCACATGCCCGAGCACTTCACCGCGCAGTTCGCCCAGCGGCTCAACGGGCTGTGCGCGATGGAGGTCCGCGAGGCCGTCGACAACGACATGGTGACCCCGGGCGTGGCGCTGATCGCGCCGGGCAACCACCACATGGTGCTCACGCGTTCGGGGGCGCGGTACATGGTGCAGGTCAAGGACGGCCCGCCGGTGTACCACCAGCGGCCCAGCGTGGACGTGCTGTTCCACTCCGTCGCCCGCCAGGCCGGGCACAACGCCGTGGGCGTCATCCTCACCGGGATGGGTGCCGACGGGGCGCGGGGCCTGCTGGCCATGAGGCAGAGCGGCGCCCACACCATCGCCCAGGACGAGGCCAGCTGCGTCGTGTACGGCATGCCCAAGGAAGCGGCCCGCCTCAACGCCGCCGCCGAGGTCGCCGCCCTGCGTCGCATCCCCAGCCGCATCCTCGCCGCCGTCGCCGACTCCGTCGCCGCGGCGTAAGCCTGCCGCGTCGGCCGGGCTGGCAAAACGAACCCGGCGCCGGCCGGCAGGCCCGGCGGGGGTGAGAAGGCGGCACCGGTTCATTCTCATCTCCCGGCAAATCGAACCCGGCGCCGGCGGCAGTAGCCCCATCGTCTTGACACTGCAAAACCCTCCGGTCTTGTTCGGCATTCTCCATCGTCGCGTGTTCCGCCCCGCGGTCGGAGTGAAAAACGAACCCCGCGGCCCTCCATGTTCAGATACAACATATTTGTTCGTAAGAGGATATGTGAAACACTGTCAGCGTTCGGTGCCACCCCGCCCGCCTTCGGCGGGAATGACCAAGGGCCAATGACAAATGACCAAGTGAGAAGACGGGGAAATAGCCCAGTCGGTGCCACCCCCAAACTTGTTTGGGGGTGAGAAGACGTCACCCACTTGCGGGCGTGATTCGCTTGGCACTGTGCGCGCACCCCTTAAGACGACGGTACGCACAGAACGGGGCCAAACCGGAAAGAAAACCGAGGTGGGTCTTCGAGATCTGGGCTGGTGTCGAACGGCGGGATGACGGCCTCACGGGCCACACCCAAATCGGATCAATTACGGGCCTCAACTCGGTGCCTGTCCTCACCCCCAAAACAAGTTTGGGGGTGGCACCGACTTGTCCAGTTCTTCAGGCTTGTCATTGGTCATTCGTCCTTGGTCCTTGGTCATTCCCGCCGAAGGCGGGTGGGGTGGCACCGACTTGGCCAGTTCTTCGGGCTTGTCATTGGTCATTCGTCCTTGGTCCTTGGTCATTCCCGCCGAAGGCGGGCGGGTGGCACCGACTTGTCCAGTTCTTCGGGCTTGTCATTGGTCATTCGTCATTGGTCCTTGGTCATTCCCGCCGAAGGCGGGGCGGGCCAATATCGTTGAAACCTTTGGCTGTTGGTTGCGTCCAACGTCATAATGGCGGGCGACCTAACAAGTGCGCGGTTGGATCGTCTTCTCTATAGCGGTCGAACTGCGCATGCGGGTGTGACTGACCTTTCGTTCGCGACGACAAAGGAGCTTCTGATGAAACGCGTCATGTCGATGGTGCTCTTGGCGGCGGGTCTGGCCTCGGCCTTCTTCACGCCCTCGGTGGCGGCGGCGGGCGAGGTGGGCTTTGTGGAGGACTTCGCCCTGTCGGCCGACCGGGCGGCGGCGCTCAAGCAACTCGTGCCGGGCACCGACGAGTATTACTACTACAACGCCCTGCACCTGCAGAACACGGGCGACTTCGCCGGCGTCGACGGCATCCTCAAGCAGTGGATCGAGCGCCGCAAGGGCCGCAACGCCATGATCGAGGAGATCGAGTGCCGCCAGGCCCTCCTCCGCTACGACAAGGACCCCAAGGCCTCGTTGGACTTCATCACCCGCCGCCTGGGCGTGCAGTTCAATCACCAGCGCGAGGTGCTGGGGGCCAAGACCAACCTGCCCACCAAGCTCGACGACAAGGCCATCGCCTACGAGACGCTCCTGCAGCGGGCCCTGGCCAACAATTCCCAGACCGTCGACGGCCTGGAGCCCGCGGCCCTGGAGGCCCTGGCCGCGTCCAAGCTCGAGGGCGACCGCCGCCGCGCGCTGCTGTCGAAGCTCACCCGGCCGGACGTGCCGGGCCTGGTCCAGCTGGTCGTGGACGATCTGAAATATCGCAACAGCGGCGGGTTCGGCTCGCTGCCGATCCACTCGCAGATGCTGCAGTCGCAGCTGGACGAGCTCCTCAAGCTCATGCCCGAGCTGCTGAAGGAGACGCGGTTCATCAACGCCTACCTGCCCAAGCTTCGCCCGGGCGTGGGCGTCGATTGGCAGCATGACGCCAAGGAGCGGCAGGCCTACCTCGACCGGCTGCAGGGCTTCGTGTCGCAGCTGGTGCCCGCGCACAACTCGCTCAAGGCGTGCGTGCTGTATCACCGGCTGGTGCACGACGCGGCACTGGGCGTGTACGACAAGGACCGCTTCATGGCGTACATCCAGCTGCCGCGCAGCGTCTCGTACCTGTCCAAGTGGTTCAACGAGCAGGAGGACCGCCGCCGCTGGATGGCCGACCTCAATGCCGACTTCCTGCCCGTGACGCAACTGCCCCGCGTGGCCAGCGACGAGGCCCTCGTCCGCAACTACCTGCAGCACTTCTTCCTCACCGAGGACACCTACGAGCCCTACGCGCAGTGGATTAACGACCTGTACCTCAAGGACCTCTTCGCCGAGACCAAGATCGTCAACGGGCTGGGCGACGCCGAGAAGCTCGCCTCCATGCTGGACCCGCAGCGCTTCCGCGCCCTCAAGGACCGCGTCGACATCGACTTCGCCCTGACCAACAAGGCCTGGTTCGCCGGCGAGGAGGCCGTCTCGCTCGACGTCTTCGTCAAGAACGTGCCCTCGCTGATCGTGAAGGTCTACCAGGTCAACACGCTGAACTTCTACCGTGCCGGCCTCAAGGAGGTCGACACGGACATCAACCTCGACGGCCTGGTGGCCAACGAGGAGGTCACCAACGACTACAAGGACGTGGCCCCGCTGCTCCGCGTGAAGCGGACGTTCGAGTTCAAGGGCCTCAACAAGCCCGGCACGTACGTGATCGAGTTCATCGGCAACGGCGCCGCCAGCCGCGCCCTCGTCCGCAAGGGCCGCCTGACGCACCTGGTGCATACCGGCTCGGCCGGGCAGGTGTTCACCATCCTGGACGAGGCCGGCAAGAAGGTCGACAACGCCCGCCTCTACCTCGGCGGTCACGAGTACCTCGCCGACAAGGATGGCAGCATCACCGTGCCGTTCAGCACCGCCCCCGGGCAGCAGACGGTTGTGCTGTCGGCCGGCGAGGTGCACTCGCTGGCGGTGTTCGATCACCAGGCCGAGCGGTACGTCCTGGACGCGGGCTTCCACGTGGAGCGCGAGAGCCTGCTGCGTCGCAAGAAGGCCACGCTGATCATCCGCCCGGTGCTGAAGATCAACGGGGCGCTGGCCGATCTGTCGATCCTGCAGAACGTCAAGCTGATGATGAACTCGGTGGACCTGGACAACATCGCCAGCTCGCGCGAGGTGCCGGACTTCAAGCTGTCGCTGGACAAGGAATCGACGTGCGAGTTCCAGGTGCCCGAGCGGCTGGCGCAGATCAGCTTCGTGCTCAGGGCGCAGGTCCGCAGCCTGTCGCAGGCCAAGGACATGGACGTTGCCGACAGCAAGAGCTTCACGCTCAACCAGATCGACCGCACCGAGAAGGTGGACGACCTGTTCCTTGTGCGCTCCGACGCCGGCTGGGCGGTGGACATGCTGGGCAAGAACGGCGAGGCCCGCGGCGGGCGGCCGGGCAACTTCGAATTCAAGCACCGCTTGTTCACGCAGAGCGTGCACGCCTCGCTGCAGACGGATGAGCAGGGTCGCGTGACCCTCGGCGCCCTGGGCGACATCGACTGGCTGTCGGCCACCACGACCGATGGCGTGAGCCACCGCTGGACCGTCCCGGCCGATCGCTGCAGCTACCTCGCCAACGTCAACGGCCGGGTGGGCGAGGCGATCCAGATCCCCTACATGGGCACGGCCAGGGAAGTGACGGCCGCGGAGTTCTCGCTGCTTTCGACGAACGGGGGCACGTTCATCGACGACTATATCAAGTCGCTCAAACTCGTCGATGGCGTGCTGGTGCTCGACAAGCTGCCCGAGGGCGATTACAGCCTGCTGATCAAGTCGCAAGGCACGAGGATTGATGTCCGCGTGACCAACGGGCCGGTGGTGGAGAACTTCGCCGTCGGCGCGGTCCGCCGCCTGGAGATCATCAACCCCAGGCCGCTGCAGATCGCATCGGTGGATACTGCCGCCGACACGATCGCAGTGAAGCTGGTCAACGCCTCGGCCATCACTCGCGTTCACGTCGCGGCCGTGAGGTTCCAGCCGGAATACTTCATCTTCGGCGACTTGGCCATCGAGGCCCTGGAGCCGAAGATGGGCGCCGTGACCAAGCTCGACTCGGCCTATGTCGTCGGCCGCAACATCGGCGACGAGTATCGCTACATCCTCGACCGCAAGTACGCCGTGAAGTTCCCGGGCAACATGCTGGCCCGGGCGGGCCTGCTTCTGAACCCGTGGGCGATCAGCAAGACGCAGACCGGCGAGCAGGTGGCAGCACGCGGAGGCCTTTTCGGCGCCGCCGGCGCGCCATCGCCATCGCTCAGCCACTCGCTTGAGAAGATGCGTTCCGCTTACCCGCAACTCGTTTTGGGCATGTCCTCGGACCTGGACTTCCTTGCCGCCCCCGCGGCGGTGCTGGCGAACCTTCAGCCGGACAAGAACGGCGTGGTCACCATCAACCGCAAGGATCTGGGCGACCACCAGTACATCCAGGTGATCGCCGTCGACCCGCTGAACACGGTTTATCGCCAGGTGGCGCTGACGGAGGCCAAGCTGCAGCGGCAGGACCAGCGGCTGATGGCCACCGCGCTGGACCCGGCCAAGCACCTGGCCGAGCAGAAGCAGATCACGCTGGTGGACAAGGGCCAGAAGTTCGTCGTGCCCGATATCTCCGCCAGCGGCGTGGAGGCGTATGACAGCCTGGCGAAGGTCTACACCTTCTACTCGACGATCTCCAACGACCCGACGCTGCGGGAGTTCGCGTTCATCGTCACGTGGGACAAGCTCACGCCCGAGCAGAAACGCGAGAAGTACTCCAAGTACGCCTGCCACGAGCTGAACTTCTTCCTCTCTCGCAAGGATGCGGAGTTCTTCGCCAAGGCTGTCCAGCCGTACCTCAAGAACAAGAAGGACAAGACCTTCATGGACCGCTTCCTCGTGAATGAGGACCTGGCGGGCTACCTCCAGCCGTGGGAATTCGAGCGGCTGAACATGGCCGAGCGGGCGCTGCTGGGTCAGCGCATCGCCGAGCAGCAGGCGGCGATGGCGCGGCACGAGAAGGACGTGTACGACCTCCTGCCGGTGGACCTGGAGCGATTCAACTTCCTGTTCAAGACCGCGCTGAAGGCCGGCAGCCTGGAGTCCACCGTGACCTTCGCGGTCGGCGATACGATGCAGATGGACGGGAAGCTTGTGTCTTCGGACATGGCGACGTTCAGGAAGAACGGTGACGGGACGTTGTTGATCAACGGTTCCGCGTTCAAAGGCGGCGGGGGCGCCGGCGGTGCGGGCCCTGCTCCGGGCGCGCCCCTGACCAGCCCCGCGGCCGACAAGAAGGAAACGGAGATGCTGGAGAAGAAGATGGAGCAGCGGGCCGCTGCCAAGCAGGACGACCTCGGTGACCGGGATCGCCTCAGCGAGGCCCCAGCCGACGCCGAGAGACAGGCCAAGAAGATCTCCGGCGAGGCCGCGAAGCGCAAGGAGGCCCGCCAGCTTTACCGCCAGGTGGACAAGACCGAGGAGTGGGTCGAGAACAACTACTACCACCTGCCCATCGAGCGGCAGGATGCCACGCTGATCACGCCCAGCGCGTTCTGGCGCGACTTCGCCGCCGCACCGGCCGGCAAGCCGTTCCTCTCGACCAACCTCGCCGAGGCCTCGCGCAACTTCAGCGAGATGATGTTCGCCCTGGCCGTGCTGGACCTGCCGATGGCGAGCCCCAAGAGCGACGTCGAGTTCAAGGACGCCCAGATGACGCTCACCCCCGGCGGCCCGGCCGTCATCTACCACAAGGAGATCAAGGACGCCCAGCCCGCCCCCGAGAAGACGCCCATCCTGGTCAGCCAGAACTTCTTCCGCCTCAGCGACCGCTACCGCTACGAGAACAACGAGCGGTTCGACAAGTACGTGACGGAGGAGTTCCTCACGGCCGTGGTGTACGGCGCGCAGGTGGTGATCACCAACCCCACCTCGGCCCGCCAGCGGATCGACCTGCTGCTGCAGATTCCCAAGGGCGCCATGCCCGTCATGGGCAGCCAGGCCACGCGCGGCGTGTACATGGACCTTCAGCCGTTCAGCACGGCCACGTTCGAGTATTACTTCTACTTCCCGCAGGCGGGCGATTTCGACCACTTCCCCGTGCACGTGGGCAAGAACGACAAGCTGCTGGCGTACGCCGAGGCGGTGAAGTTCAAGGTGGTGGTCGAGCCCACGAAGATCGACCGCGCGTCGTGGGATTACATCTCGCAGAACGCCACCGACGAGGAACTGCTGACGTACCTCAAGGACAATAACATCAACCGCCTGAACCTCGAGCGGATCGCCTACCGCATGAAGAACGCCGAGTTCTTCAAGGCCGCGATCGCGCTGCTGGACTCGCGCCACGTGTACAACCACACGCTGTGGTCGTACGGCCTGCAGCACAACGTGCTGCCCGCCATCCGCCAGTACCTCCAGCACGCCGACAGCTTCGTGGCCGGGTGCGGGGCGTATATCGACTCCAAGCCGCTGACCATCAACCCCGTCGAACGCCGCGCCTACCAGCACATGGAGTACGCCCCGCTGGTCAACGCCCGCGCTCACAAGCTGGGCAAGGGCCGCCAGATCGTCAACGACCGCCTCTTCCAGCAGTACGGGCGGCTGATGAAGATCCTCACCTATCGTCCGCAGCTGGACAACGACGACCTGATGGCCGTCACGTACTACATGCTGCTGCAGGACCGCGTGGAAGAAGGCCTGGGCTTCTTCGCCCGCGTCGATGCCAAGAAGCTGCCCACGGCGCTGCAGTACGACTACTTCACCGCCTACACCGCGTTCTACCGGCAGGACCTCAAGGCCGCGGGCGAGGCGGCGGCGAAGTACAAGGACTACCCCGTCGACCGCTGGCAGAAGCTGTTCGCCGACGTGCAGAACCAGATCGCCGAGGCCGCCAGCGGCGCGGCCAAGGTCTCCGACAAGGACGACCGCACGCAGGGCCAGACGCAGCTGGCCGCCACCGACACGAGCTTCGAGCTCACCGTTGAGGCCCGCAAGGTGACGGTGAAGTACCAGAACCTCGCCTCGGCCCAGGTGAACTATTACCTGATGGACGTGGAGCTGCTGTTCTCTCGCAACCCGTTCGTGCAGCAATACGGCAACCAGTTCGCGTTCATCCGCCCCAACGAGACGGCCGTGCTGAAGGACCTGCCCAAGGACAAGAGCGTGCTGACGTTCGACCTGCCGGCGAAGTTCACCAACAGCAACGTGATGGTCGAGGTCGTCGCCGGCGGGCAGACCAAGGCCCAGGCGTACTTCGCCAATTCGCTGGCGGTGCAGGTGATCGAGAATTACGGCCAGGTGAAGGTCTCGCACGAGAAGACCGGCGCGGCGATGGCGAAGGTGTACGTGAAGACCTACGCCCGCATGAAAGACGGCAGCGTGAAGTTTTACAAGGACGGGTACACCGATGTGCGAGGCCGGTTCGAGTACACCTCGCTGAACACCGACGAACTGGACCAGGTGGACCGCTTCAGCTTGCTGATCCTCAGCGAGACCGACGGCGCCGTCGTCCGCGAAGCCGCCCCGCCGAAGAGGTAACGGATTTAACCACAAAGGACACGAAGAGCACAAAGAAGAGAAACAGGTGGTAAGGGTGGCGGCCTTCCCAGGCCGCCGCCCGTCGGCGGGAAAGACCAATGACAAGCCCAAGGAACCAGCCGAGTCGGTGCCACCCCCAAACTTGTTTGGGGGTGCGAAGGCGGCACCGAGTTCATCTCCATAACACGAGTAAATAGAACACAATCGCTGCATATGTCTCCGCAACCCCGCCTTCGGCGGGAATGACCATGACAAATGACAAGCCCAAGGAACCAGCCAAGTCGGTGCCACCCCCAAACTCGTGGTTCATCACCGAATTCCGGGGAAGGCGACCCGCGTCCCGGGCCCGACGCCTGCGTCGCCCAGCCCTTGGGGTAGGGTGGGCAGGGCTTGCCCACCATCCCGCCCGATTGATCCACCCGGACGCTTTATGCCTCTTTGCGGGCGGGGTCGCGTGCGTCACGCGCGGAGCCCGCCGGCGACGGTCGCGCTGAGAAGCAGCGAACCGCAGAACTCCGAACACTGAACAGCAGAACTCCGAAGGGAAAGACCCCCGATCTACAGTCTTTCACTTCGATATTCGAAATTCCTTGTTCTGCGGTTCTGCTGTTCGCTGCTTCTTCGCCCCCAGCGCATAGACCGTCATGATGAATGGGGCACGTTGGATGGTGGGCATGCCTGCCCACCCTACGGGGCATCGCTTTCTCGTCCCCGATAGTCCGTGATGAACCAAACGAGTTTGGGGGTGGCACCGCGTGTGATGCTCATCATCTGCGGGCTATGTGCCTGTATAATCCCGATCATGGCACTCACCGAACGCCTCACCGAAATCGTTGGCGACTTTGCGAAACGAAAGTCGCTGTCATTGCGCGATCTGATCGTGCACGCCCCGGACTGCTGGAACGTCCGCGTCGCATTCGCCGCCGATGGCCTGGGCCGGTTTGGCATTCGCAACCTGGCGGCCGGAGATGGCAAGGCCATGCACGAGTTCGGCCGCTCGCTGGGCGATCGCGCCAAGGAGCTCTTCGCGCCGTACCCGTGGAACGAGGCGGCGAATCTCGATGCCGCCTTCGCCGCGGCCATCGGGCAATCGACCGCGCGGGTGGATGCATCGTACCTGCTGGAGCATGAGGGGCGCGCGATCGACCACTTCTTCCTGTGGAAGGCCGGCGGCAACCCGCAGACGCAGGCGGCGGGGCTGGAGATTCCCGAACTCGGCGTCGCCATCGCCGACGCCTGGCAGGGCCGCGGCCTGGGCGGCCTGGCCGTGCGCGTGCTGCAGGCCGTCGCTCACGACCTCGGCTGCGACGCGATCGAACTGACGACCGCCACCTTCAACGACGCCGGCTGGGGCACCTACCAGCGGGCCGGCTTCGAGTACGTCGGTATCCTGCGGATTCCGCTGGGCGTGGACGTGACGGCGGCCGAGGCCGGCGAGGTGCACGCCACCGCCTTCCGCGACGAGCGCCAGATGGTCTACTGCATCAACGCCGCCACGCGCCCACGCGTCCTGGAGTACCTCGCCGCCAAACGCGCGAAGGCGTGACGGGCGGACACGTTTTGGGGGAAACAAGCCGCCGCGAGGCGGGTTCAATGTGAATCGCACTGTGATACCGTGTCCGTTTCCGTTTCAGCAAGGAAGACGTATGTCGAAACTCGTTCGCTCGTTGGCGTTGTGTGTGATGGCGGCGGTTCTTCTCGGCGGCTCTGCAGCGCAGGCGGGCTCGCGGCCGGTCGTGGCGATAGTCCAGGGCGACGACGCCAACGTGATGGTCGCCCAGGCCATCGAACTCGTCGGCGGGCTCAAGGGCATCGTGAAGGACGGCGACCGCGTCGTCATCAAGCCCAACCTCACGTTCTACAACAAGGACAAGGGCATCGTGCCCGGCATGACCACCGACGTCCGCGTGGCCGCCGCCCTGGTCGCGGCGCTGCGGAAGAGCGCCAACTGCCAGGTCACCATCGCCGAGTCCAGCGGCGGCAGCACACGGGACATGTACAAGGCGTACGGCTACGACAAGTTCGCCGCCGAGGCCAACGTGCCGCTGCTGGACCTCAAGGAAGAGCCCCGCGTGCACGTCGAGCGGGAAGGCATGGCCTACCCTGCATACGAATTCCCCAAGCCCGTGAAGGACGCCGACGTCTTCATTAACATGCCCGTCCTCAAGACGCACCAGCTCACCGGCATCAGCGTGGGCATGAAGAATCTCTACGGCCTGCTGGACGGCAGCCGCACCGGCATGCACGAGAAGGCCGACAACGTCCTGAGCGACATGGCCGCGATCCGCCACAACGACCTCATCGTTGTCGACGGCCTGGCGGGCATGGAAGGGCAGGGCCCGCTGGAAGGTACGCCGGTGAAGATGAACCTGGTGATCGTGGGCACCGACATCGTCGCCGTCGACGCCGTCGCCACGGCCGTGATGGGCTTCGACCCCGCGCGCCTCCGTCACCTGCAGATCGCCAAGGCCCGCGGCTTGGGCGAGTGCGACCTGTCGAAGATCGAGATTCGCGGCACGGCGATCGAGAAGGTGGCCGTCCGCTTCAAGCCGCCCGCGGCCTTCCCGTACACCTGCCCCAAGACGAAGGAGCAGGCCAGGCTGCTTGCCCGCGTGGTGGAACTGGAGACCGAGTACCAGAAGCAGGCCCTGGGAAAGGAGCCACGTCTGGGCCAATCGTTCCGGTCGGACATCCTGAAGCTCGACCCGGTGAAATACCCGCTGATCTGCTCGCGGCCTTTCAGCGTCGACTTCAGCGATGGCAGCAGCTGGCGGGCGAAGGACCACATGCAGTTCAACCTCACGTGCGACGCATTCGAGCGGCCGCTGGTGGTGGAGGAGATCAACCGCTGGCTGGCCGATGCGTCGCCGGTGGAGATCGCGCCGCATGCTTTGCCCAAGCCGCCCGAGCCGAAATCGAAGCCCGCGATGCAGCCCGCCTCGCGGCCGAAGTAGGTGGTGGGGAGGTAACGCCGCCGGCCGCGAAAGGGGTGGCGGCCTTCCCAGGCCGCCGCCGGCACGCGTGGCATGGGAGAGGCCACGGGCGAGACGCCCGTGGGACGCGCGGGCAAGATGCCCGTGCTACGGGGGAGGGGCGAGATGGCCGTGCCAGGGGCGTCGCACCGGCTTGTCAAAAGCATCACGATGTGATAATCAATTCGCCCTAACGTTCCCCGGTCGATGGTGGTGCATAGTTCGTATCCAGGAAGAAACATGACTGATAATGTGTTGCCGTTGCAGGCCCGGATCGTTCCGACGTCCGACGTATCCCAACTCCAGTTCGCCCGCCAGGAGCTCCAGCGGTTCCTGGCCGCGGGCGGCATCTCGCAGGCCGTGGCCGAGGGGCCCGCGTGGGTGATCGAGCTGCGGGTGGAGGCCACGCTGCCGGCCGGGGCCTTCGCCGTCCGCCGTGAGCGTCGCGGCGCGGATATCCACGTCACGCTCGCCGGCCACGACGCCACCTGCGTTCTGCATGCCGCCTACACGATGCTCGAGGGGGCGGGCTGGCGTTTCGAGATCAGCGGCCCGGTGCTGCCCGCGGGCCTGGCGATGGACCGCCTGGCCGAAGGCGATACGCTCATCACGCCCGCGGTGCTGCGCCGCGGCATCCGCCAGCATATCAACTTCGTGATGGACATCTCCAGCTACCGCCTCGAAGGGGCGAAGGAGTACATGCGGAACCTCGCCCGCATGCGGTTCAACCACATCACCTTCCACAGCTACACCAACTTCTGGTTCGAGGCCGCCCTGGAGGACAAGCCCATCCTCGCCGGCGGCTTCTTCTACGGCGTCCGCTACGACATCCCCGCCGACGGCATCGTCCGCCAGCACATCCGCGACAACCAGCGGGTCTTCTGCATCCCCGAGATCGAGCCCGCCTACGACGACCCCAGGGAGAAGAGCCGCCTCGCCGTCGCGTGGCTGGCGGAGCTGATCGCCGAGAGCAAGCGCCTGGGCTTCGGGGTGCAGTTCTCGTTCGAGCCCCGAAACACGCCGATGGCCTCGTCGCTGAAGATCTGCGACGCGATCCTGCAGCAGTATCCGCAGATCGACGAGCTGGAGATCATCACCAACGAGACGGGCGGCTGGGGCGCGCCCTCCCCGGTTGACGACGTCCGCCAGGCCATCGCCAAGTACTTCGGCCAGGCCGTCGCGATGGAGCCCGCCGTGGCGAAGTTCATCATTGAAGGCCAGCGGGATATGGCCGCCTATTTCGCCGACCTCGGGCACAACATCCAGCTCGTGAACGAACTGCAGAAGCACTGGCGAGGCCGCCGCGCGCCCAAGGTCAGCTGCGGCATCTACTGCGGCGTGCAGCCTTACCTTCAGTTGTCGGTGATGCTGATGCGGCGGTTCCTGCCGGCGGGCGCGGACTTCGCGATCCTGTCCGGTCACGGCAGCCGGCGGGTGGCGAACAACATCGCCATCGCAGGCCTGACCACCGAGGACTGGCGGCGGACGATGGTGTACAGCTGGCTGGAATTCGACGGCCTGATGTACCTGCAGCAGAACGCGGTGCAGGGCATCCGCCGCGTGCTGGAGGGCGTGCGCGACACCGCGGGCCTGGGCAACCTGGGCGGCATCGCGTTCAACCACTGGCGCACGGCCGAGAATTGCACGGTCGCCCGCTACGCCGCCGAGGCGACGATCGAAGGCCCCATCGACGAGCGGGCGTTCTACCTTCGCTACGCGGCGGCCCTGGGCGTGGGCGCCCCCGAAGCGTACGCACAGGCGATGGCGGAGATCGACGAGGCCGACTGGCGCGCGACCGAGGACATGCCCAACGCAGGCTTCTGCGCCGGGTGGGGCGCCAACGATATGGCCCAGCTTGTGTGGCAGTCCCCGAGCAACGCCGCAAAGGTGCGGGCGCGGTATGAGACGGCGCTGGACCTGCTGCGGCAGTGCGCTGCGGGCACGCAGTCAGCGGCTGGGCGCGCGTACCTGGCCACGCTGGACAACCGCATCCGCTGCACGATCCTCTACGTCCGGGCGATCGAGAAGGGCGCCGAGCTGGTCCCGCTGTGCCAGGGGCGGACGGCCGAGCAGTTCACGCCGGCCGAGCGGAACCAGATCGCGGCAATCTGCGAGCACGCGTGTGCCAATCTTGATGCATACATGAAGCTCCATGCCACGCTGCTGCCCGACCGCGGCAGCGAGGGCACGCTGATCAGCCTGCATTACTACACGGCCGCGTTCTTTCGCCGCCTCCGCAAGAACTGGGGCGGCGTCGGCGAGGACGTGCCCGTCCGCGCCACCGGTGAAGACCCGCCGCTGCCGATCATGGTGCAGTAGCCTTTTTCGGTGTGTTCATCCAACGGGCAGGTTCGAACAGCGCTAAAAGGCGAGCGATGCCCCGGCGCCGCCACAGGCAGAACACTATTCCTGGGTGAGTCACCCGTTCTTCGCCGCGATCGCGCCGGTGGGGCAGGCCTCGATGCAGCGGGAGGCGACGCGGGTGAGGGCTTCGGATAAGGGGCGGCCGAAGGGGACGGCGACGCGGACGTCGAAGCCCCGGCCGACGAAGGCGAGGCCCAGCGGCTCGCCGGCCTGCTCGGCGATGCGGATGCACAGGCCGCAGTCGATGCACTTGCCGCTCTCGAAGACGATCTCCCCGTGCCGCATGTCCTGCTGGTAACTCCGGCGGTGCGTCTTGTAGTGCGCGGGGCGGGCGGCGTACTGCTGGCTGCACTCGCGCAGGCGGCAGTGGTCGGCCTTGCGGCAGTCGCAGTGTAGGCAGCGGGCCGACTCGGCGGCCGCCTGTTCGCTCGACAGGCCTCGCGTGAGGTCGAAGTGAGGCGGTAGGCCGGGCGTGGCCTCGAACTCCTCGCCCGACAGGTCGTCGTCCAGGTCGCGCGAGCGGGGCGGGGCGGCCGCGACGGGCAGGCCAGCGAGGAACGTCTCGATCTCGCCCTCGTGCAGCAGGCCGATGTGCGTGGAGAATCGCTTCACCGGCCCCGTCACGGGCAGGCCGCTGACATATTGATGCACCGATTCGGCGGCTGCCTTGCCCGCGGCGACGGCCCGGACGGCCATCGGGTGGTGGCCGCGATGGGTGCCCGTTGCATCGCCGGCGGCGAAGACCCCCGGCGTGGTCGTCGCCAGTGTTCGGGCATCGGCGGCGATGCCCTTGTCCGACGCCGCCAACCCCAGCCGCTCGCCTTCAACGCGGACGTGGCCGACGGCGACGATCACCGCGTCGAACTGCGTCCGCAATTCCTCCAGCGTGGGCGATTGCCCCACGCGAACGCCCAGGCGGAACTCGGCCCCGGCCCGGCGGACCTGCTCGATCTCGGCATCGAGCACGCGGCTGGGCAGGCGGCTTTCATCCACGCCGTAGCGCAGCATGCCCCCGGCGTGCTCCTTCTTATCGAACACGGTGCATGCATGTCCCAGCGGCAGCAGGCGCCAGGCGGCGGCCAGGCCCGCGGGCCCGCTCCCGACGATCGCGATGCGCTTGCCCGTCGCCGCCGCGCGCGGGGGGAGGTAAGGCTGCTCCGAGGCCAGGTCCGCCTCGGCGACGTACCGCTTCAGCAGGCAGATGGCCAGCGGGCGGTCGGCGGCGCTGCGCCGGCAGCCCTTCTCGCACGGCGCGGGGCAGATGTAGCCCAGGATCGCCGGCAGCGCGATCTCGCGCTTCACCGTCGCGATGGCCTGGCGCAGGTTGCCCGACGAGATCTGGCGGATCATCAGCGGGATGTCCATCTTCGCCGGGCAGATGCCCTGGCAGGGGCCGTCGCAGTCGCCCACGTGGTCGCTCAGCAGCAGTTCCAGCGCCGCGCGCCGGGCCGCGTGAACCTCCGGCGTCTCGCTTTCCACGCGGAGCCCCTCGGCCGCCGGCGTCGCGCACGCGGGAACGAGCTTGCCGCTGTCGGCGAGCTTCACCAGGCACACCATGCAGGAGGTGGCGGGCTCCAGGCCCTGCAGGTGACACAGCGTGGGGATGTGCACGCCCAACTGCCGGGCCGCGTCCAGCACCGTCGCGCCGGCGGGCACGTCGATCGTCCTGTTGTCGATGGTCACGTTGGGCATGGCTACGTCCCCGATTCCACGCGGATCGCCTCGCGCGGGCACTTGGTGCGGCAGGTGTCGCAGCGGGTGCACTTCGCCGCGTCGATTTCGTGTTTGCGGTACGGCTGCATCGCGATGGCGGACGCGGGGCAGTGCTGGGCACAGAGCGTGCAGCCGATGCACTCGTCGGTGACGACGTAGCGGATGAGCGGCTTGCATCGCCCGGCGGGGCAGCGGCCCTGCAGGTGCGCTTCGTACTCGCTGCGGAAGTGCTTGAGCGTCGAGAGCACGGGGTTGGGCGCGGTGCGCCCCAGGCCGCACAGGCTGCCCGCCTGCACCTGGCGGGCGAGTTCCTCGAGGCGTTCGAGGTCGCCCTTGCGGCCGCCGCCTTGGCACAGCCGCTGCAGGATCTCCAGCATCCGCCGCGTGCCGATGCGGCAGAAGGTGCACTTGCCGCACGACTGATCCTGCGTGAATTCCAGGAAGTAGCGGGCGATCTCGACCATGCAGTCGGCGTCGTCCAGCACGACCAGCCCGCCGGAGCCCATGATGGCGCCGGCGGCGGTGAGGGCCTCGTAGTCGACCGGCGTGTCGGCCAGCGCCGCCGGAACGCAGCCGCCCGAGGGCCCGCCGACCTGCACGGCCTTGAACTGCCGCCCGCCGGCAACGCCGCCGCCGATGACCTCGACGATCTGCCGCAGCGTCATGCCCATGGGGACCTCGATGAGGCCGCCGCGCAGCACCTTGCCGGCCAGGGCGAACACCTTGGTGCCCTTGCTTCGCTGAGTGCCCAGTGCGGCGAAGGGCTCGCTGCCGTTGCGAAGAATCCAGGGCGTCATCGAGAGCGTCTCGACGTTGTTGATCAGCGTCGGCCGGCCCCGCAGGCCCCGCACCGCGGGGTAGGGCGGGCGGAAGCGCGGCATGCCGCGGCGGCCCTCGATGGAGGCGATGAGGGCGGTCTCCTCGCCGCAGACGAACGCGCCGGCGCCCTGCATGACGCGGAGGTCCAGCGGGCACTCGGCGTTTGAACCGGCCGGGCCCAGGATGCCCGCGTCGCGGCAGCGCCGCAGGGCCTCGGTGACGCGCTCTACGGCCAGCGGGTATTCCGCGCGGATGTAGAAGCAGCCCTCGGCCGCCCCGACGGCGTAGGCGGCGATGGCCAGGCCCTCGATCAGGCGGTAGGGGTACGACTCCATGATCATGCGATCCATGAACGCCCCGGGGTCGCCCTCGTCGCCGTTGGAGATGACGTATTTCGTCTCGCCCGCGGCCGCGCGCACCTGCGACCACTTGAGGCCGGTGGGGTAGCCCGCGCCGCCGCGCCCCCGCAGGCCGCTGACGGTGATGCGCTCGATCACCTGCGGCGGCGTCAGGTCGCGCAGGCAGCGGCGCAGGGCCTCGAAACCGCCCAGGCGGATGTACTCGTCGAGGTCCAGCGGATCGATCTCGCCGCCGTGCTCGGTGGCGATATGCCGCTGGCCGTCGAGGAACGCCCGCACGGGCTCGTCGCGAACGTGCAGGCTGTAGCGGCGGACGCCGTCCCAGCCGTCGTCGGTGAGGATGCGGTCGAGCGCGCGAGAGACCGCGCCCGTCAATCGCCGCCGCAGGCCGCCGCGGAAGTGGCGCAGCACGATCTCCTCGGCGTCGGCGGCCTCCACGCGGGCGTACAGGGCGGCGGGGCGGCCCGGCTGGACGATCTCCACCAGCGGCGTCTGGTGACACATGCCGACGCAGCCGACGGCCTTGACGGTCGCGGCGATGCCGTTGTGCGTCAGCGTCCGCTCGATGGCGGCCCGCACCTTGGTGCTGCCGCGCGCCTGGCAGCACGAGCCCATGCCCAGGCGGATCTCGCCGGCGGGCGACGCTGTCGCCTGCGGGCCGCCCGCGGCCGCGGCGCCGCGCTGCGTCTGCAGCACCAGGAAGTCCTGCAGCACGCCGGGCACGCGGTCGGGCGTGAGGTGGCCGTAGGTCACGTCATCGATCTGGATCACCGGCGCCAGCGTGCAGCAGCCCAGGCAGGCGACCTTCTGCAGCGTGAAAAGGCCTTCGGCGTCGGTGTCGGCCCCGGCGGGCAGCTTCAGCGCGCGGGCGAGCGCGTCGTGGATTCCGTCCGAGCCCTTCACGTGGCAGGCCGTGCCGTGGCAGATGCGGATGACGTGCCGCCCCACGGGCTGGTGGCGGAATTGTGTGTAGAAGGTCGACACGCCGGCTAGGCGGGCGGGCGTGATCTCGCTCAGCGCGCACACGCGCTGCAGGGCCTCGGGCGGCAGCCAGCCGTAGTGGTCCTGGATCGCCTGAAGCAGCGGGATCGTCGCTTCGGGCCCGCGGCCGATCGAGGCCACCGCCTCGTCGATGAAGCTGAGGTCGATCTCTTTCAAGGTCGGCCTCCGTCTGCCGCCGCAGGGGCGCCCCCGCCGGGGTTTGCGATGCAGTAGAGGTTCGAGCGTCCGCGGATGAAGATGCGGCCGGGCGCGAAGGCGGGGCTGGCGTGGGCGCCCTCGGCCAGCTCGCAGCGGCCGACCTCTTTGAACTCCCTGCCGGCGTCGAGGATCAGCATGGTCCCCTTGGTCGAGAGCAGGTAGAGCTTGCCGCCGGCCAGCGAGGGCGAGGCGTTGAACTCCTGCTTGAGCTCCTGCTCGTACACCTTGTTGCCATCGGCCAGGTCCCAGCACGTCAGCGTGCCGGTGGTGGCGAGCGTCCAGGCCAGCGTGCCGTCGGTCAGGGGGCTGCAGATGTCGGGTATCGAGCCCTCGGCCTTCCACGCCACGTGCGTCTGCGTCACGTCGCCCGAGCCGTCCGCGCGCACGGCCGAGAGGGAATTGGCGGCATGCACCGCCAGCACCAGCTCGCCGGTGTAGACGGGCGAGGGGGCCGAGTCGATGCCCATGACCTCCGCGCGCCACACCTCGGCGCCGTCGGAGAGGTTGTGCGCGATCAGCAGCGGGTTTCCCGCCGCGATGACCAGCGGCTCGGCCGGGCCTTCGATGATGATGGGCGAGCACCACGACGCGCCGACGTGGCGGGGAATTTCCCACGCGACCTTGCCCGTCGCGGCGTCGTAGGCAATCAGCCGGCTGCCGGCCGCCTCCGCGTCGCCCTGGTCGAGCTGCACGATGACGCGTCCGTCGCGCAGGTCCAGCGACGAGGCGTAGCCGTACTGGCTGTCGATCTCGCCCAGGCAATGTGACCACTGCTCGTTGCCCTCGACGTCGAAGCAGGCGATGTCGCCGTTGGCGAAGATGGCCGCGACGTACCGGCCGTCGGTGGCGGCGGTCGATGCGGCCAGGCCCGTGTCGTCGCGTTCCTTGGGGTGGATGTTCGCGTCGCCCGCGGCCACCACGGCCCGCCGCCACAGCAGCTTGCCGTCGGCGGCGGCGAAGCAGTAGACCTCGCGTTTGCTCTTGGTGGCGCCGGTGACGAAGACGCGGTCGCCCCAGACGACGGGCGAGTTGAAGCCCGCCAGCGGCACGGGCGACTTCCACAAGATGTTCTTGCCCGACGGGCCGTCCCACTGGCCGGGGATGTTCTCGAAGGCGGCCACGCCGCTGCCGCCGACGCCTCGGAAGCGGGGCCATTGCCTGGCCATCTCGGCCGCCGAGGGCGCCGGCAGTGTGGTCGCCGCCGACTTGAGGTTCTTCGGCGCCGCCGTCGGCGCGGGTGTGGCCGCGGGGGCGGCGAGTTCCCGCGGCGCAGCCCCGGGCCACAGCATCGGCGCCGCGGCAGCACAGGCGAGGAGCATCGCAGCCGTCGCCGCCAGGGCCCATCGCGAACGGCGGCGGGCGGCTGCGAGGTCGGGCGCCGGCTCGGCCGCGGGCATGGGGAGCTTGCGGCCCAGGACATTCGCGTACGCGCCCGCGGCGATCAGCACCGCGGCCCCGCCCATCAGCAGCCACACGCCGCGGCGGACGAGGTCCAGGCGGCGGAAGTACTCCAGCCGCAGGCGCTGGTCGATCGTGCGGATGTCGGCCTTGAGGTTCTCGCTGCGCGGGGTCTTGGCGAGGTCGGCCCGCAGCTGCCGCAGGCGGGCGTCGTCCAGGGGGTCGGCCAGGTTGGCCCGCACGATGTGATAGGCCATCACGCCGCCGACGACGGCGCAGAACGCCGCGGCGACCAGGGCGACGCGAACGGCGCATCGGCGTCGCATGGCGGCGGGGCCGGCGAAGGTGGCGGGCGTGTCGGTCATGCCTTCCCCCTCACGGCGGCTGGGCCCACCTTGCCGCGGCGGGCGAGCTCGACGGGGCAGGACGCGAAGCAGCGGCCACACGAGACGCAGGTGGAGCGGTCGGCGGCGTATTCATCGCGGCGCCGGCGGACGCACAGCGCGATGAGCTTGAGGCCCACGACGAGGCCGACGAAGCCGCCGAAGATCCACGCGCCCTGCTGCACGCGAAGCTGGATCTCGTTGGCCTCGCGGTGCAGTTCAGCCGCCGGCCGGCCCGTCGCGCGGAAGGCGGCGCTGTTGTCGGCCCGGCCTTGGAGCGCGCCGCTGTCTTCGAGGAAGATCTGTCGTGAGAGCTGGACGGTGTAGTGCGTCGAGGCCAGCGGCCCGGCCAGCAGCGTGCCGCCGCCCCACGCGCCGCCGGCCACCAGCAGGGGCAGCAGCACGATCATCGCCGCCAGCGTCCCGCGGCCGGTGCGTCGGGGGACGCTCTGCAGGGTCGGGCGGCGGATGGCGCCGAAAGGGCAGGCGTCTTCGCAGAGGCGGCAGTTGATGCAATCGTCGGGCGTGATGTTCACGTGCCGCCACGCCAGGCGCGACAGCGGCCGGAGCATCGCCCCGTACGGACAGCCGAAGCGGCAGTACGGGCGGCCGATGAACATGGCGACGATCACCATCGCCACGCTGTAGACGATCATGTCGGGCGTGCCGCTGAGGCGAAAGACGGTGACGTAGGGGTCCTGGCGGCAGATGGGGAAGGCGCTGGCGGTGGCGGCCAGCAGCACCGCGCCGCCCAGCAGCACCCACGGCAGGAGCCCCAGCGAATGCTCCAGCCAGGCCGGCACCTTCAGCGGTCGCAGCAGCACCGCGTCCTGCAGCGCGCCCAGCGGGCAGACGCCCGCGCAGAACGTGCGGCCGAACAGCAGCGTGAACGCCAGCGGCAGCAGGAAGAAGCCCAGCACCGCCAGCGGCACGGCGTAGTGGGAGTTGAACAGGCCCAGGGCGACGTTCTGGATCGCCCCGATGGGGCACACGCAGCCGCCGCGGAAGAAGCCCAGGTACGCCAGCGACGCGAGCATCACGACCACCACGCCGCGGCGCGAGCGGCGCTTCAGCGCGAAGTACGTCGCGGCCGACAGCGCGGCGGCCAGGACGGCGAGGTCGATGTATTCCCACGCGATCGCACGGGGCGCGGGCGTGGTGGTGTCGGGCAGGCGCTGCCCGTCGGAGAAGTCGGGCGGCGGGAAACGCTCCACGCCCCACGCGGCCGCGGCCACGGCCGCCAGGGTCGCCAGCACGATGAGTGGTCGCCTCACTTGCCGGCCTCCTTCAAGCGGTAGGGCTTGTCGGCGGGCACGCGGGAAAAGGCGCCGGCGGGACAGGCCAGGGCGATCGCGCACTCGTTGCAGTTGATGCACCGGTCGTGCCGCACCTGGAGGAACAGCGAGCCGTTGCCGAACGCGCCGCAGCCCTTGACGCACTTGCCGCAGCCGATGCACAGGGGCTCGTTGATCGTGTACTGGTAGTAGGGGTCCTCGACGAACGTTCGGGCGATGGCGCCGGTGGGGCACAGCTGGTTCTCGGCCCCGGTGTTCAGCGTGTTGGGCCGCGGCTCGAAGTAGCCCGTGCACAGCTCGCAGTAGCCGCACATCGCGTACGCGTGCACGCACTTGACGGCAGAGGGCTTCAAGACGCACCGGGTCGCGCAGTTGCCGCACTGGATGCACTTGTTGGGGTCCAGCTGCCAGACCGTCCGCGCCTCCGTCGCCCGCGTGGCGAGGAATCCGCCCGCGCCGCCGACGGCGACCAGCCCCGCCCCGCGCAGGCCCTGGCGGAGAAAGTCGCGACGCGTCAGTTTGGGTTTGGGGTCAGTCACGGGTCGATGCTCCTGGAAGAAGAAGACTCGACCACAGAGGCACAGCGCGGGCTGCGCCCGCAACCCAATTGCGGATTGCGGATTTCGGATTGCGGATTGAAGAGGCCCGGTCCAAGGGTGGGCGCAATGGTGGGCAAGGCCTGTGTCTGCTGCGCCGCCACGGACTGTTCAAAACAGATTGGCTCACGACAGCTTCGCGCCATGCCCAAAGGCGACCAGATCGTGGTGCTGGCGCCGGCCATCCAGGAAAGAACATGGATAGGATCATCGAGAAAAGAAGGATGTTTCGCGTTTGTGGCACAGAGAACACAAAGAGAAGAAGGAATGATAAAGATGTTACGTGCCCGCGCCGGTGACGCAGAGGGTGAAGCGCACCGCTGGCGATCGCTCGCGTTTCTGCGCTGTTCGTGCATTAACCGAGTTCGAACAGCGCCGAAAGGCGAGCGATGCCCGGACGCCGCCGCGTGCGAAACTTGTGTAAGGATGGAAGACTCAATTGCGGTGACGCTTTTCATCCGTTCTTCTTTTCCTCTGTGTTCTCTGCGCCTCTGTGGTCCGTGTTCATTGCTTCTTTCAGTGACATCGCCTGGGGCAGCGCACAATCGCCGAGTGCGGTGCACGACCGGCAGATGAATCTGCCGGTGCAGTCTTGCGAGGGCAGCGAGGAACGCCGTCCCAGCACGAGGGCGACGGCGGCGATGGCGACGCCGACAGCGCCGCGGGCAACGCCGCGGAGCAGGTTTCGCCGCGAGATGTTGTCTGTGTGTTTCATTTCTTCACGAACACCCGCACGGCTTTCGCCGCCGGGTCCAGGACGTAGATCTTGCCGTCGCGGCCGGCCGCCAGGTCCAGGCCGGTCACACCTTCCGTGAAGGCCTCTGTGCCGGCGACGACGCACCGGAAAACGCCGTTGGGATCGTAGACTTTCACGCGGGCCAACCCCTTCTCGCTCGTCACGAACGAGCCGTCCGGCAGGATCGCGATGTCCGTCGGGTTGCAGCAGCCGCAAAAGCCTGCGATGTCCGCGTTGTCGAACTGGCCCCACGCCAGTTCCATGTCGCCGCCGGGCGTGTACGCCTCGATGCGGTGGCGTCCCGGGTTCACGATGCGCAGCAGCGTGTCGCGCCCCATCGCCAGGTCGAAGTGCGGGCTGGGGATCACGAAACCATCGGCGTCACGGTTGGGCTCCTTGCCGCCGATCTTGCCCAGGAGCGTGCCCGAATGATCGTATCGCCACACGACGCGGTTGCCGGCGTCGGCGACGAACATATCCGGATCCAGGCCGCCGCCCAGGGCCACCGACGTGACGCGCGATTTGGCGTCCAGTGCCAGCCGGCCCAACGCGAAGTACTTCCGGTCTTTGGGGAAATTGTCAGGCAGCTTCCCGTCGATGTACCGGCCGGCGCTGTGCGCGAAGCCGATCAGCAGGTGCCCTCGGGCATCGGCGGCGACGCACAGGGGCGGCTCGTCGAACTCCAGTGAGAGATAGGCGCTGGCGGCCCCGCCGGGGGCGAAGCCGGCCATTCGCCTGTCGCCGACCACAAGCAGATCGCCATTGGCATCGATCGCGATCCCGCGGGGCTCGGCCATGCCCGTGTCGATGGGGCCGAGCTCTTTGTAGCCGACTATGTTGGGGTCGGTGACGGCGAGGTTCTTGATGTCGTACGACCAGCTGCCGCCCAGGCCGCTGGGGCCAGCGGTGTTCCGCAGGCCCAGGTAGATGCCGACGGCCCCGATGGCGAGCAGGGAGACGACGACAAAGGCGGTGGCCAGGTGTGCGGGGTTCCTGCGGCGTTTGTTCGGAGGGGTCTCGTTCATCGCTGCGATTCCTCCGCCAGGTGGTTTGCTGTGGCCAGATCGCGGGCAAGTCCAGACGCCGCCGGGCGGCTTGTCCGTTCGGCGCTGTCCGTTGGCGGCACCAGCGCCAGCGGCGACGAACGGATAAGCCGCAGCCAGGACTCGAGGCAGAACGTTGTCGAGGGCGAGACGCCAGCGCCACGGATCAAGGCCGCGGCCCCGCCATCGGCCAGCTCCACGCACGCCATTTGCGTCAGGTCGCGGACGAGCAGCCGCCCGCCGAGTAGCGCCATAGGGCCCCACGAATCGTGGCCGTCGAGGATCTTCGCCTGGGCCAGCTGCTTGTAGCCCGCGGGCGAGGCGACGGCCATCGTCAGCACGGCGGCGTCGTTCACGACCAGGATCTTCCCATCGGCGATCATGAAGGGGCCGATGCCGAAGCGGTTGGCCGCCCCGCTGGTCCAGGCGATCTTGCCGTCGAGGCCCAGGCACACCAGTTCGCCCGAGGGCCTGACGTTGTAGAGGTAGCCGTCGTAATAGATCGGCGTGTGCTGCGTGGCGCCGAAGACGTCGGCTTCCAGCCGCCACAGCGTCTTGACGGCGAACTTGCCGCCGGCCTCGGCGACCTGGATCATCATGCTGCCGGCGTTGTAGCCGCCCGAGAGCAGGATGCGGCCCTGGGGCAGCACGACGGGCGTGGCCACCGCGGCGATGGGCACCTTCCAGTCGGGGCATTCCCACAGGACGCTGCCGTCGTTGGCGTCGATGCCCGCCACTCCGCCCGAGCCGCTGTAGACGTAGGTGCGGCGGCCGGCGATTTCCATCGGGGCGATGGACGTGTGCGTCATCGACCAGCCGTTCGGATTGGGCGCCTTCCACAGCACCTGCCCGGTGTGCAGGTCCGCCGCCAGCATGAGCACCGAGGGGCCCGCCGGGGCGAGGATGACGCGGTTGCCGTCGATGAGCGGGCACTGCCCGGCGTACCACGGCGGCACGACCGTGCGGAACTGGCGGACGAGGTCCATCGACCAGCGAAGCTCGCCGCTGTTGGCGTCGAGGCACACGACGTGGCCCTTGGGCCCCAGCGTCACCACGCAGCCTTGGGCGACGGCGGGCACGGTGCGACTCATGCCGTGGTTGCGTTTGATCGCCACGTCGTAGGCGAATCGCCAGATCTCCCTGCCGTCATCCAGCGACAGGCAGCGGACGGCATCGGCCTGGTTCTCGCGGTCGTAATCGATCAGGTACACGCAGCCGCCTTCGACGGCGGGGCCTGCGTGGCCTTCGCCCAGTTCGATCTGCCAGAGCTTTCGCGGCCCGCCCGGCGGCCAGGCCGGGGCGAGCGGGGGCGCGTCATGGGCGATGCCGTCGAGCGCCGCCCCCCGGAAGCAGGGCCAGCGGCCGGCGAAGGTGGAGGGCCTGCCGTCGCCGGGGGTCAGTCGGCCGGCAAGGGGCCGGGCCGCCGGCTGGGACGCCGCCGTTACGCCGATCTGGTCGGTGCCCGGCACGCGCGCGAGGATCGCCTGGGCCGGCGGCGCCTGCAGCCAGGCCGCCACCGCGGCGACCCCAAGCACCGCCGCAATGGCGGGAATGATCTTGTACAGGAGCGGCTCGCGCATGGGCGTTATCTTAGCATAATGCACGGTCGCAGGTTAAGCGTTCGTGTCGCGGGCATCCGTTGTGCCACCTTTGGCCCACTGGGGGGTTGATGTATCGGGGCAACAACGCCCCTAGGAGCTCTCGATGAATCGCTGGAGCGTGCTGATTGGACTTTCACTGGTAGTTGCCGCCTGGGGATACCTGGGCGGGGCGGCCACTTCGCCAGCGACCGCAACCGCCCCGGCGACCACCTCGCCGGCCACCAAGGCGACCACCTACCCCACGACCGACGCCGACAAGGCCCTCGCCGCCCGCGCGGAAAAGGCGATGGCCGCGGCCGAGGGCACCTGCGGACAGGAGGCCGCCAACTCGCTCCGCAGCAACGAACGCGTCAACATGCTGCCCATCCTCAAGGGTGAGAAGAAGGGCAACCTCGATCTCGCCCGCCTTGAGGTCCAGCAGGCCATCCCGCTGATTGAGCGCGGCCCGACCTGGCCGCAGCCCAAGGACGTGTCGGCGCCGCTGGCCGCCGTGGCGCCCAGGACCGACGGCGTGCTGGACGACGAGGCGTGGAAGTCGGCGGCCCGCATGGACGGCGTGTATCGGTTCAACGCGCCCGACCGGTTGGAATCGCCGCCGACGGTGTGGCGGGTCTGCTGGGACGCCAACTATCTCTACTTCGCCTTCGAGTGCGACGACAACGACGTAATCGCCCCCGCGACGCCGCGCGACGAGCCGGTCTTCTTCAACGACTGCGTCGAGATGTTCATCCTTCCGGAGTTCCGCTCAAAGGCCTACTGGGAGATCGTCATCAGCCCCACCGGCATGATCTTCGACGGCCTGCACAGTAAGAAGGATCGCGAGGCCGGGCCCGTCAGTCGGGCGTTCGAGAATGTGCAGGGCCTGCTGATCGGCAGCAAGATCGACGGCACCGAGGGCAAGAGCGACGACGTGGACAAGGGCTATGTCGTCGAGGTGGCCGTGCCGTGGGGGCAACTGCCGGAGTATTCCCGCGCCAAGCCCCAGGCCGGGCAGGTGCTGCACTTCATGCTGGTGCGCCTGGACAAGAACGCCCGCGACCCGCTGCTGAACTGCTACGCGTTCCAGCCCCTGATGAGCTGGGGCCATAATATCTGGAACCACGCGAAACTCAAACTGGTGAAATGACCCCGTAGGGCATGCAGGTTCTGACGCGCAGCGTCAGGTCCTGCATGCCGCACGCTCTCGACCGACACCACGCGGTGCCACCGCCAAACTCGTTTGGGGGTGGCACCGTTCAATGCTCCACATCACCTGTTCACCGTCGGCATGCAGAACCCGATCCTGCGGATCGGAACCTGCATGCCCTACGGCGTGCTGCATCGCTACGCGAGCAAACCCTAAAGGTTGACGACGAGGCCGGTGTCGGCGGCGTGGCGGGCGAGGAGGGCGACCTCGGTGGTGCGGAAGGACTCGGCGGTGGAGATGAGGCCCTCGCCGTGGCCTTCGAGCGAGGCGATGAACTCGGCCACCAGGTCGCGAGGCGGCGCGAGCGGAACGGCCTCGACGGCCGTGGGCGTGGTGAGGCGAACGCCGGCGAGATCGTCGATGGTCTCGACCATGGCGTCGGTTCCGCAGACGCGCAGGGCGTCGCCGCCCCAGGCGCGTTTCACGCCCGCCGACCACGGCCGCAGGTAGTCGAAGCTGATCACCGCGTGCCCGCCGCCGCGGAATTCCAGCAGCACTCCGCCGTTGTCCTCCATGCCCTCGTGCGTGGGGTGACAGGCGTTGGATTGCATCGCGGCGGCGCGGGTGAAATCGCAGCCGGCGCAGTAGCTCACGAAGTCGATGGCGTGGATCGCCTGCCAGGGGATCGACCCGCCATACGTGCGGCGGGACTTGTAGTAATCGTCGCGCTGATTGAACGGGTAGCTCTTCTGCCCGTACGCCAGCACCGGCCGGCCGATCGTGCCGGCGGCGACGATGCGGCGGATCGTCTGGAAGGGGGCCTCGGCCCGCATGCCCATGAGGGACGCGATGCGGACGTCGGCGGCCGCCACGGCCGCCCGCAGCGCGGCCAGGTCTTCCAGCGTCGTCGCCAGCGGCTTTTCGCCCAGGATGTGGCAGCCTCGCTGGGCGGCGGCGATGGAGGCCTCGGCGTTGCGGAACAGCGGCATGAACACGCCCACCACGTCGGGGCGGACCTCGTCGAGCATCTTGCGGTAATCGTCGAAGATCGGCGTGGCCGCCGGCGCCGCGGCCGAGCGGCCCACGAAGTCGAGGCGGTCATCGCTGCCGTAGCGGGCGACGGCGACGATCGACGACCCCGTCCGCAAGGCGGCGCTGCTGAGCAGGTAGTTCAGGTGGCCGTACGAGCCGATGATCGCGATTCTCATGTCTTCGCTCCGTTGAACTGCGGCCGTCGCTGAACCGGCTCGCTACTTGCGTTTCATGACCGTGGCGATCGCCTCGACCGCGTGATCGACGTCGCGGCGCGAGACCTCCAGGCTGGTGACGGCGCGGATGGTGTCGGGGCCGATGGCCATCACCCACACGCCGGCTTCCTTGAGCCGCTGGGCGAGATCGGCCGCCGGCATGGCCGTGACGCGGGCGACGAGGATGTTCGTCTCCACCGTCGCGGCGTCGATCTGCAGGCCGGCGACGGAGGCCAGGCCCTCGGCCAGGGCGCGGGCGTTGGCGTGGTCTTCGGCCAGGCGGGCGCGGTTGTGTTCCAGGGCGTACAGGGCGCCGGCGGCGATGATGCCCGCCTGCCGCATGCCGCCGCCGAACATCTTGCGGAAGCGGCGTGCGCGGCCGATGAACTCCTCCGAGCCGGCCAACGCCGAGCCCACCGGCGCACCGAGCCCTTTGGAAAAGCACACGCTGACGGAGTCGAAGTGGCGAGCGTACTGGGCCTCGGCGATGCCCGTTGCGGCCGAGGCGTTCCACAGGCGTGCGCCGTCGAGGTGGGTTGTGAGCCCGGCCTCGTGCGCCACGGCCGTCACCGCGGCGATCTGCTCCAGCGGCCAGATGCTGCCGCCGCCGCGGTTGTGGGTGTTCTCCAGGCACAGCAGTCGCGTGCGTGGAAAGTGGATGTTCGCCGGCCGGATCGCCTTGCGGACGTCGTCGGGCGTGAAGAGGCCGCGCACGCCCTGGATGACGCGGCAGGAGACGCCCGAGAGCGCCGCCGGCCCGCCCACCTCATAGAAGTAGATGTGGGCGTCGGCGTCGAGGAGGATCTCGTCGCCGTGGTCGGTATGGGTGCGGACGGCCACCTGGTTGGTCATCGTGCCCGAAGGCATGTAGACCGCGGCGGCCTTGCCGAGGATCTCGGCCGTGCGACGCTCCAGCGCGATGACGGTAGGGTCATCGCCGAGGACGTCGTCGCCCACTTCCGCTGCCGCCATCGCCGCCCGCATCGCCGCCGTGGGCTTGGTGATCGTGTCGCTGCGAAGGTCGATCATCTTAGTTCTTTCTGCCGGGCTCAAAGCCCCAGCACGTCGCGCATCGTGTACAGGCCGGGCTTCTTGCCGGCGATCCACTGGGCCGCGCGGAGCGCGCCGCGGACGAACGTGTCGCGGGTGTGGGCGCTGTGGCTGATCGTGATGGTCTCGCCCAGGTTGCCGAAGTGCACCGAGTGCTCGCCCACCGTGTCGCCCACGCGAAGCGCGTGCATGCCGATCTCGCCCTTCTTACGCGGGCACAGGCCGCCGCGGCCGAACACAGCCGTCTCGCCATATTCCTTGCCGGTGGCTTTGCAGATGCTCTTGGCCAGGGCGATGGCGGTGCCCGAGGGCGCGTCCTTCTTGAAGCGATGGTGCGTCTCGGACACCTCGATGTCGTAGTCCTCTCCCAGCAGCCTGGCCGCCTGGGCCACCAGCTGCAGCAGGACGTTCACGCCCACGGACATATTGGCTGAGTGCACGACGGGGATCGACGACGCGGCGTCGGCGACGGCCGCCTGCTGCGACTCGGTCAGCCCGGTGGTGCCGATGATGATGGGGACGTTGCACGTGCGGCAGACGTCCAGCCAGGCCACCGTCGCGTCGGGGCTGGAAAAGTCGATCAGCGCGTCGGGCGTGGCGTCGAGCGTCTCGGTGACGGTGAGGCCGAACTTGCCCACGCCGGCGAGATCGCCGATGTCCTTGCCGAGCGCGTCGCTGCCGGCGGCCTCGGTGGCCGCCACGATGTCGAACTGCTCCGACTCAATCGCCAGCGCCGCGATCCTGCGTCCCATGCGGCCGGCCGATCCCGTAATTGCGATCTTGGTCATGTGATTACCTCGTGCGGTGAATTAACACGAAAACGCGGGGAATTACAACCGTAAGCTTCTCGCGGCATGGTCACTTCAGTGATCCATGAAGTGGCGATGTCTGATGCGGGTCGGGCGGCGGGCGCGATCGATGTTCGCGCGGGCGGGTCGCCTTGCCATCGAGTCGTCGCCGCGTGCCATGCAACAGGGGGCGGCCGCCGTGCGCGAAACCGCAAGCGGCCGCCAGGGTGTCCGTGACAAGTCCGGGGTTTGTGAAGAGAAGGTTGCGAAGCGCTACCCCTGGATGAAATCCAGCGCCACGTCCAGCCCGCGGACGTAGATGCCGCCGTCGTCGCCGTGTTGCCAGGGATCGGGCTGGTCGCGTCGGACGAGGACGACGTGCTCGATGCCGGCGGCGCGGGCGAAGCCCAGGTCGGCGGGCGGCTCGTCGCCGACCATGAGGCACCGCGACGGTGTCGTGCCCGCCCGTGCCATCAACGCGCGGTAGAAGTCGCCGCCGCACTTGCCGCCGCGGGAGACTTCTTCCCCGCCGCAGCAGCCGTCCAGATAGGGCGAGCCGTCGCGCCCGGCCAGGCCGCCCACGGCCAGCTTGCCCAGGATGAACAGCGACGGGTTGGTGGTGGCGGCGTGAATCTTCAGGCGCGGGAACCGCGACCGCAGGCCGGTGAGGAACGCCGCCGCATCGGCGTGCAGAATGAGGCGTCGGCGGAATTCCGTCGACACCGCGTGCCACAGCTCCTCGCCGGTGATGCCGAACTGCGCCTCGACGCCGAAGGGCCATCGCGAGCCGACCATCTCGCCCACGGCCGCCTCGGCGGCGCGGGCGCGTGCCTCGCCCTCGGCCAGGCCCGTCTTGTGCATGATCAGGCGAAGGAACGGGTCGTGTGTGCCGGGCGTGGCCGCCGCGGCTGGGTTTGCGGCGGTGATCGTGCCGTCGATGTCGACCAGCACGGTGTCGATTGCGAAGATGGGCTTGCCGTCGCTCATGCCGCGCCTCAATCGATCGTCTTTGCGATGAACTCGCGGACGCGCTGCTTGTCGTTGGGCAGCACCTGGCAGCGGGTGGGCAGGTGCATCAGCGCGTCGATCCGCTCGTGGCGGGCGAGGTCCTGCCCGGTGGCGCGGCGGATGGCGTCGGGGAACTTCGCCGGGTGCGCGGTGGCCAGGCACACCACCGGCAGGCGGTCGGCCGGGGCACGCATCGCCACCGACACGCCCACGGCCGTGTGCGGGTCCAGCAGGTAGCGATGCTTCGTCCAGAACTCGCCGATGGTGGCCAGCACCTGCTCCTCGGTGGCCGCGCCGGCGAGGAAGCCGGGGTCTACGCCGCCGGGGCCGCCGGCCGGCACCGAGAGCGAGCCGGTCTTGGCGAAGCCGTTCATCAACTCATTGAGCTTCCCGCTGTCGCCGCCGACCTTGTGGAAGAGGTACCGCTCGAAGTTGCTGGCGACCTGGATGTCCATCGAGGGGCTGGTGGTCTGGACGACAGCGCCCAGGCTGTACACGCCCGTGTTGAAGAATCGCGAGAGGATGTCGTTGACGTTGGTCGCCAGCACGAGCTGCGAGATGGGCGCGCCCATCTGCATCGCGTACCAGCCGGCCAGCACGTCGCCGAAGTTGCCCGTGGGCACGGCCACGCGGACGGCCGGGGCGCCGGTGGCCCGCTGCACGTCGAAGGTGGCGCTGAAGTAGTAGACGATCTGCGCCAGCACGCGCGCCCAGTTCACCGAGTTCACCGCCCCCAGCGAGTACTTGCGCTTGAAATCCAGGTCGCCGGCGAGGTCCTTCATGATCCGCTGGCAGTCGTCGAAGCTTCCCTGGACGGCGATATTGTGGACGTTGTCGTCCAGCACCGTCGTCATCTGGCGTTCCTGGATGGGGCTGGTGCGGAGGTGGGGGTGCATGACGAAGATGCGGATGCCCCGCCGGCCGCGAACGCCGTAGATGGCGGCGGAGCCCGTGTCGCCGCTGGTGGCGCCCAGGATGTTGAGCTCGCCGCCGCGGCGGGCCAGCACGTACTCGAACAGGTTGCCCAGCAGCTGCAGTGCGACGTCCTTGAAGGCCAGCGTCGGCCCATGCCACAGTTCCACGATGTGCACCGGCCCGGCCTGCACGACCGGGGCGACGGCGGGCTCGAAGACGCTCGGCGCGTACGTCCGGTCGATCATCTCCTGCAGGTCAGCCGCCGGCATGTCGGTGGCGAACAGGCGGATGACCTCGAACGCCAGCTTGTTGTACGGCAGCGTCCGCCACTCGCCCAGCTTGGCGCGGACGTTGGGAATGTCCTGGGGGATGACCAGCCCGCCGTCGTCGGCCAGGCCCATCATGACGGCGTCCTGGAAGTCGATCGGTTCAATCTTCCCGCGTGTGGAGATGTACTTCATATAGTTTCCTTACGCCGGTTTTACCGCATCGGGGCGACTTTGGCAACATGGGCGATCAACGCGGCGGGATGGGAGCGGGCCGGCGACGCTGCCGTCATCCCGCCCGGCCACGATGCCTGGGTCATCGGCGACGAGCCCTGCATCATGATCGACTTCAGCGGGGCGGCCGAGTATGGCCGCGCCGACGTGGTGAGCTTCCACTCCGTCGAAAGCATGCTGGACTACGAGGAGTGACTCGCAGCGGCGCGCGGCGCAGGGTGGCGGACGGGTGGCGGCCTTCCCAGGCCGCCGCCCAAAGATGTGGACCTTGGCGGCGGCCTGGGAAGGCCGCCACCCTCATGGCTGTGCCCTGGCAAACGGCCATGACGTCAGAACTGCCCCAGCGCCGCGAAGGCGCTGAAGCCCGCGCCGAAGGCGAGCAGCATCACCTTCTGCCCCCGCACCGGGCGGCGGGCGAGAATCCTGTCCAGCACGAACAGCACCGAAGGCGACGACATGTTCCCGTACTCGCGCAGCACCTCGTATGACGCCTCCAACTGTGCGCTTTGCAGCCCCATCTCCTCGCCCACGCACTGGAGCACCGCCGACCCGCCGGGATGCACCGCCCACCAGTCAATGTCCTGCCGCTTGAGGCGGTGGCGAGCGAGGAGGGCGTCGGCGACCTCGGCGACCGCGCGGGCGCCGATGATCGGCACGCGCCGCGACAGCACGTTTCGCAGGCGGCCTTGCTCGCTGCGATAGCGAAGCTCCTGGCGATGCTGCGGGAACACGGCCGTCTGGAAATCGATCAGCGTCAGCAGGCGGTTCATCGCCGCCGCATCGGCGTCCTCGCCGGCAGGGGTGACGATGGCCGCGGCAGCACCGTCGCCGAAGATGCAGTTGCTCACCACCAGGTCGTCGCAGGGGCCGATGAACATCGTGGCCGAGCATATCTCGACGGCCACGCTGAGGACCGGCCCGTCCGCGCGAGGCGCCAGCCCCGCGGCGCATTCAAGGTTCGGGATGGCCGCACCGCAGCCCATGCCCATCAGGTCCATCGTCTTGACCCCAGGCCGCAGCACGAGGTCCTCGACGAGATACGACGAAAGCCCCGGGCAGGCGTACCCCGTGCAGGTGTTCACCACCACGCCGCCCAACTGGTCCGCCTCGAGCCCCGCAGCCGCCATCGCCTTCTGCGCCGCCTGGGCCGCCAGCCGCCGCCCGTGTGCGATGAACCGCTCGTTCTGCGCATCGGGCGACGCCTGGGCCACCTGCTCGTCGTCATCGATGGCGATGTATCGCCCGCGGATGGGGCCCTCCAGCAGGATGCGGCGGTAGAGCTCGCGCTGCGGCGCCGCCAGGGGAAAGTGCGACGTGAAGAAGTCGTACGCCTCGCGGCCGGTCGCATAGCGGGGCGGGTTGGCGGTGGCCAGGCCGGCCATCGCGACGGGCGCCGGCAGGGGGGGCCGCGCCGCCGGCGGGGCCGGGATGGGCTGAACCCGCACGGGCGTCATGTCTGTACTCCCAGTAGCTTGAGCACGCGCCGAACGCGCCGCGTGTGCCGCCACAGCGGCGGCCGGAATCCCAGCCGGTACGACACGCCCAGCACCTTCTGCAGCAGCGGCAGGCCGATGGCGCTGGCGATGATGAAGTTGAGGTTCTCCCGTCCCGCCGCCCCCAGCTCGCGCTGCATCCACGCCAGGTCCACCTGCGGCGAGCAGTAGAACACCGGCGACAGCATCTCCCGCGCACCGGCCGCAAGCACGCCCTGGCGGCGGGCGATGCGTTCCAGTTCGGTGCCCGGATAGATGCGGATGCCGGTCTGGAAGAACGCGGTGTCGCCGGGGCGGATGCATGTTTTGGCGAAGCGGAGTGTCTGGCCGACCGTCTCTTGCGTCTCGCTCGGGCCGCCGAGCATGAAGATCCACAGGCAGGGCACCTTGTGCCGCGCGACCACCTCGGCCGTGCGATGCACGTCGGCGGCGGTGAAGCCCTTGCCCAGGCCGGCCAGCACGGGGTCGGCGGCGCTCTCGACCGTGATGCCCATGCCGACGAAGCCCGCCCGCTCCATGGCCGTCATCAGCGCGTCGTCCAGGAAACGCGGGTTCATCTCCAGGCTCTGGAGGCGCACGCGGGGCCGCTGGCCGGCCAGGCAGCGGCAGATCTCCATCGCGTGCTCGTAGGGCGAATTGAAAACGTTGTCGACGAACTCGAAGTCGCGGAACCCCTTGCGGGCGAGCGCGGCGATGGCGCGGGCGACGGCGGCGGGCTCGTGCAGGCGGTACTGGCGGCCCTCGCCGACGTTGTACGTGCAGTAGACACAGTCGAAGGGGCAGCCTCGCTTGCTCTGCACGGGCACCGCGCTCATCCGCGAGAGGTACGCCCGCGTGTCCAGCCAGCGCGGCAGGTCGGGCACGGTGCAGTCTGCCAGCGGGGCCGAGGCGGGGGCATCGCCGCAGCGGCCGATGACGCCGTTCTCTCGCCACAGCACGCCGGCGATTCCCCTCAGCGGACGCCCGGCCTGCAGCGCGTCGAGGATTCCCGGGAAGGTCGCCTCACCATCGCCCGCGGCGGCGGCGTCGGCGCCGGTGTGTTCCAGCAGCGCCTCGGGCATGACGTTCACTGCGGCCCCGCCGATGACGAGCGTCGCCCGCGAATGCTCGCGCACGAGACGGGCGAGGGCGGCTGCGCCGTCGGCCAGCGGCTGCGGGGTGTGGATGTCGTTGTTGTCGATGTTGCGGATGGACAAGCCGACGACGTCGGGCTTGAACGCGGCCAGTTCCGCCGCCACCGCCGCGGCGGGGTCGGCCGCGAACATCAGGTCGAGCAGTTTCGTCTCATGCCCCGCGCGCTGCGCCGCCTGCGCGGCCAGGCACGCGCCGAACGGCATCACCGCCAGCGGCTGGGTGCAGCGATTGGTATTCACGACCAAGACGCGCAAAGCAGTAGCTCTCCTTCCGCACACAGGAATCGGCCAGAGGCTATGCATGCTATGCGCCGAGGTCAACCGACTCAAACCATGATTGGTTTGGATTCGATGGTTGCGATGATGTGGTGCCATGCGGGACTCGCGTCGGACGGCGTCATCGCGTTCCACTGCGCTGCGAGCGACGCAATGCCTTTGCCGTGTCACCGCGGTTTCCTTCCGGGTTCAGCCCTCGTGCACAATGGCACTCGTCCGGCAAGGGGATGGACCCAGAAATGGATCATACAAAGGGCGCAATAGAAGCCCGTGGAACAAAACCAACCGTGGGTATTGCGCCCTTGCAGGGCTTGGAATTCGCACTCGCCCGCTAACCCAGGGCTTTGCCCTGGGCTTCAGGATGCCAGCCTTTCAGGCTGGACAGATGGCTCCGCCGAGACAACGCTCCCTTCATTGGCAAGCGGCAAACGTCAGCTGTCCTTCTCCGGCAGGGCGCGGGACTGGCGGAGGCCGTCGATCTTGTCCAGGGGGCGCTGGAGCATGTTCGAGCGCGTCGTGCGGACCACGTCGAACTGCTTGGCGGCGGCTTCGATGCGGGTGCCGAGCGTGTCGAATTCCGCAACGTACTTCTCCCACTGTTTGCGGAACTCGGCCAGGTGCTCGATGATCTCGTCGGCGGTCTTCATGACGTTGAAGTTCTCGGCCGCCTGCCGCATGATGGCGAGCTTGGCGTACAGCGTCAGCGGGCTGCACAGCACGACGCGGAGGCGCAGGGCCTCGTCGATCAGGTCGGGCTGGCACTCCATCACCAGGCTGAAAATCTGCTCGGAGGCGATGAACACGATCACGTAGGGCACCGTGGGCACCTTGGGGTCGATGTAGCCGCGTGCGGCCACCGCGCGGATGTGCCCGCGGACGGCGCCGCACAGGTCGCGGAGGCAGGCGGTGCGGTCGGTGTCGGTGGGGGCGTCAACGTAGGCCTTGTACTTCTCCAGCGGGAACTTGACGTCCATGTTCACCTTCAGGCCGTTGGGCAGCAGGAAGGTGAAGTCGGGGCGGTCGCCGCCGGCGGCGTCGGCCGTGGATTGCTTGACGTAGTTGATGTTCTCCTGCAGGCCGGCGAGACGAAGCACGTCCTCGGCCATCCGCTCGCCCCAGGCGCCGCGGCGCTGGGTGCTGGCCAGCATGCGGTGAAGCTCGCCCGCCGTCGTCGTCAGCGAATTCAGCGACTGGCCCAGGCGGCCGAAGTCCTGCTGCCGCTGCGTCTCGACGCTCTGCAGCAGCTGGCGGATCTTTTCGAGGCGGTCGTTGACGGCCAGCACCGATTGGTCGATCAGCGCCTTCTTGCCGTCGAGGGCTGCGCCGGCGGCGTCGTTGAGGCGTTTGGAGTTCCCGTCGAGCAGTTCGACGAGTCGCCGGCTGTTGCCGTCGAGGGCCTCGGAGGCCAGGGCGGCGAAGGTCTCCCGCATCTGCCTGGCGGCCGCCCCCGCGCGCACCACGCTCACGACGAGGGCGATGCCCGCGCCCAGCACGGCACCGATCGCAAATCCGATCATGAATTCCATAGAAGACTCCCGGCTCAGCAGAACAGAAGCAGTTCGAGCACGATGACGGCCGCCCCGGCCAGGAGGCTGCCGATGGCAGCGGCCCAGCCCAGGGGCACGGCGCGGCAGCGGGTCTCGTCGCCGTCGACCACGCCGGCGGCCAGGTGCACGACCGTCGCCAGGGCCAGGGCCAACGCGCTGCCGGCCCCGATGGCGGTGGTCCACGTTCGCCACTCGCCGCTGCTGAGCAGCAGGTTGAACGCGACGATCGTCAGCAGGTACAGGAAGATCGGCAGGCCCAGGACCATCAGCGTCTTTTCAAACCCCGCCCGCCCGCGGCCGATGCCCAGCAGCGCCCCGGCCGGCAGCGCCAGCGGCAGGGCCGCGGCGACCATGGCGGCGCCCGCGATGTAAAGCGTCCGGATCGAGGTGCCCATCTTGAGCAGCGTGGCGGCGTCGCCGGTGCCCGTGGCGGCGCCCACGAGCAGGTAGGCTCCGTTGCTCATCAGGGCGACCACGGCCAGCATCAAGGCCCAGAAGCTCAGGCGGCTCTTGAGGCACCACAAAGCGAGGAACGCCACCAGCGGCACGCCGGTCCCGAAGAGAAACCCGCCCCACGTCGCGGCCCGCAGTTCGGGCACGGCCTGGTACTTGGTCACCGACCAGGTCAGCGGCGAGATCGAGATGGACTGGACGTGTCCGCCCGTGCCGCGGACCGCGGCCGCGTGACCCAGTTCATGCACGAGCATCGAGCCGTTGTACGCCAGCACGAACGCGCCGGCGACGATCAGGAATTGTTGAAGACTTCTCATGGTCGAGCCTGCTTCCGGAGAAGGAACTTAACCGCAGAGATCGCGGAGAACGCGGAGAAGATAAGAGAGAAGACAGAAGAGGAAGAGAGACGCTGGGGTGTGGATGTGCGTGCCCGTGCCTGTCTTCTATCTTCCTGCATTTCTTCTCTCTGCGGTCTTTGCGTTCTCTGCGGCGAACCCAACGCCGCCGCCTCAAAAGTACTGCTGGAAGCGGTGCCGGCTGGCGGCGTCGAGCTCGTTGATGTCGTGCAGTTCGTAGGTGTTGCCGTCGGCGTCGCGGAACAGCGCCCGCACGCCCGACAGCACGCGAACATCGTCACGCGTGCGGATCTGGAACGTCACCACGCCACGGTCGGTCTGGGCCGTCACGGAACTGACGCCGAACTCTTCCTTGTAGTCCACCACCCGCTGGATCCGCGGGTTGAACATGCGGCTGCGGAGTTCCTCCTCGACGAGCGAGCGGCTGGCGGCGTCGAGCTCGTCCAGCGTCTTGAGCAGGACGATCTCCTTGCCTTCCTTGGTGCGGATCGCGATGTAGGCATCCGGCAGCGACCAGGGGAAGCACTTGGCCACCCGCGCGTCGACGACGGGCTCGGCCCGGCCCTGCTGGTGCACCACCAGAAGCCCGGCCTCGTTGCGCTCGATCCTGGTCACCGGCCCCAGCGGCGGGGCGGTCTTGGCGGCATCATCACTCATGCACACAGAGTAGCGAGATTGGCCGCAAAATGCGAGGGGTCGCAGGGGAAGGCGCCGCAGGGCAATCGCATGTGCGTAGCACGACTATCTTGACCGTGTGCAGGGGCGAGACGCCCGTGCTACGAGTACAGCGCATCCCATTGCCCTGGAGGGCACGTTCCCTCATTGAGTGGGGCGGCCGATTCTGCTATGCTGCGACCGTTGCGTGCCATTCCTTTCCGGCGCGAAGCGAGGAGTACCGATGACGTCGAATCGAAGAGTTTCCTGTAGCATGACCCGGCAGATGCACCGCAAGGTAGGCCTCGTTCGCGAGGGCCACGTCGAGACGGTGTGCCCCAACTTCTATGTCCTCGCCCACGCCACCGGCTGCATGTTCCAGCCGCACTGCCAATACTGCTACCTGCACGACCGCAAGCAGTTCGCCGTCGGCACGGCCGCCTGCAGCGACCTGGCCCAGATGAAGGCGGAGGTCCTCGCCTGGATCGGCCGCGATGACCTGCCCAGCTACGTGCTGAACTCCGGCAACATCTCCGACAGCCTCGCCTTCGAAGATGTACGCCCGGCGATGGCCGAACTCGTCGAGCTGTTCCGTGCCGAGGCCGAGGCGAAGTCGCGGCTGCACACGCTGCTGCTGGTGACCAAGGGCGGGCTGCACGAAATCAAGTGTCTCCTGGGCGTCAAGCCCTGCAAGAACGTCATCGTCTCGTTCTCCGTCAACACGCCCGACGCCGCCGCCCGATTCGAGGCCGGCGCCGCCACGCCGGAGGACCGCATGGCCGCGGCCCGGCTGCTGAAGGAACTGGGCTGGCGCGTCCGCATCCGCATCGACCCGATGATCATGGGCAGCGACTACCGCGCCCTGGCCGTGCAGGTGCGGGACCTGGCCCCCGAGCGCGTGACGCTGGGCACGCTGCGGGCGGAGAAGTCGCTCGTCGAGTCGCTTGGGGCCCAGGTGCTCGCCGGCCTGGCCGACCCCGGCAGAGACGACGGCCTGTGGCAGTATCCGCAGGCGCCGCGCCTCGCCTTGTACCGCCAGGTCGTGGACGTCCTCAAGGGCTCGGTCTCGCTGGGCCTGTGCGAAGAGTGGCCCAGCACCTGGGACGCCCTGGGCCTGGAGCGAGGCGACTTCCCCTGCAACTGCAATCACGTGTGAAGGCGAAACAAGGGTCCAGGTTTCAGGGTGCAGGGTATAGGGGGGAAGAGCGTTGCGAAAGCCGGCGGTCGGCAATTGCTCGCTTTTCTGCGCTGTGGAACGTCAAACATCGCTGAAAAGCGAGCAATTGCGGAGCGCCGCAGTTTGCGAAGCTCTTCCCCTATACCCTATGCCCTGAAACCTATCCCCTCCCGCCCGAAACTCCCTTGAGTCGCGGCGGGTTTAAGGGTACGCTGGGCTTCCCGTAAATTTCCGTCCACCCATGAGAAAGGACCTACGATGAAGAACCGTGCTGCACTGTCCCTCCTGGCCCTGTTCGCTGTGACGATGATCTCCCTGCCGCTGCAAGCCGCCGAAAAACCCCGCGTGCAAACCGGCGAGTTCTACGCCGTCAAGTTCGTCAAGCCGCCCGCCATCGACGGCAAAATCGACGCCGGCGAATGGGACCGCGCCTTGATGGCCTCGGGCATGATCACCTGCTTCGAGCACTCTTACCACCAGGCCGAGACCACCATGGCCATGGGCTACGACGACAAGAACTTCTACTTCCTGTTCAACTGCCGCCGCGGCAACAAGGAGTGGAACCTCATGAAGTCGGCCCGCTCGAACGATGATTATTCGTTCGGCGATCCCAGCATCGAGGTGTGGGTCACGCCGCCGACCATGGTGCCCGAGACCTACCAGAACATCATCAACACCTATCCCTGCGTGCTGGACAACAAGCAGATCCCCACGCGCGGCTACACCGCCGCCGGCTGGAAGGGCACGTGGACGCTGGGTGTGACCGAGAGCGCCGCCGGCTACATCATCGAAGCCTCCATCCCCATCAAGGACTTCGGCTTCGACACCGTCAAGAACGGCGACGTGTGGCAGTTCCTGCTGGCCCGCACCAGCCCCGGCACGCTCAGCCGCGCCCAGGCGTCGTGGGGCGTCACGCAAGGCTACGCCGAAATCCCCCAGCACCCCAAGGTGCACTTCGTCGAAGAAGAGGCCATGCTGCAGGTGTTCAGCACCATCTCGGTGCTCAGCGGCAAGTACGAGTTCCCGATGGCCGTCGTCGCGCCGGCCACCAAGGGCGCCGACGTCGAAGTCTCCATCCGCTGGCAGAAGGATGTCGTCCCCGATGACGCCGCCGACCGCATCGAAAAGCAGGAGTTCAAGCTCCAGGCCGGCGAGCGCAAGGCACTGAAGTTCTCCGGCGAGGTGACGGGCAAGGGCGTCTTCGTCATCCAGGCTCTCAACAAGACCACCGGCAACGTCGTGTTCCGTCACCCGCTGCCCTTCGATGTCGATGCCAACAGCCCCTTCGTGCCCGTCACGCCCTCGCGTCCCGCCGACGCCATCGTCAAGGAACTCTCCCTGCGGCCGCAGTACGGCCCGCAGACCAACGTGGTGCTCGTCCGGGCGGACATCTTCGACATGCCCAACCGCAAGGATGTCGCCGCCGTGGAGATGCGACTGGTCGATCCGGCCACCAACACGGTCCTGAAGTCCCAGCCGCTGGGCAAGGTCACCGAGTGGTATTCCGACGGCATGATGTCGCTCAACGACGTCAAGGGCCTCAATATTCCGATGATCGACCTGGACGCACAGGACAAGGAACTCGAGGCGTACAAGGTTGCTTTGTACGAGTACAACCAGTCCGTCGAAAAGATCAAGCGCGAGGCCAGCAAGCAGAAGGTGGACCCCAACACCCTGATGGGCGACCTGGTCAAGCCCAAGGTGCCGGCCTACCTTGACAAGAAGGCGAAGTTTGAAAACCCCTCGGCCAAGCTGATCGTCGAGGTCGTCGCCAAGGACAAGTCCGGCGCGGTGTTGAAGACCGATTCGAACGTCGTCGAGTTCAAGCGGTACAAGGCCGCGTGGATGGACTCCAACGTGGGCGTGACCGACAAGGTGATTCCGCCCTGGACGCCCATGACCCTCGCCGGCGACACCGTCGGCGTGTGGAACCGCAAGATGAAGCTCGACGGCATGGGCATGCTCAAGAAGATCGACAACGGCGGCATCGACCAGGTCTCTTCGATGCGGCTGGTCGCGGTTCAGGACGGCAAGGAAGTTGAAGTGCCGTCGGCCGCCGCCTCCGTCGTCAAGCAGGTCGAGAACCGCATCGACCTCAAGGGCCAGGCCAAGGCCGCGGGCCTGGTCTTGTCTACCAAGACCACCACCGAGTTCGACGGCTACGTGCTCAACGAGCTGACCATCGCCCCCGAGGCCGGCAGCACGAAGGTCGATAACCTGTTCCTGGAGGTCGTGCTGCCTGAGGCCGAGGCCACGCACTTCTGCTCCACCGCCGGCGGGTGGTCGGCCATTCACGATGTCACCCCCGCCTACTGGACCAGCAAGACGACGGCCAGCGGCATGCTGCTGAGCAACTTCGTGCCGTACGTCTGGCTGACCAACTCGGAGCGCGCGTTCGTGTGGTTCGCCGACAGCGACAAGGGCTGGATCACGGACGACACGAAGGAAAAGCCGACCATCGAAGTGACCCGCAAGGACGGCAAGGTCACGCTGCGGGTGCACTTCATCGAAGTTTCCTCCGAGATCAGTGCCCCCCGCACGCTGACGTACGGCTACCAGACCTTCCCGTCTCGCCCGCTGCCGGCGGGGTGGCGCACGATCATCTGCGGCAACGGCACGGCCAACCTGCCCAACGCCCGCAACACCTACTTCTGGACCGACGCTGACTGGGCCGTCCTCTGGCCGTACTACTGCAGCCCCTTCCCCTGGAGCATGCAGAAGTCGAAGGAAACCTTCGACCGCGTCCCGGCCGATTCGATCCACCGCCCGCTGGTGGGTTCGATCGCGCACTCGATCGGCCGCTATGGCACGTATGGCAACGCGTACTTCCCCGAGCTGGCGGTTGACTGGGGCGCGACGCCCGGCCAGATCGGCAACTCGGACGTCACCAACAGCCCGGTTCCCAACAACTTCCGCCTGTGGTTCCTGCAGCGGTGGGTTCGCGAGGCTGGCTACCGCGGCATGTACGTGGACGAGAATTACCTCGCCCTGGAAGACAACTACATCACCGGCAACGCCTACTACCGCCCGCAGGACAACAAGCTGCAGCGGGCATATTCGTACATCGGGCAGCGCGACTACTTCAAGCGCTTCAAGACCATGCTGTACGAGAACAAGGTCCCCAGCCCCAACCTCTGGCAGCACATCACGGGCGGCAGCTCGTATTTCTCGTGGTTCGGCGACATCTTCTACGAAGGCGAGAACGTCGAGCCCACCGACCTGAACTTCGATTATATGGAAGTGCTTCCCGCCGGCCGCATGCGGGCTATCGGCTCGGCCCCCTGCTCGGGCGGCGCCATGACCATGATGTACCAGGCCGGCCGCCATGCGACCGTCCACGAAGCCAAGCACTACCACCAGTTCCTGGGCTGGGTCATCGCGCATGACATCATCCCCGAGCAGGTCAACCTGTACAACGTGATGGCCCAGGAAAGCCGCCTCTACCAGGACGACGTGAAGTTCCTGCCCTACTGGAAGAGCGACACGGGCCTGTCGACCAAGACGGCCGACTGCATCGTCTCCGGCCACAAGGCCGGCAAGCGGGTCATCGCGTGGGTGGTCAACACCGCCCGCAAGGATGCGACGGTCGAGGTGGCCGTGGACCTGGGCAAGCTGGGCCTGGACAAGGCCAAGACCATCGCCATCGACGCCGAGACGGGCAAGCCGGTGGCGCTGTCGGCCACGGGCTTCACCGTGCCCGTGCTGCAGCGCGACTTCGTGGCCGTGCACCTGATCGAGGTGCAGAACCTCGCCCCCAACCAGACGCTGTACGCGTCGTTCGACAAGGGCAACGAGGCCGAAGAGGCGTTCGGCAACGGCGTGATCGTCGCCACCAAGGGCCGCGACGCCAATATCCCGGCCTTCACGATCATCGACGGCGCCAAGGGCAAGGCCATCTCCGCCCCCGGCGGGCTGGACCTCTGGACGCACCTGCACCTGACGGACACCGCGGGCAAGATCACCTTCCAGGGCATGTACAGCGAGAAGTTCAACGGCGAACTGCTGAGCTTCGGCCCCCTCAAGGCGATGGTCCAGCGGAGCAAGAACCCCAAGGCCGGCCGCGAGCTGGTCTTCATGAAGGAAGTCGTCCTGCCGGCGGAGCCCAATGCCGATCCAAAGAAGCCCCGCAAGACGCAGTGGGTCGGCGAGGCCGTCATCAATGCGGCCGAAGGCTGGCACGAGTATGAACTCAGCTGGTCCGACGGCAAGATCTCGCTGAAGGTCGACGGCAATCTCGCCGGCGAGCATGAAATCCCCGCCAATCAGCAGGGCGTCGTCACGCTGGGTATTCCCACCAAGCCCGGCAAGGAGGCGGCCAACTTCAGCCACGTCATGTTCAAGTTCGAAGGCCTGGACGAACTGAAGTGCTTCCGCACGGCCAAGTAAGTCGTTCTCGATAGTCGCACAACCAAGACCCGCGGATTCGTCCGCGGGTCTTGTTCTTTATGCGGTTTGTGGCGGCGCCGCAAAAGCGTTCGCATGGGTCCGTGTCGCGCAAGAATTGCCCGGTAACTGTGCCCGGGCACACATGCTTTGGGGTAGGGGTCTCTAGCATGTCAGCCCACGGCGGAAGCCGTGGGGTCCGAGGTAAAAACGTTCTCTTGAGCCCCGGCCAGGGGCGACACAAAGGCGCGCCTGTGCCGCCCCTGACGGGGCTATGGAAGAACAACGCATCGTGGCCCCATGGCTTCCGCCATGGGCTGACATGTTTGCGCTGACATGTTTGTGACGATTCGCGCGGGGGATCGCCACACGAAAGACACCCAGCAGATGTTGCCAAACACTTCGAGTGCACCCGGTTCGCATGAGACAGACTTCGGATATCGCTCGCCCATCTGCGGCGTGTTATATTGGCCCCCATTGAGGTGAAACCATGAACGCCAGTCTCCTGGTCGTGACGCTGATGGTCCTTTCCCTGGTCGTGTGCGCCGGCGGCTGTTCGCAGGCCGCCGCCCCCAAGACCGCCCCCGAGCCCAAGGTCATCGTCACGTGCAGCTGGGACGACGGCAGCCGCAATGACGTCCGCCTCATCGAGATCCTGCACAAGTACAACGCCCGCGGCACGTTCTTCATCTATCCCGTCAACTACGTGCTGCTGGAGAAGGAAGGCAACGACGTCGCCTTGAAGGTCGACGCGTGGCTGATCGCCCCGCACAGTCGCTTCGTCGAGACGTACAGCCGCTACGACGGCATCGAGGTGGGGGCGCACGGCTACCACCACCCCGACATGCGCAAGCTCGATGCCAACAACCTGCGGTACGAGCTCACCGAGTCCAAGCGCGTGCTAGAGGCGTGGTTCAAGCGGCCGGTGGTGGGCATGGCCTACCCCTTCGGCGCCAGTGACGCCAACGTCGAGGCCGCCGTCAAGGCCGCGGGCTTCACCTACGCTCGCAGCGTCAGCAAGTCCAAGAACGTCTACCCCGTCGCCAACCCCCTGGCCCTGCAGACCTCGCTGCATTTCCAGGACTCCGGCTTCTGGCAGGAGTTCGCCCGCGTCAAGGCCGAGGGCGGCGTGTTCTACTTCTGGGGCCACAGCCACGAGATCAAGACCGAGGAGCAGTGGCAGCAGTTCGAGGCCACCATCGCCAAGCTCTCCGCCGATCCGGACGTCAAGTGGGTCACCAACGCCGAACTGATTTCTGGCAAGGTGAAGGTCCCGGAGAAGAGCAGCCGGTGAGTGGGCGGACGGGGAGATGTTTTGTTTTACCCCTCGCGGGAGAGGGTGGCCCGCAGGGCCGGGTGAGGGGGCCGCTCGTTACCCGCCTTCCATCGATCGCCAGTTCCTTTTTTTCAGACATGCTTTTGGCCCTGCGGGCCTAAAAGCATGGCCCCCGCGCGACTCCGTTGCCCGCGCGAGCGATTGAAAAACCCGAGCGGAACAGGATAATGGCCGAGTCCCCGTGCCTGCCCCGATGTGTCTACAACAGGAGAATCTCATGAAGGCCCTCAAGACCCTCGTCGCCTGCTTCGTCCTCTTTGCATCGTTCGCCGCCGCGCGTGCGGGCGTGGTGGCCCAGACGCCCGAGGGCGGCTTCAAGGCCACGGGCAAGACGTACACGCTCGTCGTGGCCAAGAACGGCGACGTGAAGTCGTGGACGGTCGAAGGCGTCGAACTGCTCAGCAGCGACCCCAACAAGCCCACGCGGTTCCCGTCGGCCGGCGGGGCCAAGTCCGTCGAGAACGCGGGCGACAAGGTCGTCGCCGTGGATGGCAACGTGCGCGTGGAGTTTGAATTCGTCGAAGACGGCTTCACCTTCACCACCGAGGGCGGCTCGATCGATTGGTACATGGGCAAGGCGCTCACGGCCAGCATTCAGCGTGACGGCGCGGCCCTGCCGGCATCCAGCGGGGCGGGCAACGTCGTGAAGGTGGTCGCCAGCAAGACGGCCTTCACCGTCAGCCAGGGCTTCCACCTGATGGGCGGCAAGTTCCTTCCCTCGCACCTGCTGGACAACGGCAAGCCGGAGAAGAAGTTCACCTGCCGCGTGACGTGCGGGGTGAAGGTCGAGCCCATCGAGCTGCTGTCGATCAGCGGCATCGACGGGGCGGGCGTCAAGAGCGGCCTGATGCCGATGATCGCCGCGGGCCAGACGGCAAAGATCATCCTCAAACTCCGCAACCTGGGCGAGACGGCGGTGACGGCGACGGCCCAGTTCACCGTGACCGATCACCCGGTGAACCCCCGCACGATCGACAACAGGTCGATCCCCGTGAAGCTCGCCGGCGGCGAGAGCAACGTGCCGATCCTGTACGAGCTGTCGCCCAAGGAGCCGGGCATCTACTGGATCAAGGCCGACATCCTGAGCGACGACAAGCCCGTCAAAGGCACGCGGATCTGCGTGGTGTACGACGCGAACAACTATCGCCCCGCGCTGACGCGCCCGGCCGATTTCGCCGAATTCTGGGCCGGCAAGCTCAAGGAGATGCGGGCCGTGCCGTTTGAGGCGAACCTCGTCGAGGACGCCAAGAGCGGCAACGAGCGGTTCATCCACTACACGCTGGAGATCAACGTCGCCAAGGGCAAACGGATCACGACGTTCCTCCGCGCGCCGCGCAGCGGCGTCACGCACGACGCCGAAGTGTTCACGCACTGGGGCACCACGCAGGGCGAGAAGCTGATGGGCGAGATAACCAAGGCCGAGAAGCAGCCCGCCGGGGCGGGCATGTGGCAGCGCGGCGGCGACCGCATCCGCGTGGGCGCGCCCCAGCCCGACGACAGCACCTACAAGCGGTGGAACGGGCGCGACGACAACAACTGCCTCGACTCATACCTGCTGAACGTCCGCATGGCCGATTACCTGCGGACGATGAAGGACGTCGAGCGGATATGGCTGTTCGGCGGCAGCCGCTCGGGCGCCAGCATGCTGACGGCGGCGGCGCTGTCGCCGGAGAAAGTGGTGGCGGTGAACGTGCACGTGCCCACGTGCTGCGGCCTGAGCTGGGCGGATCATCCGTATGCGGGGTGGGGCGCGCCGCCGGCCAGGACGCCCGAGGGGCTCAAGGTGGCGGCGTACTTCGACCCGGTGAACTTCGCCCCCGACCTGGTCGTGCCGCTGGTGGTGGACGGCGGGGCGACCGACGGGCTGGCGCCCGCCTCGGGGATCCTGGCCTTGTGCAACTGGGCCGACAAGGCGCCCTTCCGCCGCTGCGCGATCAACCAGGGCGGGCACGGTTTCTTCCCGCCCGAGCCCCGCGCCGCCATGGAGGCCGACCTGGCCGAGTTCCTGCACATGGCCCCGCCACCGCCGGCGAAGAAGTGATGGGCCTCAGAATTTCTCGACGGGGCGGACCTTGTAGGTGCTCGTGCTGTCGATGAGGACGGGGTCCTTGCCGCTGCTGATGTTCACGTCCTGGTGAACGTCGCTGCCGTCGGTGACCGAGATGCTCTTGGCCATCACCGCGCCGTAGAACTGCGAGTAGTCGTCGATCAGCACGCCGGCATTGGGCGAGAGGATCACCCCTTCGACCACCGCCGAGTCCAACACCACGTTGGCCGTGCCAAGATTGATGAACTGCAGCCGCGACAGGTTCGCGCCGTTCACCACGCAGTCGGCATTGCCCCAGACGGTCAGCCCGCCCTTGTGGTAGAGCTTCAGCGATGCCCCCGGCAGAACCTCAAGCCACGTGCTGCTGTCGTGGATGCTGACGGTTCCCTCCACCAGGATCGTCACGTTGCCCTGGATCTGCACGCGGGCGCTGTGCTTGATCTCCAGGCTGTTAAGGTGGAGATTGCCGCTGATGACATCCGTCCCGGAGCCCGAGAACTTCAGGTTCCCGATGCTGGGCCCAAGGTTCGTCGGGGCCGCGGGGGCCACCATCGGCTGCGCAGTCGATAGCGTGGTCCTGGCGCCGGTGATGGTGCTGACGGAATCCTTGTAGATCGCCGTGCTCGTGTTGCCGCCGGGGCCGATGGCCACCGAGCCCTTCACGACGCCGAAGTCGGTCACCTGCACCACTTGTGACGACGTCGCGTTGGTTGAGACCGTGGCGGCGGACCCAACGTTGGTGCCGCCGTAGCCACCCTTGCTGGAATCGTAGCTGTCGATCCGTGAGCCCCAACCATCGACCCGGACGCTCGTGGCGGCGATGACGCCCCTGGCCATCGCCGTCGCCGCGGGGGTGACCACGGCCTGGAGCGTCACCGAGGCCCCGCTGACGGTGCCCGTGGCGGTCAGGGTGACGGCGCTGGAGGCGCCCGCGCCGACGTCCGCGCTGAGGGTGCACTTGCCGCCGGCGAGGTTGGCGTCCTGAACCCACACGCCCGACGACCAGTTGCTTCGCCAGTCCGCGTGCGTCTTGATGTACTGCACGGCCAGGTTCAACCCCGACGCAGCCACCGCGCGGGCCTGCTCGCGATGCACGACGTTGGAGGCCATCTGCCCCGAGGTGCCCATCGCCGCCGTCAAGCCGAAGGCCATGACCACCACCGTGGCGATGACGGTCAACACCAGCAGCATCGCAATGCCCCGGCGGCGATTTCGGTTATGGGTTCGTGTGTTCATCGGCATGGTCTGCTCATTTCGGGATCAGGGCGGCGCTGCCCACGGCAGTTTCGGTGACGTCATTCTTATCCACGGTGAGCGTGTAGCTCACCAAGTCGGCCAGCGAGGGCGTCCCGGAATCCAGCGTGGTCGAAAACGCCGTCACCCCGCGGCACCACACGGTGGCGGGGAAGTTTGACGTGCCCCTCAGCGAGGCCGTCGTGGCGGCGAAGTCGGTGTCCAGCGGGTATTGCGCGTCGGAGGCTCCCGACAGGGCCGCCGGCGCCTTGAAGCAATACAGCACGCCAGCCACCGTGTTGCTCTCGATGCGGCATACGGTCGAGAGGTAAGGCGTGCTGCGGTCGTTGGGGTCCGCCAGCCAGAGCACCAGGTAGTTGCTGCCCTGGGCCAGCACCATCTGCGACGAGCGGATGGCCGCCCCCAGTCGTCGCGTGGCCGCATCCTGCGAGACCACGGCGTTGCGGACGTCGGTCTGCTTGTACAGGCCGTAGGAGGCGCTGGACATGATCGTCGCCAGGCAGACGCCCAGGACCGACAAGATCGCCAGCGCGAGCACCAGCTCGACCAAGGTCAGCGCGCGGGCAGGACGGCCGCCGCGGGCGGCGGGGGCGTCATCGGGTTGTGTGTTGCGGTGAGGCATTCTCATTCCTGTCATGGCGGCTCGGGGATGCAGGCGGTCACTTTCCACTGCGCCGCGTGCGAATCCCAGACCGTCACCGTCACGTTGAGGCAGCTGATCGTGCCCAGCCCCCCCAGCGTGGCCGTGCCGTACTGGGCCGAGACCACCCGGCCGAACGCCTGGAACTCGCTGGGATAAAGCGTGCCGGCTGGGTTTCTCAACTGCCCCGGCTGCTGTGTGAAGCCGTGATAATCGTCCATGTTGTTGATCACCCCGCCGTCGGGGCCGGGGGTCATGATCCCGTTGGGATCGTCGTACGGAAGGGCGTTGACGCGTTCCATCAGCTCGTTGGCGAGCATCATGGCCTGCTGCGTGTGCCGCAACTGCTGCATCTGTGACTGTGCCGACGTGACCGCGGTGGTCATGGCCATGACGCTGCAGGCCAGGATCGTGACCGCGACCAGGCATTCGATCAGCGTGAACGCAGATTGTGAACGTCGGATTCTCATGAGGAGGCTTCCTTGTGATTCATCGGTCAGCCGAGGGGGTGTGATTAGCAGCGCAAAGCCGTCGGTGTAGCAGCCTGCCGGGGTCCACCGGCTTGCAGCGGCAGCATGGCAACGCGTGCCGCCGGCGGTGCGCGCCTTATGCACCGCAGGCTCTCCGGCCGGAGTCATCATGAACGCCTTCACGGCGAGGTTCTCGGCGAGGAAGATCCCTGCGATAGACCCTCGTTGCCCGGTGCTTCTGGGCCCACGCTGACGCCATTCCAAAGGTTGTTCGCCGATCCAGCGCCGCTGCGCCCGGGTGGGAATTCCCGGTGAATCGCAGATGTGCCGGGGCTACAATACTGCCTCTTCCGGCGAGATCGGGTCCGGGCAAGGTCTTGCCACCGCTATCGCCGGCCATATGGAGAGTCCGATGAACGGACATGACCATCAGGCGTTGGTGAGGCTGGCAATGTCGGCTGTTCGTTCTGTCGAGCCGGCCGCCGCCGACGCGTTCGAAGGCCCGTGCCTCGAGACGTGCATGCTGCCCGACCAGGTTGCCATTCCGCTACTCGAAAACAAGAGCGGGCCTTGGCGGAAGTACTTCCCCCCCCGCCCGCTGAAGTTCAACTTCGAGCAGGATATGCGGGACCTGCACGCGCTGGCGCCCAGGAGCCGCTTCTACTTCGCCCAGATGCTGCGCCGCCTGCGGCAGGGACAGCTCGATGATGCGGGCCGTTTCCTCGGCGTCTACTCCCACTACATTGGCGACTTCGCCGAGCCCGCACATTACTACGAGCTGCACATCGCCAACCTGGTCCCGCCGCCGCCCGACTATCGCAACTGCAACTATCACCGGATGATTGAGGATGTTTCGTCAACCGTCAGGCGGCCGCGCCGGCGCGCCCGGCTGCTGGCGACCTCGGCGCTCGAACTGGAATTCCGCCTGACGGCCCCGCTGGGCCGCCTGCACGCGCACGCGATGTCTGCCGTGATTCCGATGCTGCGGGCGATCTACCGGCGCGATCATGCCCGAGCTGCCAAGGTGTTCAACCCGGTGGTCGCCCAGGCGGCGGAGCTGTTCGGCGACGTCTGCCTGAGCCTCTGGCGCATCGCGCGCGGCACCATCACCCCGCGGCAGGCCGCTGCGCTTGCCGACTGCCCGCTTCACGACATCCGCCCCAACGCCTTCGACGCCGAATTCAACTTCAGCCAGCGCCCGCTGGTCAACTGGATCACGCGGGAGACCTTCGGCCGCTCGGAACGGTTCCGTCTGAGGTATCGCGACGACAAGACGCGTGTCGTCGATGGTGTCTGCGTCATTCCGCACGCGCTGCCCGGGCCGGGCATCTCGCTGTCGTCAATGATGGAGTACGACCTGCCCCGAGGCGCCTTCTCCAGATTTGAATCCGACTTCGGCCTGCTCGCGGGCGTCGATCGCCAGGCGAAGTGCCGTTTCGAGGTGATGCTCGACGGCCGCCGGGCATTTCTCAGCCCCTGGATCGCCCCCGGCGACCCGGCCGGCCGGGTTGAACTGGACGTTCGCGGCGTTCGCCGCTTGCGGCTGCACACGCCCACCGATGGCAGCACCGATCGGCTCGCGTATCCGATCTGGGCCCAGCCCCGGCTGGTTCGATGAGCCGCCCCGGCTCCTGCGCATGGGTGTGGACTGTACCGCCCGCCTGCCTCCGCGTCCGAACCGCCGAGTCGCCCGGCGCAACGTGCGGACCCGGTGTAGCCAGATCCGCTCAGTTGGCCGAGTCGGCCTTGGCCGCCAACTTGTGCAGCCATTCCTCGAGGTTCGTGTAACCGTTGCGGTTGTCGTCACCATTGGGGTTGGACGGCAGGGCCAGTTTGTGACTCGTCCCGGCACCCGCGGGATAGCCGCCGACATCCTGCTGGCTGTCGATCACCTTACCGGCGCGTTTGCGGGCGTTCTCGATGATCCGGCTATCGATGGCGTCGCGGCAGGCGGGGAAGGCCCCGGCGTGTTTGAGCACGTGCTCGGCGGCATCCTTGGCCGGCATCGCGACGAGGCCCGCGGGCCAGAACGGCCTGTCCTTGAGGATCTTTGGCTTGCCGCCCACGACCAACGCCGCTTTGCCCTCCCGGTCGAGGGCGATGTTGTCCTGGGAGTAGACTTCCCCCTTGTCGGCCGCCAGGCTGATCATGGGCATGCCGGCGGGCGTGTCGGGGCCCCACCACAGCACGTTGCCCACGGCCACCAGCGTCATGGGCTTCATTGTGTCGTTGGGGTCCCGGTATTCGTTGACCGTCCAGTAGCTATGGATGGCCCGCTGGCCGGGATTGTAGATGAGGTTGTTGACGACGGCCACGGCAGCATCGGGCTTCAGGACTGGGTTGCGATTGTCGTTGCAGGCGTACAGGTTGCCGATGATCGACACATCCCGCGCGTGGTCGTGCACGAGCGTGCCCATCGAATGCTTGCCCTTGCCGTGCGAGGCGTTGCGAAGACCCTCGGCGACAATGCAGTTGCTGAACGTGATCTGGTGCGAGGTGTTGTCGCGGCCCTGATGCCGCTGGCCCGAGGCGGTGAGATTCTCGTCCACCGCCCAGGTGCAACTGCAGTGGTCGATGACGATGCGGCTGGCGCCGGGCGTGTTGGGTGGATTGGACGTTGAGATGCCGTCGGGCTCGAAGCCCGACTTCCTCGGCCGGTTGCCGTCGCCGGGACGCACGCGGATGTGCTGCATCAGCACGTCGTGCGTGCTGATCTTCAGCGACCCTCCGATGATCGTGATGCCCGGCGCCGGCGCGGTCTGCCCGGCGATGGTCACGAACGGCTCGGTCAAACTCAATGAATTGCCGTCCAGGTCGATCGTGCCGCCCACGGCGAAGACGATGGTCCGCGGCCCCTTCTGGGCCAAGGCGGCCGCCAGCGAACCCTCGCCCGCGGCGGCCCGCGTGGTGACCTGGATCACCTTGCCCCCTCGTCCCGCCGGTGTCTCCACGCCGTAGCCCACCGCACCGGGGAACACAGGGATCTCCTTGGCCGCCGGCGCCTCGGCCCGCAGCGCGTCCGCAAGCAACAGCATCGCGCCAACGCACACAAACGCTCCAGCCAACGCAACTCCACGATTGGACATCTCGTCTCCTTTAATGATTCAACCAACAGCCGCAACCGGCGGGCCGCCCTTTGCGGGATCTGACTCTGGATCGTCTGGGCGGGGTTCATGCAGGTCCGAACACGCCGCGGTCGACAGGGTCATCTCCTCTGCATCATTTCCGATCAGCACCCACAGCGGACAGCGATCGAAGGCGAGGAGCGATCCACAGAAGACGTCTCAGCGGACTGTGCATTCAGACCGTTTTGGAACATGTTTGTAGCGGGGCGCCCGAAAGACTAGAATCACGATCGTCGCACCCCTAGGGGCTGCGTCAGGGACAGGGTTTGTCTCTAACCCAAGCCTTTACAGGGCGTGGAGGTCGTGTGTCGCAAAAGGCTGCGGGCAGGTTTTTGGTCCGTTACCTGGCGTATGCCAAGCCTTACTGGCGGTATCTCCTGCTGATGGTGATCGCGGGCGTGGCTAAGTTCACGCTGCCGCTGATCCCGGCCAAGGTCTTCGGCACCATCACCGACCAAGTCATCCTGAACAAATCTGCCCTGGCGGCCGCTTCCCAGGTGCACCTGCTGTGGCAGCTCGGGGCGGTGCTGGCGGGGGTGGCACTGCTGGAGACGCTGGCCATCTACGTTCGTGGCGTGATCACCTCCAACGTCGGGGCCTCGATGGCATTCGACATCCGCCAGGATCTCTGGCGGCACCTGACGGGCCTGAGCCTGTCCTTCCACCGCAGCCGGCCCACGGGTTCGCTCTTGAGCCGCCTCATGAGCGACATCAGTGTCTCGCAGCAGATGATCAACGGCGGCATCGTGAACGTGATCATCGACGCCGCCAGCGGGCTGCTGGCCCTGGCGGTGCTGTTCTCCATCAGTTGGAAACTCACGCTGCTGGTGGTGGTGATCCTGCCGTTCTACGCGGCGCTGTACCGCAGGGTGAACCCTCGCATCCGCCAGGTGAGCGAGGACGTGCAGGAGCAGACGGCCGTGATGAGCGGCCTGGCCATCGAGCGTCTCAGCGGCATTGCCGTCGTGCAGAGCTTCGCCCAGGAGCGGGCCGAGGAGCGGATGTTCGCCGAGGAAGCAGGGGAACTCCGCGACCTCAACGTCCGCCGCGGCAAGCTGAACCAGGCGCTCAACTCGATCAGCGATTTCCTCGTCTCCATCGGCGTGGCCGTGGTGTGGGTGGCCGGGGCGTACCTGGCCATGCGCGGCGATGTTACCCCCGGGCAGGTCATCCAGTTCACCCTGACGATGGGGCTGCTGTACATGCCGCTGCGGCGGTTCAGCGAGATCAACATCATCTACCAGACCTCCATGTCCGCCATCGACCGCATCTTCGCGATCTTCGACGTGGTGCCCGACGTGCAGGAGCGGTCGGGCGTGCCCGATCGCGTGCCCGGCATGGGCGGGATCGAATTCGACGGCGTGGGGTTCCGGTACGGCCAGGGGCCCCAGGTGCTCCGCGACGTGAAGTTCACCGTTGCCCCCGGTGAGCGGGTGGCCATCGTGGGCGAGAGCGGTGCGGGCAAGAGCACGCTGGTGACGCTGATCCCGCGGCTGTACGACGTGACCGACGGGGCCATCCGCATCGACGGCGTCGATGCACGCGACTACCCGCTGCGCAAGCTCAGGCGGGCCGTCGGCATCGTCTTGCAGGACACGATCCTGTTCTCCGGCACGGTGAGGGAGAACCTCCGCTACGGCCGAAAGAAGGCGACGGAGGAAGAGATTGTCGCCGCCGCCCGGGCCGCCAACGCCCACGATTTCATCCTCGCCCTGCCCTTGGGCTATGACACGGTCCTCGGCGAGCGCGGCCACAGCCTCTCCGGCGGCCAGCGGCAGAGGATCTCCCTGGCGCGGGCGATTCTCCAGAACCCCCGCATCCTGATCCTGGACGAGGCCACCAGCAGCTTGGACAGCGAGAGCGAGAATCTCATCCGCCAGGCGATGGAGCGGGTGATGGTGGGGCGGACGTGCGTGATCATCGCCCACCGGCTTTCCACCGTCATCGGCGCCGACCGGATCCTGGTGTTCCGCGCCGGGCAGATGGTCGAGCAAGGCCCGCACGAGGCCCTCTTCGCCGCGGGCGGCTATTACCGCTACCTTTTTGAACAGCAGTTCGGCCCCCTGCAAGAGCTTCTGCACCAAAGCCGTCAACCCAATTGATATCGACGTAGTGACCGACATGAAAGCCTGGTGCGAGTTCCATGCCGATGGCGGGCGGGAGTTGCAGGGACAGCAGCCGCTGCTGAGATTCGAAAAGCGTCTGCTTTGAGCGGTTCTCGACGGTGATCTCGGTGTCCAAGCCACCGGGCATGGAGTTGCCTCCTGGAAGCATCGAAACTGCTGCTGCCGATCTTGCCGTCTTCTTTGTCCGCCGGCCAAGCCTGCTTCCCGCGGCATTCGGGGCCCCAGATCGAGACGACGGCATTGGTTCGCCGAAATGCACGGTCTCGCTGCCCTGGATTGCCCGGTTCATCTGCCGCTCCTTCTGAGGATCAGCGGCACGCAAGCCGCTTGTTCACTTTCTGCACACGGTGTTCCGATCCGGCGGCCTTTGTCCCAGTCCCAGAATCTCATGGCGCAGCGTCAGGTACGCCAGGTAGTTCTCAAAGCTCACATCATGGGGGCAGTTGTGGTCGAGCGCGGGGATGTATCCCCCGCACTCAACGGCAGGTCGCACGCGCTCCAGTTCGGCAGCGATGGCCTTGTGGCCTTCGGTGAGACGATGCTTGTGGATGCCGCCCAACCAGATGGCCTTGCCGCCGAACCGATCCTGCAACTGGTTGATGTCCATGCCCGCCTGAACTTCCAGCGGCCAGAACAGGTTCACTCCGCCCTCCAGCCAAAGCGGCAGCAGCGCGTCGAGATTGCCATCGGAGTCCACCGAGACCTGTCGATAGCCGTACGAGGCCGCCAGGTCGGCAATCCGGCGGTATCGCGGCAAGGCGAAGCGGCGGAAGATGTCGGGGCTGACGATGGGACCATTCTTGAAGCAGATGTCTTCCCAGAAATGCAGGCACTCCACCGGTATGCCCAATTGACCGAAGTAGCGAACTTGCCTCTCGGCTGCGCGGCAGTAGGTCTCGAGGATGTCGTCGAACCAGTCTGGATCGTCGTAGGCGAGCATTGCGAAGGCCATGAAGCCCAGTTCGCACCGAGCGGCCCCCAGCAGCGAGCCGACGGTCACGCGCACCGGTACGGTCGCCTGGCGAGCCTGCTGAAGCATCTTGGCAACAACCGGATCGTCGGCGCTCTTGAGCGGCGAGTCCACGTCCAGCCATTCCTTGTGCCGGTCCCACTCCGCCCGCGTGGTCACCGCCGCACGAATCTCATGTGCGATGGTGCGCTGAGCACCCTTGCCCAACTGCTGAATCGCGCCTGTGCAGAATCGCTTGGTGACGGTGGAGGCTGTTTCCTCAAGCACCTCCTCCTGGCAGGGGGGTGGCAGCGAGCGCGAAGGCGGGGCGGAGATGCAAAGGTAGTAGCGGTCGAGTCCGAAGGCATCGCACCACTCGTCATACCGCGTAGGGTCAAGATGCGGGCTCAGGCCCTCCTGTCGCCATCGTTCAACCGTTGCCGACAGCGGGCCATGGTCCATGTTCGGAACGGACGCTCCAGGATGGCGTTCGCAGAAGCGGATGTAATTGCATCGTGGGTTAGTCGTCACCAGTGCTCTCCTTGCGACCGGCTGGCTTGCCGGCACGCGTTCGTGATATCAAAGTCAAGGCCGCGAGCTTGCTCTTGTCAGGCGGTAACGGTCCAGAAGTATCTCCATCTGCGCAATCGCCTGATCGGTGCGGCACTGATCATGGCTCTGGCGTGACAGTCAGCGTGTGCTTCAACGGCGACAGCAGCCCGCGGATGTTAGCGCGGGACTGGTCCAGGGAGGCGTCCATCTTCTTGCGGAGTCTGTCGATCATCGCGGCCGCGTCCGGGTCGTCGTACCAGGGCGTCGTTGGCGTCATGAGCTCCTGGACGTCGTCCAGCATGCGCTTGTATCGCGTCTCGAGCGTCTGCTTGGCGGTCACCGCCACGGCGGCCTTCTTGAAGGCTTCCGAGAAGGGGTTGCCGCCCACAAAGGCCTCGGCGAGGTTGATGCCGGACTGGAGTTCCTTGCGGGTGAAGACCTTGCTCGCAGTACCCCACGTGACCCTGGCGTTTTCGCTTTCCAGGTTCTTTACGGTCAGCGTGAAGCGGTTAAGCTCCTGGTTGAAAGGCACGAATGGCAGGATGCTGCGAGCGCTGTCTGGCGAGTTGGCGTCGCCCTCGAAGCAGAAGGGATAGCGGGCGCTCTCGATCTCGGCCTTGCCCTCTTGCGACGAGACGACCTTGTGGCCCCCCGCGGCGGAGGCGGGGCCTTTCATATCGATCATGATCGTACCGATGTTGCCGTCCACATCCATCGTCTTCAGCAGCGTGTAGGCGATCACGAGCGAGCCGCTGTAGCCAGGATGAATGCCGTCGCGACCGCAGATCGGGTAATCCTCTCCGATCGCCGCCTTGGACTTGGCCATAGCGTCGAGCATGGCGCCGTTGACGTCGGCGAACGGCATCTCATTGGCTTGGGCGATCGTGCGGGCAAGGTCGCGCAGCTTCAAGATGCCGTCGTTGTAGACCTTGCGAACGGCAAAGCGGGGATCCATGGGGCAGGGCGAGCCGACGACGACGACGGCCCCCGCGTTCTTGAGGGTCTCGACGACGAAGCCCATGTGCGTGGAGTACTTCTCGCCGACTTGCGGCGTGAAGGGCGTGTAGCCACCGTCGGCCCCGCCCAGGCAGACGATGGCCACGTCGGGCTTGTAGGGGAGCAGGTGCAGCCTTTGCCTGCCGCGAAACGCCTGGACCGTGGCGCCGCTCCAGCCCATGTGACGGACTTGCAGGTCCAGTTCCGGCTGGCAGGCGGCGAGATAAAGCTCGATGAAGCCGCTGTAGACGCCGCCCTCCGTGATCGAATCTCCGGCGATGGCCACCCGGGCGCCTTTCTTGAGCACCGGCCCGGGCTTGGATTCTGCGCCCGCCGCCGGCACGGACAAAGACCACGCCAGGCACGCCGCCAGCGAGGCTACAACAAGCCGACCGCCGAAGATGCGACTGCGCAAGCTCTTTCCATGGTCTCCGCTCATGATCTACCATCCTTTGGCCTAAGTTTGCATCGTTTCCGTTGGATCACGCTTCACCTGTGCGTGGCCCGCCGTCAGCGAAGTTCACGATTGTACAGCGCAAGTCTCGGTCGCGCAATTCCCCGCCCCAAAAGATCGTCCCGGGATGATTCTGTCGGCTGCCCGGAAGTGTGGGGCCTCCGAAGCGTGGACGCGCCGGGGCGGCGTATTCGGTTCGTATTGAGCGGGAAGAGTGCATACTCGCGGCCGTTTCGGACCCGTTGGGGCCAGTGCACCTCGGGCGGCCATCGGTTATGCTGGCAGGCCGGGCGAGAGGCGGCGCATTGCCGCTGTACGCCGGCATAGAGGAACCAGCGATGAAGATGGACGTATGCGAGCTTCGCGAGGCGATGCTGGCGGAACTGGCAATGCGGCGGGTCGACGGCCGCCAGGATAGCTACGCGGATCGGCCCGGCGAGGTCGAGAGCCTGTATGGACTCACCGGAGCCGTGCACGTCATGGCCGCAGTGTCGCGCCTGCCCGACCGCTCGATGCGCGACAGACTGGCGCGGCGCATCAACGAGCGATGGGCCGCGATGGAGGACGCGGCGGCTTCCAGCCACGCCTTGTGCATGGCCATCTCGGCGCTGCGGTTGTTAGGGGCCGATCTGGAGGCCAGCCCGCGGGCGCTGGCCCCCGTCGACGCGACGGCGCTGCCCGCGTGGCTCGATGGCTTGGACTGGTCGACCACGCACAAGGAACTCTATGGCAGCGTTGTCCCGCTGCTGGCCGGCGGGCGGCTGGATCAGCGGTGGGTCCGCACGTTCGCTGATCGCGTCGGGGGGCGGCTCAACCCGGATAGGCCTCTGGAGACATGGTGCGCCGCCGACGCCCCCGCGTGGCGCGTGGTCAGCAGCGTCTACCACGTGCTGACGGTCTATGATGCCGGTCGCATCCCATATCCCCAGCCGCACATGCTGATGGACCGCTTGATGGGCCTGCGGTGGCACGAGGCGGCAGACGATGAGCCTCGCACCGCCTGCACCGACGCAGACCTAGCTTGGATGTTCCTGCATCTATGCGAGGTGATGCCCGAACGCATGCCGCAGGCCTTGGCCGTCATTCGTGCGCTGTCGCAGAAGCGGATCGCCGCCTGGCACAACGGCAGGGGGGCGATCCTCGCCGAGTCGACGCATCATCTCTACTGCTGCCTTTGGGGCACGGCCGTCTTCCAGGACTGCGTCCGCGACGACTACATAGGCCCTTACCTCCGCGATACCCTGAACGACCCGGGGCTGTTTGCGATCTGACGGCCACGTGCTCTCGAGGCTTTCTGGATAGCGTGACAGCAGTTGTGCATCCCGCCGCCCGCCGAGGGAGTGAATACTCGGCATTCGTGGGATCACGCTGGCAAGTATGCGTCGTTGGCGATGAGACGATCGCGCACCTGGCGTACGTCGACCGCGTGCACGTCGGCGCCCCAGCGGCCAGCCGCCAGCGCGGCCGCGGTGCCGGCGGCCTCCCCGGTGGTCAGACAGCAGGCCATGATGCGAACGCTGCCATTGACCGGCCGATCGGTCGAGATGCACCGCCCGGCCACCAGGACGTTCCGCAGGCCCCGCGGCGTCAGGCAGCGGTAGGGCACGCCGTAGCTCTCCCCCTTGCCGAGCTGCCTGACCTCTTTTTCGAACTTTTCTTTCGCCGCCTGGGGATCCTTCTGGCGGGCCAGGAATGCGCTGATGTCGCCCTTGCCGTGCACGTCGACGCAATAGGCGTTCCGCGCGATCTCATCCTCGAAGCTTCGCCGTTGGCGAAAGTCATCTATCGTCAGCATGTAATCGCCGACGATCCGGCGCGTCTCGCGCACTCCCAGCAGCGCCCCGGTGGCCGCCAGGAAGGCGTCGCGGAACGCCGGGTGATACTCGGCAAAGGCCTGGCGGTATTGCGCGGCCTGCTGGCGTCCGCGGATGAGCGCCGCCGACACGCTGGCAGGGTCGGTGTTGTCCACGTCATAGATGTGCCCGAAATTGTAGCTGTAGGTCCTGGGCCCGATCTGCTTGCTGCATGAGTGCTGGTCGATGATGAAGGGGAAGCGGTCACTGGCCACGGCCTTGTGCACCGGGCTGTCCGGATCGAAGAAGTGAAGGCTCGGCGGGGCGCCGGCGGGGCGGCTGGGGTTGTACCAGCAGTCGTACGGCTCGACGTTGCCCAGCATGAAGCAGTGCGTTGCCGGCTGCAGGACGCCTTGTGCATCGCCCTTCTCGAAGGCCGCGCCCGCCCATGCGGCCAGATCGCCATCACCGGTGCCGTCGACGTATACCTTGGCACGGTACGCGCGCAGCCCAGCCTTGCTGCTCACCAGCAGCGCATCAACCTGCCCATCGTCCGCCCGTTCGACCGAGCAAAGCTGCGAATGGAAGACGACCTGGGCTCCCGCCTCGGTCACCAGGCGGTCGTAGAGCCGCTTGAGGAACTCCGGATCGATGGCCGGGTCCCACGTCAGCACCTGTTTCCAGTGGTTGCACAACTCCTGCCGAATCCGCTCGGCGATCCCGCGGGCGATGATCCTCTCGCCGTCGGCATATCCGCAGAACCAGGGCACCAGCCCCAGCGTTCCCATGCCTCCCAGTGCGCCGGTGGCCTCGATCAGCAACGTGCGTGCGCCCTCGCGCGCGGCCGCGGTCGCGGCGGCGCAGCCGGCAGGACCGCCGCCGACGACGATGACGTCCCAGTCGTCCTGCATCGGGATATTCCTGGGTCGAACGGCGTATTGTGCCTGCCAGGTGTCGGGTTGGTTCGGGCGCTGCGATTCATCACGTTTTGTCACAGAGGTACGTCCTTTCGCGTTGCCGTCGGTGCTCGCTGGACGATAATGGCCAACGAGGGAGCCATGACGAGAGACACTCGACGAAGATCATCCGGTCGGCAATCTGCCGCACGCTGCTGGTCTCGCCGTCAAAATCGAATCGGATCAATCCGTGTGGAGTCTAACGACCTCATCATGTTTCCGCACGGGGTACGAACCAGGCCTGGAAACTCACGTCAGTATCCTGCGCCAACCGCGAGGACGCCGCCACGGCGAAATCCGCCGCACCCCCTACGGGAATGGCGACACGCCAAGCCTGCCACGTCGCGGGATACGTAAAGTCACCCAACACCGGCGTGGCTTCCGCCGTGGCGCCGTTCAAGGTGAACGTCGCCTTGAGCAGCGATCCGATGTTGCCCTTCGGCGCCGCTCGCCCACCCCGTGTCACACATGCGGCAATGGCCAGCGTGCCCCCACCCTGCGACGCCGGCGCCATGCCGGACACCGTGAACCCGCGGGTCTGATCTGCCGCATCGACCTCCGTCACCGTCAGGCTGACCGGACCGCTGGGTTCGGCGAATCGCCGGCGAGAGATCGCTTCACGCCAGTCCGCGCCGGCAGCCGGCGTCTCACCGTCCGCCACCACTTCGTAAAGCGCCACCGCGAACGGGCGCAGGCAGTCGACAGGCGTTCTGCTGTCCGCCCCCGAAAGCCGGGCCGGTGCTGGATAGTGACGATAGACACGAAACCCGGCGCCGGCAGCCAATCCGAACGTCGTGGGCGTGTCGAAGGCCATGGCGTAATCTCGCCACCCGAAATTGTTGACCGCTACAAAGGCGCGGCGGCCGTCGGAACAGGCGTAGCCGTAGGGCTCGTTGCGCCACGGATCCCCAAGAATGAGATGCGGCTGGGCGAAGCAATCCGGGTAGTCGCGCAACAGTCGTAGGAACGCGCCCATGTCGCGCAAGTCGGCCTCGCCCAGGCGATCCTCGCCCAGCCACGGCTGGAAGAGCAGCGACCCGCGGCACAGGTCCATGACGATCCCTTCGCGCCAGCGATCGGTCCCGATCGAGCTGTTCCACGGCCAGCGCGACAGCCAGACGCCGAGCGAGTCCTTGCCCAGGCGCGGGATGTCGGCGGCGAAGACCGTCCCCTGGTCGAGGGTCAGCGCCACGCCGTCGCGGGCGTAGAGCGACGGCGTGGGCGAGGGTGAAGCCGCTTCGATCAGCAGTCCGCACTCGAATTCAGTGTCGCCGTGCAGCAGCCACCAGGGCGAGCGGTAGCCCCAGTAGAGCATGATGAACGCCTCCGGGCAGGCGGCATCCAGCGCGGCGAAAAAGTCGATGACGCTGTTGTAGATCGCCTCAGTAGAATAGACCCCGGGCCAGTGGCCATGACTCCCGTTGTGGCAGGTCGACACCAGATTGTCGAATTTCAGCAGCCGCGCCCCCTCCTCCCGAAGGTGGTGGAGAAAGGCGCTGCGGAAGATTGAGCGGATCGGTTCGGCGGCGCGGCAGATCGGGCTCACGCCCCACTCCGCATTCGCCGGCGGTGTGGCCGCATAGGAGGGATTGCCGATCCGGCAGTTCTTCACCAGCGGATTGTGACCGATCTGCCAGGAGGGGAACATCGAGCTGTCCACCCATAGACCATGGCGCGTGCCGGTTGCCGTCAAGGCGGCGCGCGCCTTCGCGAAGCCCTCGGGAAAGCGGTGGTTGAAACGCACCAAGTCAGCAGTCGGATCTTGCCAGAAATCCACTGAGACCAGGTCGAACGTCGAACCGGTCGCGTCCCTGAAGTCACGCAGCCAATCGGCGCAATTCAGGCAGACCTCTTCTGACAGCTCGGCCTCCAGGCTCTGCCCGGGCGGAATGGGCCAGCACCCAAAGGGTTCCAGGATGGCATAGGGCCGGTTGTGGCCGCGCCGCACCCGCCTCATTCGCGGCTTGAGGTGGTTGAGGAATGCCTCGCGAGCGCCGCCAGCCGCCGCCACGCCCAGCACCGCGTTCATGCACGTGAAGGATTGGCCCGGCTCCAGTAGGGCGCCGGGGAACTGTCGCAACTGGATGCGCCCGGCCTCGCCCATGGCCCAGCCGGCCGGATGGTCGAGCGACAGGAAAAAGGCGTCGTCGGCATAGACGGGGAAACCCATGTTACCCTCGCTGACCTCCGCCCCGGTCGCGTAGTCGCCCAGCCGCACCTGCATCAGGCGCACCGGGCGATTGCCGCTGTTGGTCAGCGTCGTGGATTTGATCAGGGTTCGTCCGTCATCGGCCGGGCGATAGCACAACTCGGCGCGGAGCGCCGCCTCCGCGTCGGCCAGCAGAATCCGCAGGCCACCGTCTTCCGCCGTCACCGACTCGACCGTGAACATGAGCTTCTTCTCCGGCCGCTCGCCAAAGGCGATGTGCTGGAAGTAGGGCGGCATCAGGCAATGCGGATAGGCCAGGTGGTAGGCGTGATCGGCATCGAGTTCCTCCATACGCTGGTCGCGGGCGATCGCGCCGCCGAGCTGCAGGGCGAGGATGTTCACCTGGCCGAAACGGAGCTGCCCATAGAGCGGCTGCTCCGGCCGGATCTCGAAAGTCCCCGGCTCAAACCAGCGTCCTTCGACCCGGCGCTCGCCCGCGAGCAGGCCATTGAGAAACACCCGCGTTTCCCTGAAATCGCCCACCCCGAAACCGCCGAGGGTCAGGGTCAGCGGCTCGCCGCGCAGCGACTCCGGCAGGAACACCCGGGTACGCGCCCAAGCCCAGTGGCCCTGATCGGCGCTGGCGGTCAGGTTGAACAGTCCGGTGCAGGGCGCCCACCGGGAGGCTTCCTTGAGCTGTTCGGCGACGTCCGGATAGTCGGGGCGGTGATAGACGGCCCTGAAACCCGCCTCGTCGTCTGCGGGGACCGGTTCGCTCTGTCCGCGCTGGATATGCCACCCCTCGATCCAGATCCGATCGCAGGCGGCGTCCACCTCAACTTCAAGCTCCGCTCCACCGCCCAGTTCGAGCGTCCTTCCCGTGAGGCGGTTGTCCCACCGCAGAGCCGTAAGTTGGGCCCCTGCGCTCAACGCCAAGCCCATCATCGCTGTCTTCACACACCGTGTCTTCATGATGATTCCTCAAAACGCACGAAAAGCTACGACAGCGGCGACAGCAGCTTCGACATGCTCGCCGGACTGCTGACTGACGGCCAGCACCGCCCTCTCTCATATCGCAACACGTCAGGGCAATCGGAAAATCTTGTATGCCACCGTGTATGAAACACGGGGGCTAGACGTTCGCGCCGCCGAGAAAGTCGTACGAGACTCGCTTTTGCACGGCCTCGATCTCGGTGAACGATTCCTTGAGAATCGCCCTCTCAATGTGCCCCAGCGCGTGAGGGTCGATCAGGTTGTCGGGCGGGCGCTGGGCCGCGAGGAGCTCGCACTGGTGGCGGAGGCGGAGGCGCATGAGCGCCTCGTAGGCGGCCTGCATCTCCTGCTGCGTCGAGTTCAGAAGGACGCCCGCGGCGGCCAAGGCGGCCAGGCGGTCGAGCGTGCCGGTCTCGGCCTGGGCGTTCTTGAGGGCGTAGAGCCGGGCGAAGCTCACGATGGGCATCATCGCGGCCTTGAGGTCCAGCATGCCGGCTGAGTCGCCGCTGCCCCCACCGGTGACGATCCGCCCGAACAGGCCCAGCGGCGGCTTGAACAGCAGCGAATTGGCCGCGAAATGGGCGAAGAACGCCGGCGTCTGAAACACCGCCTGTTGCACGTGCGACCGCAGTCTGGAGGCAAGCCCCGACTGGCCGAACACCCCGCGAAGGTCAAAGAAGATGCTGAAGTCCAGCAGCTCGCGAGGTTCGGCCTTGGCGATCCACTGGTCAAAGTACCGCTTCCACGTGGTGAGGCCCTGGCACCAGCGGTCGTTGCTGGCCATGATGCCGCCCGAACAGGGGGCGTAGCCCGCACGGGCCAGGCCTTCGCAGACGCGCTGCCCCAGTTGGCGGAAGTACGGCAGGACCGCGACGGGATCGACGCGAGCGCCGTCGTCGTCATAGATGATGGCATTGTCCTGGTCGGTGCAAAGGGTCTGCTCCTGGCGGCCCTGGCTGCCGAGGGCGATGAAGTCGAAGGGAACCGGCGAAGGTCCCAGTTCTCGCGTTGCCAACTCCACGAGGCGCACCGTGGCCGCGTCGCAGACCGATGCGAGCATCCGCGTGACGTGCCGAGGGCTGACGCCGCAGTCCAGGAACGAGCGAACGAGGGGCTCGCCGCGGCGGCAGTACGCGGCCACCACTTCGGCGCTGGGCGCCTGCGAGACCTCGCGTGCCAGATCGGTCGCGGCGCCTTCGGGGATCTGCACGAGGCGGTCGATCATCGCCCGCCGCTGCTGGTCGCCCGATGCGACCGACGAGGGACGGGCCAGCAGGACCAGGCCGCTGCGTCCGGCCAGGTCGATCGGCCGGAGCGCCACCTGGCATGACAAGGTCGAATGGTCTCGGCGGGCCAGCAGGGCCGTCGCGGTTCCGGGCGCGGCCTGGGCCCCGAGCCGCTCGATCTGTTCCCAGATCGCGGGATTGTCGCGGGGCGTCCCCAGCAGATCGGCCAAGTCCATCAGTTCCAGTTCGGCGGCGTTGTAGCCCAGCATTTCCAGCAGCATGGGATTGGCATAGCGGCATCGTCCCTCGAGGACGAGCAGCGTGCCCTCGGTGGCCGCCTCGACCAGCGAACGATAGCGATGGCTGCTCTCGCGGAGGTGCTGCTCGGCGTCGCGGCGCCTCCGTTCGAGGCCGAGACTCTCGCGCATCACATACGACAGCAGCGCCGCCAGCAGCACGGAGATTGCGATCGACGCGTAGACCAGATTCCGCTCGATGCGGGCGATCTCCTGCTGGACGTCCTCGATGTAGATGCCTGTGCCGAGGATCCATCCCCAGGGCTCAAAGCCGCGAATGTACGATTCCTTGGGCGCCAGTCGGGCCGGATCGTCCTTCCACTGCCAGACGTACTCGACGTAGCCTTCGCTCTTGCGGCGCACCACGTCGGCGAACTCCACGAAGATCCGCGTGCCTCGCGGGTCGCGGAATTCCGTCACGTCCTGGCCGTTGAGGTCCGTCCGGTACGGATGCATGACGATGCGGGGGTGCATGTCCTGCAGCCAGAAATAGTCTTTGCCTTCGCGGCCGTACCGCATCGATTCGACGCGAGTCTTGGCCAGTTCCTGGGCCGCCGGGCGCGTGAGGAGGCCGGCACGTTCCTGGCGATGCGCCTCGGTCAGGATGCTCCAGGCGGAATTGGTGAGCTCGCGGATCATCTCGCGTTTGCGGTCGAGCAGGGCCCGCTCCATCGTCGGCAGGAACAGAACGAACGTTGTGCCGACGAACAGCGAGATGGCCAGCACCGTCGGCAGGATGATGTGGAGCACGAACGGTCGCAGGTGCGGGCGGCACGGCGGGCGTGCATCGTCGCCAGGGCGGGCCCCGGGTGACGAGGGGCTCTGGGGTGCACGCCTCTGCCCCGTCACGGCCTGGCGGAACGCGACCCACAGCGGCCGCGGCATGTTCACGCCGAACCCCGCGCCTCCGCCGGGCGATGCCTGGTGCTGATCGGCCCCGCCGCACACCAGGAGTTCCAGGTCCTTGGCCATCTCGCACAGGCGCGACTGGTCCTCGAGCGAGAAAGGCGCATAGACCGCCTCGATGCCATCGAGGCCCAGTCCGCGAAGCTCCTCCAGCAGCGAACGCAAGTCCCCGGGGTCGCTCTCGAAGATCAACGGATGCGCCAGGAACGCCTTGCCGCCGGCGCGATGAATGAGGGCAATGGCGTCGGCGATGTCGATCTGGCCGTGGGCGCCCGCGGCGCTGCCGGCAAGGTCGGGTCCCCCAGATCGCTGTCTCAGGTTGGTGGCGATGCTGTGGACGTCGCCCAGACCGTTAGGCCGGCGATCCCGCCAGTGCCGCAGCGACTCCAGTATCGCCAGTAGTTCGGGGCAGTGGGGGTCCAGGCCGTACGCCAGCAGGTGTGCTTCCTTGTCGTGGCAGCGGACGGTCAACTCCAGCCCGGTGACGCAGCCGATGCCGCGGCGGTCGGCCGCGGCGCGGAAATTCGCCAGTCCCTCGACGGTATCGTGATCCGTCAGGGCGGCGAAGGCGACGCCCGCCTGCGCCAAGCGCTCCGCCAGCTCCTCGGGCGACAGCTCGCCGTCGCTCAGCCGCGAGTGGCAGTGCAGATCAACACGGATGCCATGCGTCATAGAGGGCTAGTATAGCCGATTCCTACGCCTGCCGCTGCTGTTGCTGCTGCGCCTCGGTGAGCTGCGCCTTGGGGGCGATCAGCGACACGACGACCAGCGTGATGAAGCTCAGCGGAATCGACACGATGCCGGGGTTGCTGAACGGGATCGGCGCCTGCGTGGGGTCCAGCGTCCAGCCGAACATTTCGTTGTACTGCTTGTACATGTCCGGCGAGAAGGCGATCAGCGTCAGCGAGGCGAGGATGCCCATCGCGATGCTGGCGGCGATGCCCTTGGCCGTCGTCTTCTTCCAGAACAGCAGCATGAGGATCGCTGGCAGGTTGGCGCTGGCGGCCACGGCGAACGCCAGGCCGACCAGGAATGTGACGTTCATGCCCTTGAAGAGGATGCCCAGGATGATGGCGATGGCGCCGATGACGAAGGCGGAGATCTTGCCGGCCTTGATCTTCTGGCGGTCGTCCATCTTGACGTTCATGAAGCGATCCATCAAGTCGTGAGCGACCGCGCCCGAGGCCGCCACGATCAGCCCGCTGACGGTGCCCAGTACGGTGGCGAAGGCGATGGCCGAGACCACCGCGAACAGGATGTCGCCGAAGGACCTCGCCAGCAGCGGCGCGGCCATGTTGCTGTCGGCCGGGTTGAGCACGCCGCTGGACATGGCGCCCAGGCCCATGAACAGCGTCAGGATGTAGAAGAAGCCGATGGCGGCAATCGCCACAATCGTGCTCTTGCGAGCGCTGGCGGGGTTGGGGACCGTGTAGTACCGGATCAGGATGTGGGGCAGGGCCGCGGTGCCCAGGAACAAGGCCAGCATCAGCGAGACGAAGTCGAATTTCTCCAGGGCGGTGCCCTGCACCTTGAACTTCTGCCCCGGACGCATCAGATCGTTTCCGTGCGTGATGACGGGGTAGTAGGCCTTCACGCTGGCGCCGTCGGCGTCAAGGAACACGACGTCTTTCCATCGCCGCACCAGCGTGTCTTTATCGGTCAGGGCGGCCAGGAACTCGAACGGCGAGACGCTGCCTGTCTGCGTGTCCTTCTGTCCGCGAATCTGCTCCAGGTTGCCCACCTGGCGGAGGGCATTGTCCTTGGACTCCGGCGCGCCGTTGATCCACTTGCTGCCGTCCGGGCGCGTCACCACCGATTGGGTCTGCTCCAGCGTCGTGCCCTCCGCCGACGGGCGGACCAGCCACCACGTCTCGTGCCCATCCTTGGCCAGGCGGGCGAAGGATGCCTTGGCGGCCTTGACGGCCCGCACCTCGATCACCTGGTAGCCGCCCTCGGCAACGGCCAGGCTGCCGTTGGCATCGACGGCCTTCAGCGTGGGCGTGGGCTGGTACGACTGATGCCCCACGTTCTGGGGGTTCGTGCTTAGGCCGCGACCGCACAGGACGATCACCAGGATCGTCGAGAAGACGATCAGCAGTGCGCCCTTGATGAACTGTACGTAGGTGGTCGAGGCCATGCCCGCGGTGGCCACGATGGTGATGACGATGGCGCCGACCATGATCACGCCCCAGTAATGGGGCAGGCCCAGCAGCGGCTCGACCAGCACGCCCGCGCCGACCATCTGCGGAATCAGGTAGCACACCGAGACGATCAGCGTGCTGATCGCCGCGGCCAGCTTGATGCCGCGCGAGTTGAACTTCGAGTCCACCGCGTCGGTGAAGGTGTACTTGCCCAGGCGCTTCATGGGCTCGGCCACGATGAAGAGGGCGACGATCCATCCGGCCAGGTATCCGATGGAGTACAGGAACCCGTCGTAGCCCTGCGTGGCGATCATGCCGCAGATGCCCAGGAACGAGGCGGCCGAAAGATAGTCGCCCGCGAAGGCGATGCCGTTGACGCCCCAGTGAATCTGCCCGCCGGCGGCATAGTAGCCCTTGGCGGACTTGGTCTTGGAGCCCAGGTAGAACGACAGGCCCACGACGAACAGAACGAACGCGAGGAAAATGGCAATCGTCATTGCGGATCCTTCCCTTCCTCAGCCTGATCGCTCATCGCACGCTCCCGCGCACTGCAGAAGAAGCTGTAGATCATCGCCTGCACCAGCGCCCCGACAATCAGAGCGAAGCCGTACACGGTCGCCAGGTTCATGCCCAGCAACACCCGGGCCTCCATCCACAGCGGCTTCCACAGATTCAACGTGACGAATCCCGCATAGAAAAAGAGGTAGAAGATGAACATGTAGACGCCCAGGCGGGCCTTGAAAGGCGCCGAGGAGTCGGGGCCCGACTGCGCAGCGGGTTCGTGTAGCATTCTTGGGGCTCCTGCTTGAAGATAGGACTGGTTGTTCGGCGGGTTGTCTATAGCCAGTATCCACGTCCTTGTCAACCCGCGGTTTCCCCGCAAAGCGTCCAAGGCCGTCCCCGCACGAGGCACAGTCCCTGCCGCCTTGACTCCAACCGCTCGGTTCGGCTCGTTTCGGACGCGGCTGTTCCTGCGAATGCTCCTGCACTGCGGCCTCACTCGGAAGGCTTGCGGTGGCATTGTTGCCCCCCCTTGTGCACCGCCCACACCGCCCCGACTCCCCTCCCGGAACATGCGGCGGCAGACCGAAGCGGAGGGGTGATCGACCTGCCGCCAGGCGACGGGCGATCGGGGTGGAACGGTCATTGTGGATGGCCAACGGGACCTCTGGGAGTTCCGGGACAATGGGAAGCGGAAAAACGGCGGGCACAAGTATTCGATGCCACAGCTTCTGGTATACTTGGGGACCAGAGAGCCGATCTGCGGCGGCGTCGGGACAAGTCGTCATGGGGCATGTGGCAGATGCCGCGTGAGGAACCTCCGTGTTGGAGTGGCTGAGGAGAATGCTGGGAACGGGCAGCGGCGGGCGGGACTCCGGGGCGGCGGCTCCCGGGAAGTTTGCCGGGGACTTCGCGTTCTTCAGCCGCAAAGGCCGAACGCTGCTTCCGCAAATCCTGGAGTACCTCGCCGCCGGCGAAGACGAGTCGGTGCTGGGGCAGTTGGCGGGGCTGCCGGCGGGCACCGGCAACGATTTTCAGCTGATGTGCTGCCAGCCCAACTGGCGGGCCAACCTGCACAAGAGGAGGCAGCAGGTCCTGCGGGCGATGGCCGGGGCCTCGCCCCTGCTGCACGTGCGGGCGGCCAAGGCGTATGAAGCGATCAGCCAGCGGGACCGGAAGCATCTGTGACTGGACTGGGTCCCGGGGG
>CAZTVF010000010.1:0-65173 GCA_964616985.1 uncultured Planctomycetaceae bacterium
GGACATCACGGGCACCAACGTCTTCGACTTCAGCCGCAACAGCTTCAACCTCGTCAAGGGCCCGGTGTTCACCACCTTCCTGCTGGCCGACGAGATCAACCGCACCCCGCCCAAGACGCAGGCGGCCCTGCTGCAGGCGATGCAGGAGCGGGCGGTGACCATCGACCGCCAGACGCTGCCGCTGAGCGAGAACTTTACCGTCTTCGCCACACAGAACCCCATCGAGTACGAGGGCACGTACCCTCTGCCGGAGGCGCAGAAGGACCGCTTCATGCTCAAGATCCGCATGGACTGCCCCGACCGCGACTGCGAGCTGGCCTTGGCCCAGCGGATGCTGGGCGACGAGTCGCCCGAGAAGACGCTGGCGGGCGAGGCGGTGCAGCCCGTGCTGACGGCCGAGCACCTGACCCTGTTCCGCCGCACCCTGCAGGCCATCCTGGTCAAGCCCGAGTTGCTCGCGTACCTGGTGGACATCATCCGCGCCACCCGCACGCACGAGAGCGTCCTCGTCGGCGCCGGCCCCCGCGCGACGCAGGCGCTCCTGCTGGCCGCCCGCGCCTACGCCGCCATCGAAGGCCGCGACTACGTCACGCCCGACGACATCAAGCGCCTCGCCGTGCCCGTGCTGGAACACCGGCTGATCCTGAGGCCGGAGTATGAAATCGAAGGCCGCACCATCGCCGAGATCATCGACAGCATCCTTCAGCAGGTGACCGTCCCGAGATGATCATTCCCCAACCCAGGCTGTTGTGGTGGGCCGGGATCAGCCTCCTGGCCTGCGGGCTGGCCGCGGCAATCTGGCCGCGTGCGGCGGTGCAGATCTACGCCATCGCCGCGGCGCTGATGCTGCCGGCGGCGCTGGACGCCCTGTGGGCGGCCTTGCCCGTGGCGGGCGTGGAACTCCTGGCCCCGACGCTGGCGCGCCTGGCCAAGGGCGTCGCGGGCGAGTTGGAGTTGCGCGTCCGCAGCCGCACCGCCGCCCGCGGGCTGCGGGTCGGCCTGGCCGCCCCGCCGGAACTCGGCATCGAGCAGCCTGACATCACGCTGCGTCGCCTGGCCGCGGGCCAATGGTACGTGGCGAAGTTCCTCTGCTTGCCCAATCGAAGGGGCAGCTACAACGTCCCGGAGTTCTACCTGGGCGCCGCGTCGCCCCTGGGGTTCTGGCTCAAGCGGCGCGTGGTGCGCCCGCCGTGCGAGGTCCGCGTCTATCCCGACCTGCTGGCCGAGCGGAAGAAGCTCGGCGGCCTGTTCCTCAACCGCGGCGGCGTGGGCGTGCACGTGCAGCGGCAAGTAGGCCAGGGGCGCGAGTTCGAGAAGCTTCGCGACTACGTCCCCGGCGACGGCTACGACTCGATCCACTGGAAGGCCACGGCCAAGCGAGCCCGCCCCGTCACCAAGGTCTTCCAGCTCGAGCGGACGCAGGAAGTGTACGTCTTGGTGGACTCGTCGCGCCTGACGGCCCGGCCCTCGGCGCAGAAGGACGGCGAGGCCAACTCGCTGGCGCCGACGGCGCTGGAGCGGTTCGTCACGGCGGCCTTGATCATGGGGCAGGCGGCCGAGCGGCAAGGCGACCTGTTCGGCGTGCTGAGTTTCTCCAACCGCGTCGATAACTTCGTGCGGGCCTGCAACGGCAAGGCGCACTACCGCCTCTGCCGCGACTCGCTGTACGGGCTGCAGAGCTCGCCCGTGACGCCGGACTTCGGCGAGCTGCTGACCTTTCTCCGCGTGCGACTGCGCCGCCGCGCCCTGCTCGTATTCCTCACCAGCCTCGACGACCCGCTGCTGTCGGAGACGTTCGTGCAGAACATCTCGCTGATCTCGCGCCAACACCTCGTGTTGGTGGGCATGCTCAAGCCCGCCGAGGTGCGGCCGGTCTTCTCGGCCCCCGCCGCCTCGATGGACGGCATCTACCGCGACCTGGGCGGCCACCTCCAGTGGCGCAGGCTGCAGGAACTCCAGGGCTCGCTGTCGGTACGCGGCGTGCAATTCCACCTCATGGACGACGAGGGCTTCTGCCCGCAACTGGTGGCCCGCTACCTGGCCGTGAAGCGGAGGCAGCTGCTATGATCATGGACCTCCAGAAATTCGTCGAGCGGGAGCGGCCTTACTGGAACGAGCTCGAGGCGATCGTCGCCCGCACCTCCGGCGGGGCGTGGATGGAACTGCCCGAGGCCATGCGGCTGCACTACCTCTACGAGCGGGCGTCGGCGGCGCTGCTGCAGGTCCAGACATTCAGCGGCGAAACGGAGCTGGCCCACTACGTCGAGTCGCTGGTCGCGTCGGCGTACGCGATCATTCACGCCGCCGGGCGGCCACGGCGCCGCGTCAGGCCGCTGCGGTGGTTCTTCGTCACTTTCCCGACCGTCTTCCGCCAGCACTTCGCCGCCTTCGTCCTTTCGCTGGCCATCACCCTGGCCGGGGGCGGCTTCGGGGCGGCGGCCGTGCTCATCGACCCCGACGCCAAGGCCGTGATCCTGCCCTTTCCGCATCTGCTGGGCGACCCCTCCGACCGCGTGAAGAAGGAGGAGCAGGCGTCCGACGACGCCCGCCACGGCGACCACGCGACGTTCGCCTCCATGCTGATGACGAACAACATCCGCGTGTCGATCCTTGCCTTGGCGCTGGGGTTCACGTTCGGCGTGGGCACCATCTCGCTGCTGTTCTACAACGGCGTCATTCTGGGGGCCGTGTGCGCCGATTACATCCGCGCCGGCGAGTCGGTCTTCCTGGCCGGCTGGTTGCTGCCGCACGGGTCGGTCGAGATCCCGTCGATCCTCTTCGCCGGGCAGGCCGGGCTCGTGCTGGCGTCGGCGCTGCTGGGGCGCGGGCAGAGCCTGCCCCTCAAGGCCCGCCTGCGGGCGCAGGCGCCGGCCCTGGTGACGCTCATCTTCGGCGTAGCGGTTCTGCTGGTCTGGGCGGGCCTGGTCGAGGCATTCCTTTCGCAGTACCACTACCCTGTGCTGCCCTACAGCATCAAGATCGCCTTGGGCTGCGTCGAACTGGTGCTGCTGGCGGCCTTCCTGGGATTCAGCGGCCGCTGGGCGAAGGAGCCCGCCGAATGAACGGGCAACGCATCAATCGCCTGGTGATCCACACGCCCGAAGGGTGCGATTTCTCGCTCCTGCTGGCTGGGCCCGTCACGCGGTTTCTCGCCTGGCTGCTGGATCTGCTGGCCGTGATCGTGCTGGTGATCGCGGCCTTCATGGCGCTGGGGCTGCTGGTCGTGGGCTCGGGCGGTCTGCTGGGCGGGGTGGCCGGGATGCTGTCCTTCCTGATCGTGTTCATGGGCTGGTTCGGCTACGGGATCATCCTGGAATGGTTCTGGGGCGGGCGGACGCTGGGCAAGCGAATGATGGGCCTGCGCGTGATCGACGAGCGGGGCCTGCGGCTGACCTTCACACAGGTGGCCATCCGCAACCTGCTCCGCATGGTGGACATGCTGCCGCTGCTGTACCTGGTGGGCGGGGTATCGTGCGTGCTGTCGCGCCGCTGCCAGCGACTGGGCGACCTTGCCGCCGGCACGGTGGTGATCCGTTCGCGGCCGGTGCGCCCGCCGGATTTGTCGCTCGCCTTGGGCGATGAATCCAACACCTTCCGGGCCTACCCGCACATCGAGGCCCGCCTCCGCAAGGAGGTCTCGCCCCGCCTGGCGCAGCTGGCGTTGATCGCCCTGTCCCGCCGCGTTGAAATGAACCCCAACGATCGCCTGCTCGTCTTTTCGGAGTTCGCCGCGCAGCTTCGCACGCTCGTCGACTTCCCGCCCGCCCTCATCGACGGCCTCTCCGACGAGCACCTCGTCCGCAACGCTGTCGACTCGCTGTTCCGCGCGACCAAGGCGTAGCAGGCCCGCCGGGCCTACTCTGCCTTCGGCCGCCTCGCGTCGTAGCCGGGCGGGGTCATGGCCTTCTGAAGGTCGCCGTAGACGGCGGTGCGGGCGAGTTCGATGGCCTCCTCGATCGCCAATATCCACTCCCCCGGAACGCTGTGGTCGGCGTCGTAGCAGTACGCGCCGTGGCCGCCGAGGTAGAGGTCGATCTTGAGTTGGGCGAACTTCTGGTAGGTCGACAAGGGGCTGCGCTGCGGCCAGGCCGTGTCGCTCCAGGTGATGGGAAACCCGTGCGCGATGCCCCCGCCGCCGTACATGAACGTGTCCCCCGTGCAGGCGACGATCTTTCCTTCCCATGGCAGGCAGTAAGCCGCGTGGGCCCAGCAATGGCCCGGCGCGTGGAAGACCTCCACGGGCGTGCCGTGCCAGTCCAGCACCTCGCCATACCGCAGACGCCGGTCGACCTTGAGGCTGTTGTACGGGAAGTTGTACCAGTCCAGCACGCACGGGTAGCCGTAGTCGCGAGGACGTTCCAGCACGTCGGCCACCGGGCCCGACGTCATCACCTTCGTGCCGTACCGCTCGCGAAGGAGCGGCGCGTATTCCATGTGGTCGCCGTGATAGTGCGTAATCAAGGCCCAGTCGATGGTCTTGAGACCCGCCTCTTTCTCCAGGAGATTCAGCGACTGGTTCATCAGGCCGCAGTTGGTCGCCCAGTCGAACCATACGCAGATGTCGGGGTCGACGATCAGGCCGCGGCCTTGCTTGTCGATAAACAGCGCGATCGTGCCGCCGTTGTTGGATTGGAAGATACCCTCGCTGTGCTGGCGGAGGATGCCCAGGTCGCGGAGGGGCGCCTTCTGGGGCCGGCGGACCAGGCCGCGCCACGTGGGGCGCATCGCCTGGCGAAGACGCACCCGCATCGTGCGGCAGTCGCCGCCGGGCTGGTGCGTGACGGGGCCGGTGCTGGGGCAGCCAAGCTTGGGGTCCAGCGCCGCCACCTTATCCAGTGACGCGAAAAGTTCCTGCCAGCCGTTGTACAGCCCGTACCCGCGTTCAATGTCATAGAGGTTGACGAGATAGCCGCCAGCCGCGAAGAGGTCGCCGCTGAAGAGGATCCCCTTTTGACGCCAGTACAGGCCGATCGACCGCTTGCCGCTGCCGGGCAGGGCGAGCACCTCGAGCTCCACGTCCTGCCAGCGGAATATCTCGCCGGGCTTCAGGACGCCCGCGACGTTCAGCGGCTGCTGCGGCGGGCGCTCGGTCACGCAGCCGCCGATGCCGTACTTCTCCATGCCGCGGTCGTCGGGCCCCCACTGGCGGTCCAGGCCCCAGACGGTCCGGCAATCTTTGAAGAATTGCTCCGTCCGTCGTGCGATCTCCTCGCTCCCGGAGTGCACATACACGCGGGCGTCGCCCAGCGAGGCCCACTCGCGGCAGTGCTCCTCCTGCACCTGTGTGTGCAGGATGACCTCCGGGCGCGGCAGGCCCCGGGCGGCGATCCGCTCGGCCATGTCGGTGCAGGGGCAGTCGACGAGAAGACTGCGGCCGTTGCGGGTGATCAGGTAGCCGTTGGTCTCGCTGGCAAAAACTTCTACGTCCATCACAACATCTCCGGCCGGTGCGACAGCCGCCGCGGTTGGCAAGACAGCATGATAACACAATGCGGCGGCCGTAAGGCGGGCGTTTATACCGTTGCCGCCGGTGGGAAACAATAGAGAGAAGGCGAGGAACAAAAAAGGCCGCTGTCTCGCTCGTGACGAGACAGCAGCCTGTTTCTTGCACGGCCGCCCCCAGCCGTGCACGTCTTGCGTTGGTATTAGAAGCTGATCGAGAAGCGGAAGCTGCTCGGGCGGCTGTAGGGCCGGTAGTAAGGCCGCTCGACGTAGCACGGGCGATCGTAGATCACAACCGGTGCACGGTGGTAGTAGCTGGGCTGGGAGACGTACACGCGCGGGTTGTAGTATGGCTTGTAGTCATGGCTGCGGTAGCTGTCGTGCCCGCCACGATAGCTGCTGCCGTAGCTGCTGCCGTAGCTGCCGCCATGGCTGTATCCGCCGCGATACCCATCATGCCCGCCCGGCGTCCAGGCGAACGAGTCGCTGGCCGTAAATCCGATCACGGCCACCACGCCGACCAGCAGGATCCATTTGTTCAAACGAGGCTTCATGTTTTTCTCCTTCTTGAGGTTCTGGTTTTACTGAATGTCGTTCAGTCGCTTCATAAGACCCCCGCCCTCGCAGGAGGTTAGTAGAAAATATTCGCTTGCCCGGCCAGGCCCTTCGTCATCAATGCCCAGTTCTTTCGCAACTCCTCCAGGGGCGATCCGTTATACTAAGCAGGCGTCTTCGCAAAAGGAGTACCCATGAAGCGATTCCAACTCAGCGTTCGTGCCGCATTCCTGATCCTGCCGCTGGTCGTGTTCAGCCTGGCCGCCCCGGCCGAGTGGACGCCGACCGATGCCCCCAACCAGCCCATGGGCGAAGGCAAGGGCATCGCCCCCGGCCGCGTCGTGTGGGCATACGACGCCAACGTCGCCAAGTGGGATGGCCGCATGCCGGACCCCAAGGCCAGGAAGCCGGCTTCGGGCCCGGCCGAGACCTTCACCCACTGGGGCGACGACACCAACACAAACGCCGCCATCGCGGCCAGGATGCTCAGCGACTCGCTCCGCTCGCTGACCAACGCCAAGACCGACAACGACGCGTGGGCCGCCCTCTTCACCCACTACAACAAGACCCATGGCCGCGGCGAGGCGTCGTACAAACCAGGCGAGAAGATCGTCATCAAGCTCAACCTCAACACGGCCGCCAGCTACAAGAACCAGGGCTACGGCTACTACAACACGCCGCAGGCCACGCTGGCCCTGCTGCGGCAGTTGGTGGCCGCGGGCGTGAAGCAGGCTGACATCGTCCTCTACGACGCCTCGCGGTACATGCCCGACGCGATCTTCAAGCCCGCGCACGCCGAGTTCCCCGACATCCGCTTCGAGGATCGCGAGGGCGGTGAGGGACGCTTCAAGTGCGAGCCGGACATGAAGTCCGCCCTCCACTTCGGCGACCCCAACACCGAGGACAACGACAAGACCTTCCTGCCCACCTGCGTGACGGGCGCCACGTACATGATCAACGCGGGCGTCATGAAGGGCCACGACCTGGCGGGCGTGACGCTGTGCGCCAAGAACCACTTCGGTTCGACCTTTCGCGAAAGCGCCACCAAGAGCTGGAACAAGGGTTGGGACCCGGGCAACATGCACGCGTCCGTCTGCGTGCACGACGTGCCGGGCATGAAGATGACCGCCCGGCCGATGGGCTCGTACAACGCGCTGGTCGACCTGACCGGTCACAAGGACCTCGGCGGCAAGACGATCCTATACCTGATCGACGCGATCTACGCCTCGCCCCGCCAGGGCGGCGACCCGGCGAAGTGGCAGTCGGCCCCCTTCAACGGCGGCTGGACGTGCAGCCTCTTCGTCTCGCAGGACCCCATCGCGATTGAGTCGGTCTGTCTGGATTTCTTCCGCCAGGAGCCCACGATCAGCAACATCAGCGGCAACGTGGACAACTTCCTGCACGAGGCCGCTGCCGCCGGCGCCCCGCCGTCAAAGACAAACTACGCCCCGTCCGGCCAGAAGCTCACCAGCCTGGGCGCCCACGAGCACTGGAACAACGCCAAGGATCGCCAGTACAGCCGCAACCTTGGCAAGACCGAAGGCATCGAGCTGATCACGGTGAAATAGTCCACGAACTTGCCTGCGAAAGGAAAGGACCCTGCATGCGTCACTGCCTCGCCGCCGCCATCGCCCTGGCCCTGCTTGCCGCCACAGCCCTCGCCGATGAGCCGAATCAATCCGCGCCCGCCGCGGTGAAGTTCGAGAAGCTCGCCGACGGTTTGCCCGATGTCGCTGTCTCGATCGAAGAGGCCGGCAACAACGTGTACCTGTATTCCGGCGGCAAGCCCGTCGCCTTCTGGGACGGTAAGCGTCTCGTGATCGCCGAGTTCGCCAGGGCGAGCATGAGGCGAGAGTCCGCGGTCCCAGACGCCTGCGGGAACACCTACGCGCTCGTTGACGCCAACTTGGTCGTGCGGACGAATGGCGAGCTAAACGCCGCTGCGCCGGTGCCGCCCAAGGCTCAATGGGAGTTCCTGGCCGCCGACAACCTCTCCTTCGTTTTCCTCGGCGGCAAGGGCGGCTTGGTAAGCTTTGACCCCCGCAAGGTCGAAGCGGGCTGGGTCGCGTTTGACAAGACCGAACTCGCCGGCAAGGAAATCACCGCCCTTGGCAATGGCCCCGACGGCGCTGTGCTGGCGGGAACGTCCGAGGGGAAAACATACCGCATGGATCGCCTGGCCGCCTCTGCAGCGACGCGTTTTGACGCGGGCGGCCTGGGCGACCAGCCCATCCGCGCGATCTACACGGCCACCGACGGCAGCGTGTACGTCGTTGCCGGCGGGACGCTCTACCGCGCCGCCCCGGCGCCCAATGCCTGGCAGAAACACTGGCAGGAGACGACGTCGATGCCCTACGGCGCTCACGACGTCTACGGCGCCGTGCTCGACGGCAAGCTCTACATCCCCGGCGGCATGGCCGACCGAGGCCTGCCGTCGGTCTTCTACTCGTACTTCAAGGAAATGTGTGTCTATGATCCCAACGCCCAGTCATGGAGCGTCACCGAGCCCATGACCGAGGCCCTCTGCTACTGCGGCACGGCCGTGCTGGACAAGAAGGTCTGGGTCATCGGCGGCGGCAAGAACGCCGGCGTCGATGGCAAGCACAAACGCGTGCCCGTGGACGTGGTGCACGTGTATGACCCGGCCACGAAGAAGTGGCAGATCGGCCCCAAGCTGCCGCACCCGATCATGGAGTCGGTGGTGGTCGAGACCGGCGGGCGGATCTATTCCATCGGCGGCATGGACGCCAACGAGAAGCGGCTGGCCGAGGTGCTCAGCATCGGCGCGGGCGAGACGCAGTGGCGGGCCGAGCCCAACGCGCCCATGGGCGTGCAGCAAGCGGCGGGCTGCGTGATCGACGGCGTCATCTACGTGGCCAACATGCAGACGGGCCTGATGTCGTTCGATCCCAAGGCCGGCACGTGGGAAGCGAACCTGCCCAAGCCGCCCGGCGGCGGGGCGCCTTCGGCCCCGCTGGTGGCGGCGCACAAGGGCGAGGTATGGATGATCGGCGGCTACGGCGATCGCATCGTCGTGGAGGAACTGCCCCCCGCCTCTCAGCCGGCCGGGGCCAAGAACCCGCCCAAGCCGCGCACCGTCACCAAGCGGATTCCACTGAACCCGCGGGCCACCTGGCACTACAACCCCAAGACCCGCACCTGGGCGGCCGGGCCCGACCTGCCGGGCCCCCGCTGCTGGGGCGCCGCGGTCGAGTTGAACGGCCACCTGTACATCGCCGGCGGCGCGTATGGGCTTCCCGGCCTGTTCGTGTTCCCCACCAGCGTGTTCATGCTGAGAGACTGATGTCGATCCTTGCACCGTTGTGCAGGGCATAGCGCCGACGCCGCCTCGCGCGGCTCGTAGGGTGGGCTGGCCAGCCCACCATCGACCTGTGCCATCCCTCCCGTGATGGCGGCGCCAAAGCTTCTTCGCCATGACCACGCCGCCCCACAGTAACGCGTAGGGTGGGCTGGCCAGCCCACCATGAACCTGTGCCATCCATCCCGTGGTGGCGGCGTCAAAGCTTCCTCGTCTTGGCAACACCGCCCCCGCAGGAGTCATCGCTAACGAATGGTGGGCTAGCCAGCCCACCCTACGTCAATGCCACCGCAGGCGCCATCGTCAGCGAATGGTGGGCTGGCCAGCCCACCCAACGGTGGCGCTGTCAGCGCAGACGCATTCGCGAAATTCTCACCACGGCAGCGCGTACGAAGGCGGGTTCACGAACCGCTTCTGCGTGATCGTCAGCGTCACCTGCGAGGCCGCCTGCAGCCGGACGGACAGATACTTGCCGTCCATCTTGATCGTCTTGTTCATCTGCCGGTCGTTCTCTTTCGTCGAGTATCGCACCTCGATGAACTGGTGCTCGCCGAACGCCCCGGCCTGGATGACGAACTCGCGCGGTTCGGTGAGGTTCACGTTTACAAGCTGCAGCGTGAGCTTGTCCGTGTCCATCTTCTCCACCAACGCCGCGACATCCTTCGGCAGCCCCGGCCGCTTGGTCGCCGTGTCGAAGTAACGCACGCGGGCCATGTGCAGGCCGCCGTTGTAGACCGGCTGGGGCGCGCCCATCGTCAGCTGGCAAAGCCCTTCGGTGGTGATGGGGTTGCGGGCCTGGAGATAGTGGTCCGCGTAGGTGTTGGGGTCCTGCCTGTCCTCGCGCCACCCCTTCCACCGCGCGTACACCTGCGAGATGCTATGCTGCATGATCTTCTCGGGATACGCCGGATACTCCCCCGCCAGGTACGCCGCCCACGCCGCATCGTGGCCGGACAGGTCCTTGGTGTTCACCGGCAGCACGTTCTCCCAGTCCTTCTTCGAGCCATCGCGGATCTTCTTGATCCGCTCCATGTCCTTGGGCTCGCCCGACACCGCCCACAGGGCGACGGCGAAGTCCGGGTTCATCGGCATGAACTCAAACCAGCCATCCTGCTCGTAGGCAGGGCTCTTGCCCGTGTTGCGTTCGAGCACGATGTTGCCGTCCAGCACCCGCAGCACGTTCAGCCACGGCCAGGGGCTGTAGTGAACCTTGCCGGCGTCGGCGTGCTTGTGAGGGACGTACAGCGTGCCGTTGAGGTCCATGGCGCGGGAGATCAGCACATCCATCTGCGATCGCGGCAGGTCGAGGTACTTGCGATCGCCCGAGACGAGCAGACCGCACTGCCCGGCGATCGTCACCGATTGGCCCAGGTTGCCCCACCCGTGCGGCCAGGTCCAGCCGTAGTTGCCGCCGAACCACTTGCCGTCGATGTACTCGCCCACCTTGCCCGAGAGGCCCACGTTGTCGGGCAGGATGCCGCCGTTGACCTTCGCACGATCCATCCAGGCGTTGACGTACTCGATCACCCAGTCCTTGTACTTCGCCTCGCCCGTCAGGAGGTAGGCGTTGGCGACCAGCGCGGTGGCTGAGAGGTTGGCGGCGCAGTCGCCCTTGCCGCGGCGGTCGCTGGCGATGCGGCCCATTCGCTGGGCAGCCTGCGACTTCGAGTTCGCAACATCATCGACCTTCGTGCAGCCTTCGACGTCGTAGAACGGCAGGCCGTAGCCTTCGACCGCCCAGATGGGGCCGCCACTGAAGTTCCAGAACGCCGGCCCCTTGCTGCCGTTGTGCGTGCACTTGATGATCTTGAGATTGGGGTCGTAGTTCAGCGCCTCGGGGTCCTCGTTGAGATAGAAGCCCGCGAACCGCTTCGCCCGCTCGGCCGTCTTCGCGTGGGCGGGGTCGGCGGCGGTGAGGTAATAGAAATAGACGTAGCATTCGCCTTGGTGCATCCAGTCGTAGCCGGGCTGGTACTCCTTCACGAGCATCGGGTAGCCCGCGCCGGTGTCGATCTTCGAAAACTGCTCGGTGACCGCGTCCCACTCCTTGTGCGCGTACGACAGGTACTTCGCGTCGCCGCCGAGCATGTAATAGAGCGGCCAATTGTGGAAGCTCTCGTACGCGTCGTCGACGCCGTCGATGCTGCCCTTCTGCTGCGCCCCCGGCGGCCAAAGGATATAGCCATTGGGCCTGACGTACTTGGCCAGGAAGGGTTCGGCGGATCGGTCCATCACGTCGAACAACTGCCGCTGCAGCAGCGCCCAGGCGGGCACGTCGGCCATGATGAGGTTGCCCTCGATGGCGGGCATGCTGGCCGGCGCGGTGGCCGCGGGCGCGGTGCTGGCCGCCGGCGGTGCTGCGAGGGAAAAGGCCGAGGACAGGACGAGCGTGAGCGCCGCAAGAAACACATACGACTTCATTGCAGACTCCCTATGCGTCGGTGAGCATGGATTCGGGGATGTCATTTCCGATCGTGCCTGGATTATACATCGCCAGCGGGTGAGCGATGGCCATCATCGAGGCCCTGCCGGTCATGACATGACGGCCGCGAATCATTGCGGCTGCGTGGTCGGTGCGATCGGTTTCATGCCAGCGGTCCAGCGGGCGAGGCGGCGGAAGATCTCCCAGTTGTCCTGGCCGCGGAGCGTGCCCAGCGGTTCCTGCTCCAGCAGCGCCCACTGCGCAATCCAGCCGCTGTCGCTGGCGAGAACCACGCGACCCTTGCCAACCTCCGCCACCGCGAGGATCGGCCCGCGCAGGCCGTCGGCGCCCTTTTTGGGCTCGGCCGGCACGTTGGGGTCGTTCCACACCAGCACGCGCGGGTGAGCGAAGTGAGATTCGTTCACCATCAGCGGCGACCCGTAATAGAACGCCCACGTCAGCCCGCCGACGATGGGGGCATCGGCCGGGATCTGCACCTTCTTCACGCCGATCGTGTACTCCGTCACGCCCATGCCGAACTGGTTCAACAGGAAGTTCGCCTGGCGCTTCTCGCAGTTGTGCGCCTCGGACTGATTGGACAGAAAGATCAATCCGCCGCCGCCCTGCACGTAGTTGGTCAGCAGGTGGATGTCCTCCTGCGACACGTGCCGCGGCGGGGCGTGGCCTTCGAAGGCCTTGTCGCACGGGTTGGCGATCAGCACCACCTTCGCCCCGCCCAGGGTCTTCCACGACAGCGGCTGGTCGCTGTAGCGAACCTGGAAATCCTGCGTCAGCCGCTCGAGCACCTCGCGGAACGGGCCGTTGGGGTCGTACTGCTTCTCGCCCTCGGCCGTGAAGGCGAGGCTGTAGAGCAGCACCGGTTTGGTGGCGGCGGTGGTGGGCGTGCGGGGGGCCACGGTGTGGAACGCCGGAGGCGGCGGCGCACAGCAGATGGCCGTCAGCAGAAACGCAACGAGAGAGACCGCGAGATAAGGAAGCTTCATGATCGAGACTCCTTGATCTGCCGTGTATGCGGACTGAAACAACGGGGCGGGGTCAGTCGAACAACGCCGAACCGATCCGCAGCAGCGTGGCGCCTTCTTCGATGGCGATGGGGTAGTCCTGGCTCATGCCCATCGAGAGGTGGCGGAATGCGTCGCCGCCGATCTTCTCGTGGCGCATCTCGTCGAAGAGCTCGCGCAGGCGCGCGAAGGCCGGGCGGGCGTCCTCGGGGTCCTTGACGGCCGGGGCCATCGTCATCAGCCCGACGGCCCGGAGATTTCTCAGCGTCGAAAGCAGTTCGCCCAGATGCAGCGCCGCGCCGACGGCCACGCCGAACTTCTGCGATTCGTTGGAGCAATTGACCTGGATCAGCACGTCGATCACCCGCTCCTGCTGCTCGGCGCGGGCGTTGATCTCCTCGGCCAGCCGCAGCGAATCGATGGAGTGAATGATGCCGGCGACTTCCATGGCGGGCTTGACCTTGTTGCGCTGCAGGTGGCCGACCATGTGCCAGCGCACCGGGGCCGGGCCCGGCGTGCGGCGGCGCTGGAGATAGCCATCAATCTCGGCCGCCCGCTCGACCATCTGCTGCACGCGGCCTTCGCCGAGATCCGTCACGCCCAGGTCCATCAGGTGCTTGATGCCTTCGAGCGTGGCCGACTTGGTGATGGCCACCAGCGTCACCTGCTGCGGCTCGCGGCCACAACGGGCGCATGCGGCGGCAATGTTCTCGCGGACGCGCTGGAGGTTGCCTTCGATCTTTGTCTTCAGACTTGCCATTGGCGGCAGAGCATACCAGCGCGAGGGCATCGCGGCAAGCGCGGGATTGCATGTGGGCTGAAGAGTGGTCGTACTTGACGGGTGGCGGCCTTCCCAGGCCGCCACCAGAACGCCGATCTGGGGGCGGCGACCTCGGAAGGCCGCCACCCATCGCACCCTCAGACCAAGGTTCGGGCGTGCGCTGGTATGGGGGCTGGCAAAATCGAACAGCGCAAAAAAGCGAGCGACTTGGGAGGTTTATCTCGTGCCGAGGTCTTGGTCGTGCGACCCAAAATGAGCGACGCGTGGCGATCGCCGCTTGGGCGATCTCCACGCGTCGAAGGATTTCGAAGTCACACGCTACCGCATGGCGGTGACGTAGGTCATGCAGAACTCATCGCGGCCGGCGACGGCCTCGGCGGCCAGCAGCGTCGCGACGATGTCGGGGATGCACGGGTCGATCAGGCCCGTGTCCATGCCGTGATAGATCGCCTGACTGAGCAGGGCGAAGTTCACGTAGCGGCGCTTGGGCAGGCCGAAGCTGATGTTCGAGCACCCGCCGCCGATGTGGACCTCCGGCCAGCGCGCGTGGATCGCGGCGATGGCATCGATGACCGCCCTGCCGCTGCCGGGGTCGGCAGAGACGGGCAGGAAGCACGGGTCGACGATGATCTCGTCGATCTTCTTGCCCTGCGACTGGATCTTGCCGATCAGCGTGGCCGCCCGCTCGACACGGTCGTCCACGCCCATCGGCGTGCCCTCGTCGCTCATCAGCAGCGCCACGACCATGCAGTCGAACCGGCCCACCAGGGGCAGCAGGCCCTCGAGGCGGTCCTTCTCCAGCGAGATGCTGTTGAGGATTGGCTTCTTCTTGGCCATCTTGAGCCCCGTCTCGACCGCGACCGGGTTGGCCGAATCGACCGCGACGGCCGCGTCGGTGTTGGCCTGAACAAGGTCCATCAGCCATGCCATGTTGCGGGCTTCCTGGCCTTCGCGATGGTCGCCGCCGTTGACGTCCAGGTAGTGCGCGCCCGCCGCCACCTGCTCCTTGGCGGTATGGATGATGGCGGCTTCGTCCTTGGCCGCCAGGGCGGCGGCGATGGCCTTGCGGGTGGCGTTGATCTTTTCACCGATAATGATCATGAACAATCTCCTGCTTGGATATCTCTAATGTAGTGTTTCACTGATGCTGATCTATGTCGCTATCGCAAACTCGAAGTCCGAAACACGAAATCCGAAACAAACAGCAAACGGCAAAGCAGCAAGCAAACGAAATCTTGAAAACAGCAAGGTACGCACGGCAAAGACGATCTTTTGGGTCTTGCTGTTTTGAATTTGTTTCGGACTTCGTATTTCGAGTTTCGGATTTTGACACGCCGATAAGCACGCATACTTTCGTGCCACTATACTAACGTGGATTTACGGGGTTTGCTGCGTCCAGTTCGCCAGGTCCGATTCCGTGAAGATCGCACTGGCGCCGCCCGTCGCCTGCGACAGCTTCTGCATGCCGGCGGCCGCCGATTCGCTGGTGGTCAGGCCGACGGTGAGGATGGTCACGTTCTCGGCCTTGGCCCGTTCGACGATCTCGTCCGCATCGGGAATGGCGCTGCGGCGGAAAACGACGATGGTGCGGGGTTTCTTCTCGATCGCAGTGAGGATGGTTTTCTTGATGTCGGCCGAGCCCTGGGGCGTGATGTCCGCCACGCCGACGATGGCCTCCTCGCCATCCTTGCCGCCGGCGCCCTCGATGATCTTGTCCTCGCCCTGTGCCGAGACCATGACCGTGAACTTGTCCGACGGCTTGAGCACGAGCACCGATACGCGGGTCATCTCATAGGCGTAGTTGAATACTTCCTTCATGCTCCCGCCGCTGTCGAGGCAGTAGACGACGGGGGCGGTGAGCTTCATCCCCGCCACGGCTGCGCCGGACGCCGCCGAGGGCGTGCTGAACGGATTCACCGGGGGCTTGTCCACCGTGGCAGTCGTCGGTGTGCGAGGAGACTCGCCGGGCCGGACAACGGTCTTCGTGCCATCGGGGCCGGTGATGACTTCAGTCTTGGACAACTGCAGGGCCAGGTAAATGGCCCCGCCCACCATCGCCAGCAGCAGGCCCAGCAGCACGATCGTCACCACGCCCTGCAGACGCACCGGCTTGGCCATCGGCACATCGGCATGCGAGACGATGTCGGCCATCACGGGCGCATTCTCGGCCACGGGCGCGGCCTCATCCATCGGGCTCTCAGGGCGAGCGGACGGGGCCTCGGGGCGTTTCTTGACGCCCGGGCCGGCACTGCCGCCGACCAGGACGATCTCGCGGCAGTACGGGCAGCGGCACGCGCCGCCGGCGAATGCCTCGTCCATCGAAATCTTCTTCTTGCAGCCGGTGCACCGGATCGTGATGGCCATTCTTTACCTCGTTAAACAGGAGCCGCCGGTACAACCGGGAAACTCGCTGTCTCTTTGCTTTTACCAGATCGATTCGTGTTTTGCCAGAGGCGCACGTGAGGTTCGGAGAGACGTGTGTGTCACGACGGCATCGCCCCAGGCGTCATTACTCGGGCCACCCCGCGTGGCCGATGAGTTTGACGAAACGGACGTCGGAGATGGTGCGGCGGATGATCTCGCTGCCGCGGCGATGGAGGCACAGGAGCGCCTGCGAGTCCAGGCCGCCAACCGGCACGACGATGCGGCCGCCGTCGCCCAGCTGGTCGATCCACGGCTGGGGAACGTCCGGCGCTGCCGCACCGCAGATGATGCGGTCGAACGGCGCCTCCTGGGGCCAGCCCAGCGTGCCGTCGCCGGTGAGGAAGGTGACGTTGTTGACGTTAAGCGAGCCCAGCACCGCCGCCGCACGCTCGGCCAGCGCTTCGAGCCTCTCGATCGCGTAGACGTGGCGCGACAGCGCCGCCAGGATCGCCGTCTGGTAGCCGCTGCCGGCCCCCACATCCAGCACGCGCGACGCGGGCTCCACGGCCAGTTCCTGCACCATCAACGCGACCACGTAGGGCTGCGAGATGGTCTGCCCCAGGCCGATGGGCAAAGGCTGATCTTCGTAGGCGTGTTCGGTCAATTCGGGCGGGCAGAAGCGTTCGCGGGGGACCGTCTCGAAGGCGGCCAGCACGCGGGCGTCCGAGATGCCCCGTGCCTTGAGTTGCCCGGCGACCATCTGCCGCCGCAATTCAAGGAGTTTTTCTTCAAGCGTACGCATGACTATCTTATTATAGTGGCGTCACCCTTGCAGGGAACCCTATGGCCAAACAACCGATTATCACGCTGCTGACCGACTTTGGCACCCGCGACCCCTACGTCGCGGCGATGAAGGGCGCCATCCTTTCGAAGGCGCCCTACGCCCAGATCGTGGACATCACCCACGACGTGCCCGCGCACGACATCCTGGCGGCCTCCGTGGCGCTGGCCGAGGCGGCGCCATGCTTCCCCCCAGGCACGCTGCACGTGGTGGTGGTCGATCCGGGGGTGGGCAGCGACCGGGCGATCCTCGCCGCCCGCTTCGGCGGCCAGGCGTACCTCTTTCCCGACAACGGCGTCATCACGACTGTCGCGACGAACCAGCCGCTGGAGCAGATCGTCGTCGTGCAAAACCCCGCCTACGTGCCGCCGGCGGAATCCAACACCTTCCATGGGCGCGACCTGTTCGCCCCCCTGGCGGCCATGATCGTCAATGGCCTGATGCTCGAACGCCTGGGGCCCATGCCGGGCACGTACAAGATGCTCGACATCCCCGCCCCATTCATGGACAGCAACGTGCTGGTCGGCCGCGTCATCTACGTCGACAACTTCGGCAACCTGGTCACCAACATCCGCCAGGCTGACCTGCAGCGGCACTGGACCGCCGACGCCATGCTCGAGATCTTCTGCGTGGGCCAGCGGGTCGGCGTGCTGCAGAGCACCTACTCCAGCGCCCCGCCCGGCATGGCCCTCGCCCTGATCAACTCCATGGGCGCACTGGAGGTGGCCGTCAACCAGGGCCGGGCGTCGGACAAGTACAACGCCGGCGTCAACTCCGAGGTCCGCGTGTTGGCCGTGGGCGGGATCGCGCTGTCCTGACGCCCCATGGCCGACGCAATGCCAAATCCTCCGCCGCCAGACTGGGGCAAGCTGGACAAGCAGCACGTCTGGCACCCCTTCACGCCCATGCAGCCATGGCTGGCGAGCGACAACATTGTCATCGAGTCGGGCGAGGGATTCGAGCTTATCGACACGCGAGGCCGGCGGTTCATTGATGGCTTCTCCAGCCTGTGGTGCAACCTCCACGGCCATCGCGTCAAGGCCATCGACGACGCCATCGGCCGCCAGCTTGGACGCATCGCCCATAGCACGCTGCTGGGCTTCGCGTCGATCCCCTCGATCGAACTGGCCGAGCGGCTCGTGCGCCTCGCCCCGCCGGGTCTGACGAAGGCCTTCTTCAGCGACAGCGGCGCCACGGCCGTGGAGGTCGCGCTGAAGATGGCGTACCAGTACTACCAGAACATCGGCTGCCCGCGCAAACGCTTCATCGCGCTGCGCGAGGGCTACCACGGCGACACGATCGGCTCGGTCAGCGTGGGCGGTGTGGAAACCTTCCACCGCCTGTTCAGGCCGCTGCTGTTCGAGACCACGTTCGTGGATTCGCCCAACCCCTACCACCACCCCGCGGGCAACGGCGCCAGCGAGGCCGTGCTGGCGGAGATCGAAACCCTCCTCGCCCGCGCCGCCGATGAGTATTGCGCGGTCATCCTCGAGCCGCTCATCCAGGCCGCCGCCGGCATGTTCACGCACAGCCCGGCCTTTCTCCGCGCGCTGCGAGAGCTGACGCGCCGGCACGGCGTGCTGCTGATCGCCGATGAGGTCGCGACGGGCTTTTGCCGCACGGGAACGATGTTCGCCTGCGAGCAGGCCGCCATCACGCCCGACCTCATGTGCCTGGGCAAAGGCCTCACGGGCGGTTACCTGCCGGTGGCGGCGACGCTGGCGACACAGGAAATCTTCGACGCGTTCCTGGGGCCGCGCCACGAGGGCAGGACCTTTTTCCACGGGCACACGTTCACCGGCAACGCCCTGGGCTGCGCCGCGGCCGTCGCCAGCATCGATCTCATCGCATCAGCGGGCCTGCTGGCCGCCCTGCCGGCCAAGATCGAGTTCATCCGCAGCTCGCTGGCCCCGCTGGCCGACCACCCGCACGTGGGCGATATCCGCCAGTGCGGCATGATGGTGGGGATCGAACTGATGGCCGACCGCGCCGCCCGGCGGGCCTTCGACCCGCGACTCCGCATCGGCGAGTCCGTCTGCCGCGCCGCCCTGGAGCGGGGCTTGATCATCCGCCCGCTGGATGACATCGTCGTGCTGATGCCCGCCCCGGCCATGGACGCCGCCACGCTGGCGCGTATGATGGCCGCCACGCTGGAAACCATTCATGACTACTTCCGCAACGCCGCCGTTTGATTTCGATGTCTCGAAGTGGCCGCCGCTGCCCACGGGCCGCGGGCTCTTCATCACCGGCACCGACACCGAAGTCGGAAAGACGATCGTCGCCGGCGGCATCGCGCAGCATCTCGCGCGGTCGGGCCGGCGCGTGGAGGTGCTCAAGCCCGTCGCCACCGGCTGCCGCCGCCAGCGCGGCGACCTCGTCAGCGAAGATGCCGAGTTCCTCGCCGGCAGTGCCGACTCGCGGCAGATGGTCTCGCAGGTCGCCCCCGTCCGCTACGCGACCGCCGCCGCCCCCAACGTGGCCGCCGAACTCGAGCGGCGGCCGGTGGACCTCGATGCGATCTTCGACGCCTGGCGGCGCCTGGCGACGGACCGGAAGCTCGACGCCGTCATCGTCGAGGGCATCGGCGGGCTGCTGTGCCCCATCACCGACGATTTCTGGGTGGTGCACCTCGCCCGGCTGATGCGTCTGCCGGTCGTCATCGTCGCGCGGGCCAGCCTGGGCACGATCAACCACACGCTGCTGACGCTGCACGCGGCGCGGTCGGCGGGGCTGAACGTCGCGGGCGTCGTCATCAACCGCTACGTCGTCGATGTCAGCGTCAGCGGCAGCAACTCCCCTCTCCTGGGCGATCTGCAGGCGGCCATGATGAACAACATCACCCAGATCGAGAAGCGAGGCCGCGTGCGAATCCTCGCCACCTGCCCCGACGAGGCGGAAAATTCCGTGGCCAACGCGTGCATCGGACCCAATACTCAGTTCGCGATTTCGCAGGCCCCATGGGAGAAGATCATCTCCGCGTGAGGCAAAAGACTTCACCACAAAGGACATAAAGAACACAAAGGGAAGAGACAGAGTTCGTGATCTGTGGCCTTTGTGATTCAAAAAGAAAGAGGACGGAACGATGAGTCAGCGGATCGATCTGAACGGCACGTGGGAGCTTCGGTGGTCCAGCGGCCAGCGCGGCGGGAGCATCCAACGTTCGTTCAATGGGGCCGACAGCGACCGTGCATTCGCCGCCACCGTGCCGGGTGAGGTCCACCTGGACATGATGAAGGCGGGGCTGATCGGCGACCCCGCGGTGGCGCTCAACGGCCTGGCCGCGCGGTGGGTGGAGGAGTTCCTCTGGTTCTATCGCCGCACGTTCACGGCCCCGGCCCTGGCGGAGGGCCACAGGGCGCTGCTGATGCTGGACGCCATCGACGGCGGCGCGATCGTGTACCTCAACGGCCACGAGGTCGGCCGCCACGCCAACGCGTTCCGCCCCTGCCGCATCGATGTCACCGACAAACTCATCGCCGGCGAGAACGTGCTGGCTATCCAGGCCGACAGCGGCCTGTACACCAACGCCGACAAGCCCGTCACCGCCTATTGGGCCAGCCCCGACCACCAACTTCTCCGCCGCGTCTGGCTGCGGCAGTGCCAGTCGGCGTTCGGCTGGGACTGGTCCGAGCGCCTGCTGAACGTGGGCCTGCGCGGCAACGTGTACCTCGAGATCTGCTCGGCGTTGCGGCTGGAGAACGTGGTCGCCGTGACGACGGTGACCGACGACCTCGCCCGCGGCGCGGCCCGTGTCCGCGTCTTCGCCGAGAACCTCACGAGCAAGCCCCTCGCTGTCACCGTCGCCGCCGAGTTGCGCGGCCCGGGCCTGGCCGTGCCCGTCACCGCCACCGCGACGGCCGAGATCGCGCCCGGCGTGCAGGTTGTCGAGGTGACGCTGCCCGTCGAGCGGCCGCAGCTCTGGTGGCCGGCGGGCCACGGCGGGCAGCCGCTGTACGAGGCGACCGCGACGCTGACGGCGGGCGGCAACGAGATCGGCCGCCGCACGCGGAGCGTGGGCTTCCGCCACGTTCGCGTGAACCAGTCGACCCACCCTCTCATGGGCAAGTACTTCATCATCGAGATCAACCGCAAGCCGATCTTCTGCAAGGGCGGCAACTTCGTCCCGGCCGACCCCATCACGGCCCGGCTGGACCGCGCCCGCTACGAGACGCTGGTGGACCGCGCGCTGGAGGCGAACTTCAACCTGCTTCGCGTCTGGGGCGGCGGGCTGTACGAGAGCGACGACCTGTACGAGATCTGCGACCGCCGCGGCGTGCTGCTGTGGCAGGAGTTCATCTTCGCCTGCGCGAAGTACCCGGGCAACGACGTGGCCTTCCACAACGAGGTCGTCGCCGAGGCGACCCACCAGGTGCGGCGGCTGGCGAGCCATCCGTCGCTGGTGGTGTGGTGCGGCAACAACGAGATGGAGTGGCAGACGTGCGAGGTGACGCACCAGAACGGCGCGGCCTACGCCGACTTCGGCATCTTCCACAAGGCCCTGCCCAGCATCGTGCAGTGGGAGGACGGCACGCGGTACTACCAGCCGAGCTCGCCCTATTCGCCCGACCTGGCCACGCCCAACGCCAACGAGGTGGGCGACCAGCACCCGTGGGACATCGGCTTCGCCGACAACGATTTCCGCAAGTATCGCCGCATGGTCTGCCGCTTCCCCAACGAGGGCGGCATCATGGGGCCCGCGTCGCTGCCGACCGTCCGTGCGTGCATGCCGCCCGACCAGCAGCGCGTGAACAGCTTCGCGTGGGAGATGCACGACAACGGCATCGCCACCTGGGGCAACGCCCGCCACACGGACGGCCAGACGATGCTCTGGCTGGGCAAGGACATCGCGAAGATGCCGCTCGAGGAATACGTGTACTGGTCAGGCATCATCCAGGGCGAAGGCATCGCCGAATACGTCCGCAACTTCCGCCGCCGCATGTTCGACTGCGCCTCGGCCATCTTCTGGATGTACAACGACTGCTGGCCGATGGTCCGCAGCTGGACCATCGTCGACTACTTCCTCCGCCGCACGCCCGCGTTCTGGCCGGTCCGGCGGGCAATGGCGCCGGTGACGGTGGCCGTCGTGATGGAAGAGGGCAATGTGAAGGTCTTCGGCGTCAACGAGGGCGGCCCGTGGCAAGGGCAGCTGCGTTTCGGCCTGTTCGCCCTGGCCGGCGACATGCCGATGGACCGCACGCAGGACGTCACGCTGCCGGCCAACGCATCGACGCTGCTGGCTGAGTTTGATGAGTCCGAGCTCACCGGCCGCGACAAAACGCACGGCGCGTTCGCGCTGCTCGTGCAGGGCGGCCGCACGGTCGCGCAGGACAAGCTCTTCCTGCCCTTCTGGAAGGAGATGACCTGGCCCGCCGCCTCGGTCACCGTTCGCCGCGACGGCGACAAGGCCATCTTCGAGAGCAAGACCTTCGCCTTCCGCGTGTGCCTCGATCTCGACGGCGAGCGTGCCCTACCCGACAACTTCTTCGACATCCTCCCCGGCGTGCCCGTCATTCTGGACTGGCCCGACGCCCTGGGCGAGCCCAAGGTCCTGCGCGTCGGCAACCTTGCCTGAGGCAGAAGCGAACGATGAACAATCCCCTCGAATATGAAGGAGCAGATCATGGCTGAACTGACCGCGGCGGAGCTGGCGTATCAGAACAAGCACCTCAAGACGCAGGAGGCGCGGCTGAAGTGGTGGCAGGAGGCGCGATTCGGCATGTTCGTGCACTGGGGGCTGTACTCGCAGCTTCAGCGGCACGAGTGGGTGATGAACTACGAACGCATCCCGGTGGCCGAGTATGACAAGCTCGCCGACACGTGGAAGCCCAGGCCCGGCGCGCCCCGCCAGTGGGCCAGGCTCGCCCGCGACGCGGGCATGAAGTACATGGTCCTGACCACCAAGCACCACGAAGGGTTCCTCCTGTGGGACTCCAAGATGTCCGACTTCAACGCCGTCCAGCGCGGCCCCGGGCGCGACCTGGTGGCCGAGTACGTGGCCGCCGCCCGTGAATTCGGCCTCAAGGTCGGCTTCTACTACTCGCTGATGGACTGGCGCCACCCCGATGGCGCCCGCTGCGCCAGCGATGAAGACGCCCGCCGTCGTTTCTGCGACTACACCTACGGCTGCGTTCGCGAACTGATGGCCAACTACGGCAAGATCGACATCCTGTGGTATGACGTCTCCTGGCCGCTGGCCACGTCGCAGGCGTGGGAGAGCGCCAAGCTCAACGCTATGGCCCGCAAGCTCCAGCCGCACATCCTCATCAACAACCGATCGCAGCTGGACGAAGATTTCGGCACGCCCGAAGAACACATCAAGGCCGAGCGCCCCGGCCGCGCGTGGGAAGCGTGCATGACGTTCAACGGCTCGTGGGGCTACCAGCCCGCCCCGCCGGAGGACTGGCACAGCGTGCGGGCAATCCTGAACATGCTGCGCACCTGCGCCGCCGGCGGCGGAAACCTGCTGCTGAACATCGGCCCCAAGGCTGACGGCAGCGTGCCGGCCGAGGCCACCGAACGCCTCACCGCGACCGGCCGCTGGCTCAAGAGGTACGGCGAGGCCATCTACGGGCGCGTGGATCGCGTCGAGGGCCTCGGCGCCCTGCCGACCGGCGCGTGGAGCCGCAAGAAGGACACCTATTACTACTGGTGCACCCGCTGGCCGGGAAGCGAACTGCACGTGGGCGGGCTGACGACGAGGCTCTCTCGCGCGCGGCTGTACGGCACGAAAAAGGACCTGCCCTTCGAGCAGACGGGCAACCGCCTGGTCATCCGCGGCCTGCCGCCCGAATGCCCCGACAAGATCGCACACGTGGCGATGATCGAAATGAAGTTCCGCGCGACGCCCTGGCAGGACCTCAGCCTCGGCGGCGGCGCGTCGAGCATGCTGGACCAACTCGCGGCGTTCGGCACCAAGTGGCACAGCCCGCACGTCGACCGCTGGCAGGTGTCCAAGCTCCTGCCTCTCAAGGGCGATGACGTGGCCGCGGCCGGGCCGGTGAAGCTGTCGCAGCCGGTGGACTGGCAGACCGTGCACGCCCAGAGCTACCCGGCGGGCTTCGTGAACATCCACGAGCGGGCCGGCGAGGGCGACGGCGTGATCTACCTCGCCAACCGTTTCCGCGTCGCCAGGGGCGGTACGTGGATCGTGCAACTCGGCCACGACGGCGGGGCCAAGCTGTTCGTCAACGGCAAGGCCGTCTTCGCCCAGCCGCAGCGCCGCAACCCCTGAATGCCCGGCCGCTCGAAGGCGACGATCACCCTGCCCCGCGGCCTGCACGAGATCACAGTGGCGCTCGATACCGACAAGGGCTTCGGCTGGGGCATCTTCTTCTGCTTTGAGGTGCCCAAGGAAGCCCGCAAAGGCCGCAACCCCGTGTTCCCCGTGGCGCAGGCGTAACCCAAAAGGAGAGCGATGATGCCCGAGTCCGTAAAGATGCCCGACGGCGAGTTTGCGTTCTGGGACGACCAGACGAAGTACGCCCGTGTCTACCACGTCGCGCAGACGCCGCAGGCGTCCGACGAAAACGATGGCGGCGAGGCGCGGCCTTTCCGCACGGTCGGCCGCGCGGCGGCGGTGCTGCAGGGCGGCGAGAAGGTGATCATCCACCGTGGCGTGTATCGCGAGCGCATCGCCCCCGCACGCGGCGGCGACGGCCCCGGCCGCATGATCGCCTACGAGGCGGCGGCGGGCGAAGAGGTCGTGGTCAAAGGCTCCCGCCTGTGGCGCCTCAAGCCCGTGCCCAGCGAAGGCTGGAACATGCCCAAGCCCACCGGCCCGGTCTACATGGCCGACATGCCGGCGGAATGGTTCAGTGCCGCCTCCGAAGGCCGCCCCTACAACCCCTTCGCCATGACCAGCGTCTTCGCGCACCTGTGTGAGTTCTGCAAGGACTGGTCGCGAAAGGAACTCGAGGGCTTCCAGTTGCGGCGAGGCACGATCTTCGCCGGCGGGCGGCCGCTGACGCAGGTGCTGCACCCGCGAGAGCTCGCCGCGCGCGACGGCGTGTTCTGGGTGGAAGACCCCGGCCTGCGGATCCACTTCCGCCTGGCCGGCGACGCCGACCCGCTGGAGACGGAACTCGAGGTCACGGTGCAGGAGCAGGTCTTTGCGCCGATGCTCCGCGGCCTGGGGTATATCCGCGTCAGCGGCATCGCCTTCGAGCACTGCGCCGATGGCGTGCCCGTGCCTCAGCGGGCGATGCTCAGCACGGCCCGCGGCCATCACTGGATCATCGAGGACTGCTGCGCCCGTCACGCCAACGCCGTCGGCATCGACATCGGCAACGAGGATTGGCGGGCGTCGGCCCCGGCCATCAAGGGCGGGCACATCGTGCGGCGCAACCGCATCAGCCATTGCGGCGTATGCGGCCTGGCCGGCGTGGCGCACGTGGACGGCTCGCTGATCGAGGACAACGTCATCGAGCACATCGGCGGGCGGTTCAGCGAGCGGCTGTGGGAGTCGGCCGGCTGCAAGCTGCACATCGCCAAGGGCGTGCTCATCCGCCGCAACGTCTTCCGCCATACGCGCGACGCCAGCGGCCTGTGGCTGGACTACCTCAACGAGGGCTGCCGCGTGAGCGGCAACGTCTTCGCGGACATCGAGACGATCCTGTCCGCGGTGTACCTGGAGGTCTCGCACGCGACGAACTGGATCGACGGCAATTTCCTCTGGGACGTCCGCGCCCCCGGCGCCACCGCCCCCAACCCTCCCGGCGTGTTCGGCGCCATGGGCATCAGTGCCGATACGGGCGAGGGCGCACTGGCCGCCAACAACTTCTTCGGCCACGTGCGGCACGGGTACGCGATGGGCTTCAGCCTCAACCAGCGAGACCGCATGGTGGGCAACCGCAACGGCCTGTGCCGTCGCAACGGAGCCTATGGCAACGTCGTCGCCGCCTGCCCGCGGCGCGTGCTGTTTGCCCAGCCGGCGGAGAACCGCGCCGACGGCAACGTCTACGACGCCGCCGACCGCGCGGGCTCGTTCTATGTCGCCGCCCCCACCGCCCACGCGCTGGACCTCGAAGCGTGGCGCGAGTTCTTCGGCCTCGACGCCGCCGGCAGCGAGATCGAAATCACGGCCGATTTCGCCGTCGAGACGCTGACCCTTCGCATCTCGGCCAAGGGGGCGGCTGGGCAGGTTGCCGCCGCGAGCGCCTCGCCGCTTTCCTACCCCGCCGCCGGCCCCTTCACGAAGGCGCAGTGGGAACGGATACTGAGCAGCGGCCTGGAACTGCAACTGCCGCTGCGTACTCAATGACTACAGGAGTGAACATGACGAACAAGGAACGCTTTCTTCGGACGATGCGGTACGAGCCTGTCGACCGCCGCCCTCTGTACCTGGTGCACCCATGGAGTTTCACCATGGATCGCTGGCACGCCGAAGGCCTGCCGCGTGGCGTCGATCTGAACAAGTTCCTCGGCGTCGATCCGCTGAAGATCAACAACGTCAGCTGCAACACCTGGCTGCACCCCGCCTACGAGCCCCGCGTGCTGCGCGAGGATAAGGAGTTCATCTACAAGCAGGACGAGTACGGCCGCACCGCGCGGTACTTCAAGGACCACGATTCGATGCCCGAGTGGGTCGAGTTCCCCGTGAAGACGCCCGAGGACCTGCGCCGCGTTATGAACGAGCACTACCGCATCGACGATCTCAACGAGCGATTCGCCCCCGATTGGGAGGCCCGCACCGTGGCGGCCGGCAAAACGGACAACGTGGTGCTTATCGACGGCGGCTGCTATTACTGGACGCTGCGGTCGCTGTCGGGCGTGGAGCAGGCAAGCTACCTGCTGTATGACGCGTATGAGACGGTCGATGAGCTGTTCGAACGTTACTTCACCGTCGTGATGGAAGGCCTTCGCCGCGCGGTGAAGCTGGTGAAGATCGACTGCATCGGCTTTGGCGAGGATATCGCCTACAAGAACGGCCCGCTGATGGCGCCGGAGATGTTCCGCCATCTGATCCTGCCACGCTACCGCAAGCTGATGAACTTCGCCCACGAGCACGGCATCGACCTGACGTGGTACGACAGCGACGGCGACGTGCGGCTGCTGATCCCGGATCACCTGTCGGTGGGCATCAACTCGATCGCCCCCACCGAGGTGGCGGCCGGCATGCTGCCGGTGGAACTCCGCAACCAGTTCGGGCGCGAGCTGCGGATCATCGGCGGCATCGACAAGCGCGAGGTCGCCCGCGGCCGCGACGGCATCGATGGCGAGATCCGCCGCAACATGTCGCTGATCCGCGAGGGCGGCTTCATCCCGGCGATCGATCACAGCGTGCCCAGCGACGTGTCGTTCGATACCTATCGGTATTACATCGACGCGATGCAGAAGGCCCTGGCGAGTGTGTAGTCACGAAGGGTGGCGGCCTTCCCAGGCCGCCACCTCCGGCGGCTGTGGCGGCGACCTGGGAAGGCCGCCACCCTTTGGAACGCACAGTTTGAGGACAAGGAGAACTCGCATGAAGATAGGCTGCGGCGAATGGGGCTTTCGTGATCTTCCGATGGATGAGCACTTCCGCCTCTGCGGCAAGTTCGGCTTCAAGACGATGGAGTTCGGCATCGGCGGCGGCAAGACCGGCCGCCTGGCCGAGGAAATGAGCGACGAGGACGTGTCGGCTTTTCTCGATCTCGGCAGAAAGTACGGCATCCGCACGCCGTTTGCCTGCATCGAGAATGACTTCACACTGCCTCCCGCCGAGCACAAGCCCATGCTCGCGCGGACGTTGTCGAGCATCCGCCTGGCCGCCCGGCTGGGCGCGACGCACGTGAGGCTGTTCGCCGGCTTCACTTCCGCCGCCCAGATGACCGAGCCGCTGTGGAAGCAGATGATCGCCGCCTTTGCCGAGGCCGACGCCCTGTGCAAACAGCTGGGGCTGGTGATCTCGATCGAGACTCACGGCCGCATCACTGTGCGCGACGGCGCGGCCTGCCACGAGCACACGGTGACCACCGACCGCGCCGCGTTGGCGCGCCTGGTGAAGGAACTGCCCCCCCGCGTGGGCTTCAACTACGACCCGGGCAACATCAAGGCCGCCGCCCCCGCCGATCGCCGCCTCTGCCTGGACCTTATCAACGACCGCATCAACTACTGTCACCTCAAGGACTGGCGCCGCCAAGGCGCCGGATGGGAGGCCGTCGCCATCGGCGACGATGATCTCGACTACGCCCCCCTCTTTGCACAGATGAAGTTCAGCGGCGTCTACCTCATCGAGTACGAGCCCACCGCCGACGTCGAAGACGGCCTCCGCCGCAGCCTGGCCTACCTCAAGAAGGTCGCGCCGGGCTTCGTGATGGGATAGGCACGTGCCCCTTGGCGTCTGCGAAGGTGGCGAACCCTGGGGTCGTGACACCTTCTACAGCGCTGAAAGGCGAGCGATATCGATGCCGCCGCCGCGCGGCCGCCGGGGGCTGACGAGTCGCCCCGGGGCGATCAGGACGCAGCCCCGACGATGCCCTCACCACCGCTTGGACAACCGATGGCGTACGAGCCTGCCCACCATCACGCCATCGCCGCGATGCGCTCGGCGTAATATTCGCTGCCGGTCAGGAAGCGGATGCCCAGGCCCTTGGCGTAGGCGATGATCTCGGCCAGCCAGGCGGTTTTGGCCGCGAAGGATTCGGGCGTCTGGCAGCCGTGGTCGTGCGTGCAGAGGCTCCAGACCAGGTCCTCCTTCGCGACGCGATCGGCCAGCGTGCGGAGGTGCTCGGCGTAGGTCGAGGCGTCGGGCAGGCCGTTGAAGGCGGCGTAATAGAAATCGTCCTGGTACCCCTGGATGGGCAGCTCGAGCATCCGGCCAAAGCCCTGGTACGCGTAGAAATATGGCTGAATCTCCATCTCAACCGGCTGGCCGTCGTGCTCGTTGCGGCCGTACGTTCGCAGGAACTGGAAGCCGTGCGAGTGGACGATCTCCAGCAGGTCCGGGCGGTCGCCCAGGCCGCGATAGTACGCCCAGGGCCCGGTGAGCCCGCGGGCCAGACGCCCCAGCGTGTCGTGATAGACGCGCTGGCAGCGGGCGAGGTCGCGGTCGATCTCCTCGATGTTGCCGCCGCGTCTGAAGAAGAAATCCTTTGATCCATGGATCTCCAGCCCCTTGGGCACACGGAGCAGGATGCTCTTGAGCAGCACGTGGTCGTAGGTGTGCGCCTGCACGTCGACGACGCCCGAGCGGTCGGCCGCCACAAAGGCCTTGGCCTCACGCTCCATCGCCCTGCCGGTAACGTACCATGTGCCGCGAACGCCGCAACGTTCGAGGAAGCCCACGCCCAGGCGTGCGTAGTTGGCGGTGCAGGGTCCACAACTCTCGACGTCGACTCCGATCAGGATTGTGCCCGACATGTGCGTCTCCTTGTTGCACCGATTATACAGTGCATCGGAGGCACAATCATCACGCCGCCATTTCGTATGTCCGCTGCTCGTACGTCGGCACGGTACTCTTTTCGCGAATATGAAGGATGCTGTTAGGCCCGAACGGGCCGTACTCAATGCCGAACGCGGCAAAGTCGGTGAACCACTGGCCGTCGGCCAGGTAGCGGAACCGATGCGTCCCCGGGGGCAGGCGCAGGCCCGCATGCCACCAGCCGTCGCCGGACGATGCCAGCTTCAACTCGGTCACCTGCCAGTTCGTGAAATCACCGACGAGGTGAACATTTCTCACGCCCGGCCGAAAGAATCGAAACGTTGCGAGGTCGCCCTTCACTTCCACCATGGTTGTCGTCGCCCTTTCCTGCCCCTGTCCCGGCGAACCAAGGCCGGGAAACAAACGGTCTGTGGGGGCGACGAATTGTAGGCCCCCATCAGACCGTTGCGGACAAGTCGTCCGCAGTTTCCGTTCGCGGGGGTGACAGCATTCCCACGCCGGTCTGGGTGACGGCCTCGGAAGGCAGCCACCCCTGCGGTCTGGCAGGCGCTGCAATAGTTGCAGAATGCGTCGTCCGAGCCCCGCTGCAGGCGTAGTAAAGCGTGTGGTGCAGTCGATGCCGGATATGCTTTGAGTGTCGGCCCCGATTCCGGTATCATCTCTGCCTTGGCGCGGTGCCAGTTAAACCCTCAGCACGGATTGCTACCTTGAGCGAAGACCTTCATCACGAATGCGGCGTTGCTGCGTTGTACTGGCTCGATAAACCCGCCTCCAAGCCCGGCCCCGCGGGCCTGTCCGTCGCCAACGCCGACGTCGTCCCGTTGATGCCGGCGATGCTGCTGGACCTCCAGAACCGCGGGCAGCTGGCCGCCGGCCTCAGCAGCTACCAGCCCGGCCGCGCACAACTGCTGGACACCTACAAGCGCGTCGGCGGCGTCAACGAAGCCTTCCGCATGTCGCACCCCGAACGCCACATTCAGCTGCTCAAGGAATACGCCGGCAAGGCCGTCATCGGCCACACGCGGTACGCAACATGCGGCGCCGACGACGAGCGGTACGCCCAGCCTTTCGAGCGTCATCATGGCCGCCTGTGGAAGTGGTTCAGCTTCGCGTTCAACGGCAACCTGGCCAACTACGCCGACCTTCGGCATCGCATTCTCTCGCGCCGCGACTACCACTTCACGCTCGACACCGACACCGAAATCATCATGCACTCGCTGGCCTACCGCCTGCGTGGGGAGCGTGCCCCGAGCCTCAAGAACGTGATGGCGTCGCTGGCCCGCGAGTTCGACGGCGCGTACAACATCGTCTTCCTCGACGGCGGCGGCCGCATGTTCGTCGCACGCGATCCGCTGGGCCTTCGCCCCATGAGCTGGGCGGTGGACGGCAACCTCTTCGCCGCCGCCAGCGAATCCGTCGCCCTGACCAACCTGGGCTTTTCGAAAATCAAGTCGCTGGAGCCCGGCGAGATGGCGATCATCGAGAAAGGCCGGCTGCGGTTCGAGCGATTCGCCCCCGCCCGCCGGCACGCCCACTGCTTCTTCGAGTGGATCTACTTCTCCAACGTCGCCAGCGAGATCGACGGCTCGAGCGTCTACATGGCCCGCGCCCGCTCAGGCGAAATCCTCGCCGCGATGGAAGACCAGAAGATGGACGCCTCGTGCATCGTCGTGCCCGTGCCGGACACGGCCAAGGCCGCCGCGGACGCCTTCGCTTTCAGCATGGGTATTCCCTCGGTCGAGGGCCTGATCCGCAACCGCTACCTGGGGCGGACGTTCATCCAACCCTCCAGCACGCGGAACAAGAGCGCCCGCGGCAAATACACGCCCCTGCCGGCGGTGCTGGCGGGCAAGCGCGTGTTCCTCGTGGAAGACAGCATCGTCCGCTCCACCACGCTCAAGACGCTGGTGACGCGGCTGAAGCGCGACGGCGGGGCCAAGGAAGTGCACGTTCGCGTGGCCTGCCCGCCGATCGTGGCGCCGTGTTTCTACGGCATCGACATGAGCACGCTGCAGGAGCTGTTCGCGCCGCAGTTCACGCCCCGCAACTACCGCGGCGCCCCCACCGATGAAATGCTGAAGAAGATGGCCTCGGTTCTGGGCGTCGACAGCCTCCGATATCTGCACGTGGACGACCTGGCGACCTGCCTGCAGATCCGCGGCGAGTCGCTCTGCCTGGGCTGCGTCCGCGGCGAATATCCCACCGAATGGGGCCGCCGACTCCTCACCTGCGCCAAGCGGAACTCCACCGCCGGCAAGTGCGGCCGCACGTACGAGGCGAAGTAACGTTCACACCGGCGGCGAGGCGGTTGCTTCGCGGGCGGCCTTGGCGCACAACGCTGCGCCAGCATGACCGCTTGGCATCCCTGCGTTCCTGCCTCCCCATCACGCGGGCTTTGTTTTCGCCTCGCGGCGGCTGCTGGCCAGCAGCACGAGCAGCAGCAGCGAGGCCAGCCCGGCCAGCCCCGCCCCAATGCCGAAAGCGATCTTGGGGCCGATGACCGCCCACCAGATGCCGAAGAGCAGGCTGGCGGGCAACGCCGCCAGGCCGACCGCCCCGTGATAGATGCCGAAGGCGGTGCCGCGGAACTGGCTGGGAACAAAGTCGGTCACCAGGGCCTTCTCGGCCCCTTCGCTCATGCCGTAGTACACGCCATACGCCAGGAACAGCGCCCAGAACTGCCACGGCTGCGTGGGGTCGATCAAGGCCATGCCCATGTAGACGGCGGCATAGAAGATCCATCCGGCGACGATGACGGGGCGGCGGCCCAGGCGGTCGGAGAGGATGCCGCCGGGCAGGCTGAAGACGATCTTGGAGACGTGCAGGACGACCCACAGCAGGATGATCGCCTGGAGGTCGAAGTGGAAGAGTTGCTGCGCGTACAGCAGCAGGAACAGGTCGGAGCTGTTTCCCAGCGAGAATAGCGTGACGATGGCGACGAAGGCATAGAACCGGCCCGGGAGCATCCTCCACACGCTGGTCTTTGCGGCCGCCGCCGTGGCGGCTGGCGCGGGCGCGGGGGCGATCTCGCGGACCCTGAATATCAGAGCCGCCATCGCGGCCAGGCCCGGCACCAGGGCCACCGCGAACAGCCACCGCATGGCGGTCATCTCCTCGGGCGGCAGAGGGCCGCTGACGCCATGGGAGCCCACGCCCCATCGCCCGTAGCCCAGCACGAGGTACAGCAGGGCCATCGCGACCAGCGGCCCGGCCACGGCGCCGGCATGGTCCATTGCGCGATGAAAGCTGAAGGCCAGACCGCGGTTGCCGGCGTCGACGGAGTCGCCGATGAGGGCGTCGCGCGGCGAGGTGCGAATGCCCTTGCCGATGCGGTCGAGGAACTTGAGCCCCACCACCTGCAGCCCCGCCCAGGAAAGGCCCACAAGGCCCACCAGCGCCATCATCGGCCGCACCACCGTGCTGGTGCCGTAGCCCATGATGACCAGCGCCTTGCGCTTGCCCAGGCGGTCGCTGATGCGGCCGGAGAAGATCTTCAACAGGCTGGCGGTGGCCTCGGCCACGCCCTCCATCATGCCCACGAAGACGGCAGCCATCTTCTGGGCGGTGCCCAGGTCGCCATAGGCGGCCTGCATGAGGCCCAGGATGAACACGGGCAGCAGCGGGTTCATCATCTCGCTGGAGAAGTCGGTGAAGAGGCTGACCAGCCCCATCATGAGCACGTTGCCGCGGAGGACCGACCGCCAGGACTTCGGCTCTTTTGCGGCCCGCGCGGCCAATTGCGGCGCGGGTGATTCAGAGGCGGGGACGCCCTTGTTATCGTCACTCATGAGCACGGCTCCTTTGCGCCATACAAGTAGTAGTCCAGCCTAGTGGGATGTCTGCATGCGTCTGGCGACGGCTTGCCGTTCGGCGCTGTCGGAGACGGGTGACCGCTTCCGGTTCTACATCGCCGAACGGCAAGCCGCCGTCAAAGGCTTACTCCCAGACTCGGCCTGCCGTAGGCATGAAGGCCGCCACCTCATCTTTGCAGTGTGACGGATCGTCAGCCCGGTAGACCGAGGGCGGCTTGCTTGCGGTATTCCTTCATGCCCCGCGGCTCGGGGAAGACCTTCTCGAAATCCAGGCCCTGGGCCTTGAACTCGGCTCGCAGGCTGGGGGCGACGTAATCATAGATCGGCTGCTGCAGTTGCAGATCGAGCAGGCCGAACAGATGCACCCGCGTGCCCAGGTCGAGGTTGTAGCCCACGGCCCGCGGACGGACCAGCAGGTTCATGAGCACGCCGCGCTGGTACGACTCGAATGTCGCGAGCTTCTGGGCCTGCGGCGCGGCGGCCTGGTACGAGCTGTGGATGCGGCTGGCGTAGCGCAGGTAGCGCCGATAGTCGCGATCGTTGCCCTTGAGCTGAAGCAGGTAGGCCGTCTGCAGCGAGGGGCCGATCTGGGCCTCCGCCCGCTCGGGCGTGGGCCGGCCGTCCACGTTGAGCTTGAACGCGACGAAGTCCTCCAGGTCCATGTCCCACTCGTTGCCGTGAAGGTTGTACTTCGCCTTGAGGTAATTCATGATGCCGACCGCCTGCTCGTGCCGACCCAGGGGGTAGAGCAGTTCGATCACGTTGACGAGGTAATTCAGGTGGCTGTAGCGGAAGACGTTCTCTTCGGCCACCTCGGTCCGCTCGACGAAAGACCGTTCGATCAGCCGGTCGAATTCGTCGCAGGCCGGCGAGACGAAGCGCGGATCGAAGAAGAACGTGATGCTCGGATCATTGGGGCGCTGCGGGTTCTCGACGTACATCAGCCGCCCCCGCCAGGTGAGGTCCTTGAGGCTGTTGAGGATCATGCGGCTGTTGTTGAGCGACTCGATGCGTTCGAGCGATTCCACGGGCGTATTCTCGACCTTGTGGAAACCGTAGGTGGACCAATAGATCGCGTGCGGCCAGGTCAGCCGCCAGTCCAGCGGGCCGTACTTCTCCATCAGGCCCAGCATCCACTGGGGGTCCATGCGGTACTTGTTCCACAAGATCTGCGCGCGGATGAAGGCCAGGATCTTGCCGCGTGCGACGGCATGCTCGGGGCTGTTGATCAGTTCGGCCACGGCGCGGGCCCGGTCGGGCTGGGGCTCTTTCTGGAAATCAATCGGCGGCGCGTACGGTGCACGGACGGCGCGGAGGCACTCGTCATTGCCGTAGCGGTTGTACGCGTCCAGCAGCGTCGGATCGATGCCGACCTTCAGATCGGCCAGCAGGCGGGCGTAAGCGGCCACGTCCTTGTCCTGCAGCAGCTGGGCCAGCGGCCGGGCCTGGATGAGCTCGCGGGCCTGGACGGCGGCGTCCTTGTCCAGCGGGGCCTCGGCGATGGGACGGAAGGCGTCGATGGCCTGCTTCGTCTCTCCATATGGGGGCGGGGCGAGCAGGTGCTGCATGAGTGTCGCCCATCGGGCCTTGTAGGCCATGTGCATGTCGTCGGTGTGCCCGCCCATCTTGTGGGCGAAGATCCAGGCCAGTTCCTTGTACAGGCTCAGGGCCCGCGGATTGAGGGCGATGCCCCGGTCGCGCAGCAACGTGATGCCGTTGTTCACCCACAGCCAGCGGTGATCGGGCGTCTTCTGGTCGGCCGAAAGGTTATAGGCCATGTTCCAGGCCTGGAAGACCCACACGCCGACGAACTGCGGCTGGAGCGTGCAGATCAGGTCCGCCCTCTCCAGGGCATCGTGAGTGCGGCGCTTGTCCTTGACCATGTGCTCGGTGTCGATCCAGACCCAGGCGAGGATCGGGGCCCGCAGGCCGCCGGGCAGAAGGCTCAGCGCGACGGCCAAGGCCGAATGCTGCTCGGCAACGATGCCCTCCTTGACCAGGCCGTATTGAACGCTCATCAGGTCGAGCGAGGGGCGCAGGGCCGCGCTGCCGGTCAGCAGCGCCGCCGCCACCGCCACCCACGACCACTGCACAAGATGCGATCGGATATCACGCATTGGGATCACCTACCGAATCAACGATAACGTCAAACTTGCACTCGCGCCAGTTCGCGCCGGCGGAACAGGGCGCACCCCAGCGCCATCACCACCAGGCATCGCAGGCCGATGGTCACCACGGCCGTGAGGCCCACGCCGTCCCAGGGCACGATCAGGCCCTCCACCAGCATGTCCGACCGCCACGTGGAGGCGAAGTCGGGGAGGATCACCGCCATCACCGCGAAGATGTAGTGCCCCACGCCGGTGATGAAGTCGCTGTAGCCGGGCGTGTATTTCACCGCGTCAACCAGGAACACCCGGGCCATCGTGAACGGAAGCAGCGTCAGGCACGACAGCACCGCCACCGGAAAAGACAGGATGCTGCCGGCGAGGATGCCGATGGCCGCCAGGAACACCAGCTGCAGTGCCATCAAAAGGCATACGCGGACGAAGTTCCATTCAAACGTGTCCTCGCTGAACAGCAAGGCCATATCGTCCCGGTCGATCTGCACCGAGGACGTGGTCATGTTGGTGAACCGCACGACCATGCGGCCGTCCTGGCTGACGGCGCGGGCGGAGATGGTCAGGGTGATGGGCCGGCCCAGGGGGTCGCGGCGCGGCATCCACTGGCGGCCGCCCGTGCCGGGGTTTTCGATCTCCCAGAGGCTCTCGATCATCGGCAGTTCCTGGCCGTCGGCCTGCCGCTCGGTCGGCAGATCGCCCGTGGCGGTGGCGCGGAAGGTCAACTGCAGCACCGGCTCCAGGACGATTTTCGCCTCCTGGTTGACCAGCAGCCCCAGGCCCTGCCCATCGAAGGCCTCGGGCGGGAATCGCAGAAGGCACGCGCCGGCCTCCACGCCCATCACGCGGCAGGGAGAGTTGTTCAGCAGCACGGGGTAGTCCTGCTGCAGCTTCCGCAGGACCCTGGGCTCGGCCCGCACGCGGAGCAGTCGCAGGGCCGCGTTGGCTTCCAGCACCGTGCAGGGGGCGACGAATTCCTGCCCGGCTACGCCGACGTGCGAGAATGTCCACGTCAGCCCGCCCCTCGGGGCGGCCGAGCCCCCCCGCTGCGACACCTGCTTGCGGAGCTCGTCGATCAGCCTCTGGGCGGCCAGCTCCTCATCGCCGCCGGTGCGCGACTTCCACGCCTCCAGCGCGCCGGCGTAGGCGTTCTCGCGGTGCAGGCGTTCCATCTCGCCCTTGACGTTGATGTCAAAATTGGGATCTGGATCGGGACGAATGCGGCCGCGAGCGGTGAAGACTTCCGTTTCGATGGCCCGGCGATCCTGGCCGCTGAACGCGGGCTGCGTGCGGAGGTGCTCGGCCACCGCGTAGATGGCCACCGACGCCCCCGCCAGCAGCACCAGGCCCAGCATCACCACGCCCAGCCAGCGGCCGATCATGTACTGCCAGCGAGGCAGAGGCTTGGTGGCGGTGATGAAGATCTGCTTATTGCTGACGTCGGAGGAGATGACGCTGCAGCCGAGGAAGATCGTCACGACGCTCACCAGGACCAGCGTCAGGCTCATGCTCCAACTGAGGAAGGTTCGGATCTTGCCGGCCAGCGTGCCGTCGCCCTTGGCGATGGCCGGGAGGAGGCACAGCATGACCACCAGGAGCACCATGAACAGCAGGCCGATCTTGGTTCGTATGCACTGGGCGAAGGTCTGCCGCGCCATCGCCCGCACGCCCGAGATCGCCAGCAGCGTCACCGCCTCCAGGCACAGCAGCACCGAGCTGGCCACCAGCAACGGCAGGCTGACCTTGCCGGCAGAGAACAGCAAGGGCCCGGCCCACACGGCGGTCACCGACAACAACGCCAGCGACTCGATGAGGACGAGCACGCCGGTCCAGCTGCGCTTGGCCGCCGCGGTCGACAGATCGTGATAGTTGGGGGCGAGGTTGCTCATGCGGTTACGACTTCCCCTTGCCGTCGTCCCTGCGGAGAAGCTGGTCGATCACCGAGCGGTCCGCCGGCGAAGGCTTCGTCGGCTGGGGTGCCGGCTCGGCCGCGGGCCCAGGCGGTTGCGCCTTGGCCTTGGGCGCCATCAGCACGTCGAGCACTTCTTGGACCGGCGGGGCCGGTGCGGCCGGCGCGGGCGCGGCGGGCTCTTGCACCCTCTCCTGCGCCTTGGCGGCCAGGAGCTGGTCGATCACCTGCCGGGCCTCGGGCGTCTGGCCGCGGAGGAAGTCGGCCACCTTGCCGCCGGCAACGGCGCCGCCGGTGATGACCTTCTGATCCTGCGCCTCCTGCACAATGCGGAGGAAGAGCGTTTCGAGGCGGTCCCGAGGCCGCGTGACCGATCGCAGATCCTTGCCCGCCTGGGCGAGCAGGTCGCGGACGCGGCCGATGAGTTCGGGGCCCAGGTCATCGGTAGTCAACTGCGTCAGCTCGCTCTGGGCGAGGAGCTCGTCGATGCTGCCCATCGCGCGGCGTTTGCCGCCGTAGAGGATGCACACGCGGTCGCACACATCTTCGACGTCGGCCAGCAGGTGGCTGGAGACGATGACCGTCTTGCCGCGCAGGGCCAGCGTACGGATGAGGTCCTTGAATTCCCGCGTGCCGATGGGGTCCATGCCGCTGGTGGGCTCGTCGAGGATCAGCACGTCGGGGTCGTTGATGAGCGCCTGGGCCAGGCCGATGCGGCGCTGCATGCCCTTGGAATACTCTCCCACGCGGCGGAAGGCGACGCTCGAGAGCCCCACCATGTCCAGGAGCATGTCGATGCGGCGGCGGCGCTCCGGACGGGGCTGCTGGAAGAGGCGGCCGTAGAAGTCCAGCGTCTCGCGGGCGTCCAGGAACGGGTACAGGTACGATTCCTCGGGCAAGAAGCCGATCCGCTTCTTGACGGCGACGTCGGCGGGCGGGCGCCCCAGCACGGCGATCTGCCCTCGCGTGGGAAACAGCAGCCCCAGGATCATCTTGAGCGTGGTGCTCTTGCCCGAGCCGTTTGGCCCCAGCAGCCCGAAGACCTCGTGCGGCAGCACGTCGAGGTCCAGCTCCGAAACCGCCGTCACCTTTTCGCGCAGCCAGAAGTCGCGAAAGACCTTGGTCAGCTTTCGGACGGCCACCACGCTGGAGTTGTCTTGTATCATTCGCCTACTTCTTGTTCGCGGGGTTATTCGCGTCAGCCTTCTGGGCGGCCAACATCTGGTTGCGCATATCTTTGGCAATCTCCGGCGGCGTGTTGATCTCAACGATCGTCTTCTGGGTCTTGCTGAAGCTCCACATCCACTTGACCACCGAGGGTGATTGCAGGATCTCCTGGCGGGTCTGCGTCCATTCGCGGGCCATGAGGAACTGCGGGTTGTTGAGGTACTCCGGCAGCAGTTGCTCGAAACGCTTCACGCGGGCCTGCACGTCCAGGTTGACCTTGCTCTTGTACCCATCGGCGGCGGCCACCAGCTTGGAGACCTCGCCAGTGGTGGCCTGGCTGACGAGAATCTCATCGATTCGCCGCAGGATGGCGTCGGCGGCGTTGGCGTCGTCTTCGCGGCGGGCGGTTTCATACTTGCCGATGAGATCCATCTCGGCGTTGGCCTCGCCGTGCTGCGTGCTCAAGTCGCGCCACGGCTCGCCGACGAACTTGGCGTAGTTGGGCCCGCACACGCCGATCAAGGCGTCGGAGGCCTCGCGGCGGGCCTTGTCGCGTTCGGCCTCGGCCTGCTGGCCGGCCCGCTGGGCCGCGGCATATTCCGGCAGCGCCCGCACCGGCCAGGTCGACCGCAGCACGTTGGGCACCGACAGCGTGATGCCCGCGTCCCGCTCGTTGAGGATCTTCTGCGCCTCGGCCTGCACGTCGTTGCGGAACTTGTCCTGTTCCTGGCCGCTCATGAGCCTCTCGGCCGTGCGCATGGCGGCGGCGCGGATGGCCGCGGCGTCAATGGCCGAGCGGACGGCCTTGTCGGCCTCGATGAACAGGTTGGCGTCCGACGACCCCAGCCGCACGTTTCGCATGAAGGCCAGCACGTCGGTCACGCGGTATCCGCAGGAAAGCTCCATGTGGATCAGGTACGCGTCGCCCGTCAGCAGCGCCCCGTCGATGCCCGGGCGCAGGCCCGGGTCCTGCGTGGTGCGCTTGGACAGGTCCAGCGACTTCTCCTCGGCGGTCTCGAACATCCAGAAATCCTGAACGTTCAGCGTCTGCTGGCGGACCGGGATGACGGCGATCTGCCCCACCGGGAACGGCCAGGTGTACTGCAGCCCCTCGCCGGTGACGCCCACGACCTTGCCCAGCACGCTCTTGACGCCCATCGAGCCCGAGGGCACCTGCTTGACGCCCGCGAACAGGAACAGGCCCAAGATGAACACCATCAGCACCGTCAGCAGGCGGAAGCTGAGGCGCAGGGCATCCGAAAGGCTCTTGGCGGCCGGGTCACGCTGGTGGTCCAGGATCTCGGCCTGGGCCTCGTGCTCGTGATCGCACTCGTCATGATGATGGTGATGATGATCTAGCATGTTTTCTCCGTGCGATTACTTCGAGCTGTTCAGCGGCGGCAGCACCGGCTGGGTGGTCGGGATGGGAACGATGTCCTGCGTGGGGGGCGAGTTGAACAGCTTGATCATCGGCAGCGTGTTCTGGTCCAGCAGGATGACGGTGCGCGACTGCAACTCGATCTTGAGCGACTCGAGTGATCGGAGGAACTTGGCCAGTTCGGGGTTGCTCTGGAACTTGGAGTAATACGCCGCGGCCATCACGTCGCCTTCAAGGCGGATGCCGTTGGCCTTGCGATCGGCGAAGGCGAGGATCTTGTCGCTGGCGGCCTTGGCCCGCTCGCGGATGGCCATGGCCTGGGCGCGCCCGCGGTTTTCGTAATCGGCGGCGACTTTGGCCCGCTCTTCCTTCATCGTGTTGATGACGGTCTCGGAGACGCTGGCGGGCAGGCCCAGGTTCTTGATGCCCACGCGGACGATCTCGATGCCGTAGTCCTTGGCCACGCGCGGCGCCAGCGCCTGCTGGATCTCGCGCTCGATGTCTTCCTGCTTCATCTTGGCCGGGTCGGTGTTGATCAGCTCGCCCAGCGGACGGCTGGCGATGGCCGCGGCCTTGGCGCCGCGGAGGATGCTGCGGACCTGCTCCTGCGCGGCATCGACCGTCTTGATCGACCGCAGGAACTGCGCCCCATCCTGGATTCGCCAGCAGCAGAACATCGTGACGACGACGTTCTTCTTGTCGCGCGTGGGGGTCTGCTCGGTGGCGTCCTCGAACTCGAAGGCGCGCGTGTCGTAGCTGATCGCCTCTTCGATGGGATAGAACCACTTCCAGTGCAGGCCCGCTTCGTTGGGGTCGCGGCCGGAGAACACTCGCACCGTCTGCCCGAAGCGGGTGACCACGACGAGCTCGTTGGGCTCTTCCACCAGGAACGCCACGGTGGAGAGCATCATGCACACCACCACCAGCACCGCCAGCACAACCATGCCAATATGCTTTTTCATATCATTCCTCTACGCTTCTCACTCGATGGGCGGCCTTCCTGGGCCGCCTCCTGGGACCGGCACTTCGGGGGCGCAGGACGCGCCGCCCTCACATCATCGACCACAGGCTACGGCGCCCTTGTCGGGGGCGGGGGCTTGTCGGTCGGATCGATCACCTGCAGCGGATCGCTCTCGCGGTGCAGGTTCAGGCGGCACTCGACCAGGTCGCGGTCGACGGCCAGCACGTACTTGTACGCGTTGGGCAGCACTTCATCCCACACGGCCAGCCAGCGGTCCAGCATGTATACGCTGGGGCTGGCCTGATAGGCGGCCAATTCGCGCGGGAAGGCGTCCCACCGCCCCCGCTCCTTCATTTCCTTCTGCCAGCGATACGCGCCCGCGCGGGCCACCATCGCGGCCGGCTCGCCCGTCGTGCCGGCGAAGAAAAGGTCGGCATCCTTGGCTGCGGCCGCCGACGCCGCGGCGAAATCGAACTTCCCGCCCTTGGCCGCCGTCTCCTGGATCTGCTGCAACTGGGCCAGATGCTCCAGGAACTTCGCCCGCAGTACGGCCTTGCCGCTGAGCGATTCCTCGCGCGCCTTGCCGCCCAGCTGCTCCAGTTCAAGCTCCTCGTTGAGGACCTGGATGTTGTCGCTGGCGCTGCGGATGTACTCCCCGAGCTTGCGGGCGAAGTCGGGCTTGCCGATGGCCGGCTGAAGCTCGTCCAGTTCCTGCAGCCGCTGGATCGCCAGCGCCAGGTGCAGCGCCGTCAGCTGGTCGCCGGCCACGTTGGTCAGCAGGCGCGTGGCCTCGGCCTCGGCCTGGAACCGCATCTCGTCCTGGGCCCGCTCGGCCTTGAGGACCTTCTCGAAGTCGGGGGCGACGGCGGCCGGCGGATGCACGGCCAGCAGCCCCACGTGAGTCACCTCGATGCCCAGGCCCCTGCCATTGAGGTTGCCCGAGCCCAGGGCGTCGGTGGCCTCCTGGATCTTCTTCATCATCTCCGCCGCGGCACGCTGGCGGCCATACGTCATGATCGCCTCGGGGCGATCGGCCGCCGCCGAGTCCGCCACCGGCGAGTCCAGCGTGGCCGACGCGCAGTAGCGGGTGAGTTCCCGGCAGGCGATGTCATGGACGATCTTGTCGGCATCGACGAAATCATTGAGGTACCGGTGCAGGTCCTTGACCTTGTACTGCACGGAGACGACGAGCTTGATGATGTTGACCGGCGGGGCCTCATCGATCTTGCGGGCGTCGCCGTGGGCGGGCACGGCAATGATGAAGTCCGCCTCGCGCATCGCGCCGTGCTCCTGCGTCCACAGGGCGATTTCCCTGCCCATGATGAAATCCGCGTCCCGCTGGGCCGCGTCGCGCGGGCCGTCGGTGCCCAGCAGAATCTGGTTCACCTTGCCCGTCTCGAACCGCTGCACCGAGTCGATCGGCCAGGGCCACTTGGCATACACGCCCGGCGGCAAGGGCTGCTCGCTCTGCAGGCGGCCCAGGTGGCGGATGATGCCCGAATGCCCCTCGGGAATGATCACCAGCGAGGTCATGGCGATCATGATCGCCGCCCCGGCGATCAGCAGCGGCACCAGCGACCGCCCCACCAGCTGGTAGAACCACGTCTTGGAGACCTCGAAACCGAACTGGTAGTTCATCGCCTCGGCGATCGAGTGCCCCACCTTGTCGGGCTCGGCCACGAGGTTGAACAGCCGGCTGTCGAAGCTGGGGCGATGCTCCTGCCCGGGCAGCCGCGGCCGGTAGATGTCCAGCACGAAGTTGAGCACCAGTTCCACCGACAGCACCAGCTGCGCGATGGGAATGACGAACGCGATGACGATGTCGACCTTGGCGTAGTTCACCCAGGCGGCGAACACCGCCGCCCCCACCAGGCCGATGAAGACCGTGTTGACCAGCAGGTAGCTTCCCGCCGCCCGAAGCAGGCGCCACCGCGGCACGCGGGACATGCCGATGGAATAGGCCCCCAGCAGCAGGCCGGCGAATGCCGCCAGGCCCAGCAGCAGGACGGCCTGCAGTGGTGCGTTCATGTGGGGGAAGGTTTCGCGGGCGGTGAGGTAACGCAGCATGGAGATGCCCGTCGCCACGTGGAAGCCTGCCCACGCCAGCGTGAAGCCCGCCACCACCCAGCGGTCGACCCAGGCCACCCGCGCCGCGGCCGGGCGCGTGTCCTTGTCGCGCTGGAAGATCGTGGCTTCCTTCCCGCCGCGAGACAGGTCCTCCAGCTCGATGGCCTCCTGGCGTTCCAGCTGGCGGCAGTACATCATGATGGCCGTCAGGGCCCACAGGGCCATGCCGCCACCCAGCAGCCACAGCGATGCCATCGCCGCCACTGAGTGCGTCCACAGGAAGAGGATCAGCATCAGCGCCAGCAGCACCGTCTGCAGCCCCAGGCCGGTCAAGGCCACGTTCTTCGCACGTCGTTGCTCAACCATTTTCGGCAACCTCTGCTTGCATGCGGCTCGCGGCTCGTTCTACAATCGCCCCGAGCACGGGATTGAAACCTTTTAATTCAGCGGCCGTAGGATGTTTGTTGGCCGCAACTTCGCGTACAAAGTGAGACTTATGCGGAAACTTCTGGCCATTGCGCAGAACACGTTTACTCAAACCATCCGCCAGCCGATGTTCTTCATCATCATTCTGGGCACGTTTCTCCTGCTGGTCCTCTCGGTGCCCTTGTCCGGCTGGACCATGGACCAGGGCGGGGACTACCACGCCAGCGACCAGAAGATGCTCGAGAACTTCGGACTCAGCACGCTGCTGCTGGCGGGCCTGCTGCTTTCGGCCTTCAGCGCCTCCAGCGTGCTGGCCCGCGAAATCGAAGACAAGACCGCCCTGACCGTGATCTCCAAACCCGTCTCCCGCCCGGCCTTCGTGCTGGGCAAGTTCGCCGGCGTGGCCGCGGCCGTCACGCTGGGCTACTACCTCTGCTCGCTGGTGCTGCTGCTGACGGTCCGCCACCAGGTGATGGCCGCCGCCATCGAGACCATCGACGCGCCGGTGCTGGTGTTCGGCCTGTCGGGCTTCGCCCTGGCGCTGATCCTGGCCCTGGTGGGCAACTTCCTGTTCGGCTGGTCTTTCACGTCCGCCAGCATCTGGTCCAACGCGGCCATGCTGACACTGGCGATGGTGCTGGTCCTGTTTATCGGCCGCGAGTGGGAACTCGTGCCGCCGGGCTACGCCAGTCCGCCGCGAATGGCCCGCGACGAGGTGAAGGTGGAGCTCAGACCCGGCATCGGGACGGAATTCTTCAAGACCCGTGCCGCCAGCGAGGGCTACCACGTGAATCGAGTCGACGGCAACAGCCTCGTCTATCTTCGCGTGCCGGGAGGCACCAGCAACATCGATGCCATCGCCAACCTCAAGACCTGGCGAGAAGTCAGCCTGGCCGAGGAGGTGGCCGACCCGCCGGTCATCACCACGCAGCTGCTCAAGGGCATGCTGCTGAGCTACATGGGCGTGCTCGTCTTCATGGCGGTGGCCGTCACCGCCAGCACGCGGCTGGGACAGGTGATGACCCTGCTGATCTGCCTGGCGGTATTCCTGCTGGGTTCGATGGGGCCGCGGCTGGCGCAGTTCTACGACTTCCTGCCGGCCCGAATCGCGGGCTTCATCCTTCCCTACCTGGCCTATTTCTATTCCACCGATGTCATGTCCCAGCCCATTCAGGCCGAGACGCCGGTGAGGTTCATCCTGTACGCGGGCGCTTACTGCCTGCTGTACGTCGCGGCCGTGCTGGCCTTGGGCATCGCGCTGTTCCAACGCCGCCAACTCGCCGCCGACACCGCCGCCACCGGCGTGCCGGGGCTGGTGAACCTGATGGCCCTGCTGGGCCGACTGGCCGCCCTGGTGGCCGCCATGGCCGGCCTGACCATGGCCCTGACGAAGGAGCTTTGGACGCCGGCGGGCCTGACGCTCGCCTTCGGGCTCCTCGTTGCAGGCATCCTGGGCTGGCTGCTGTGGGGCTTCTTCGGACGCGGCGCCAAGTGGGCGTACTGGTTGGTCCTGGCCTCGGCGGGCGGCCGCCTGCTGATGGGCATCGCACAGGTCGCCTGGCCGCAGGTCACCACCGAGGCCGGTATCGATGAACCACTGGGGCGCGTCGCCATTGGCACGCTGCTGGCCGCGGCCGTGCTGTTCGTCCTGATCCTGCCCAAGACCCGCCGCCATTTCTTTGTGCCCAAAGCAAAGCTCTCGATGTGACGCCGGGATCATTCCTGCCGCGGACATCGCAGAGCGAAGACAAGCAGAAGACGCGCCATAGGAAAGCTCGCCCGCCGCGGCATTGAAAGCCATCGGCAGCGTCGCCTGTCTCTTGTCTCTCCGTGCTTTTCGCATCATTGCCTTGATCCAGCCTCTATTCCTGCACTCTCTGCTCTTGTTCTTCTTCTCTCTGCGTTCTCTGCGGTGAATTCCTCCCGCAGAGCACGCTAATTCACCGGGACATGCTCCACGCGGGTCGTCACCGGCGTCTCAGCCGCCTTGCGGCGGGCGTCTTCCTGGTGCAGTTCCTCGCCGAATCGAACGAGGCGGGCGCTGTTGAAGATCACGAACGTCGCCGCCACCATGTGCAGCACCGCCGCCAGCACCGGAGTGATCCAGCCCATCGCGCCCAGCACGATGAAGCCGATGATGAACACCATGCCGAACAGCAGATTCTGATGGATCACGCTCACCGTCCGGCGGCTGAGGCGGATCAGGAACGGCAGGCGGCGAAGATCGTTGTTCAGCAGCGCGATCGTCGCCGAATTGATGGCCACTTCGCTGCCCGCGGCGCCCATCGCGATCGACAGGTCGCCCGCGGCCAGGGCCGGCGCGTCGTTCACGCCGTCGCCCACCACCGCAACCTTGTTCCCGCGCGCCTTGAGCGCATCGACCAGCTGCAACTTGTCGGCCGGAAGGACCTCGGCCTGCACCTCGGTGCAGCCCATCTCCTTGGCGACGCGGCGGGCCACCGACCAGCGGTCGCCCGTCACCATCACCAGCTCGCGCATGCCCAGCTGCCGCAACTCGTCCATGGCCGAGCGGGCCTCGTCGCGGGTGCGGTCTTCCATGCCGATCCAGCCCAGCACGCGCCCGTCGCGAACGACGTACAGCGTGCTGATGCCTTCTGGCTCGGCGAGGCTTTCGTGCTTGAGGATGTCCATGTTCACGCCCTGCTCGGCCAGCCAGCTCGAACGGCCGACGAGCACTCGCTGCCCGCCGACGTTCGCCCGCACGCCGCGGCCGGAGATCTCCTCGAATTCCTCGGGCTTCGTCAGCGCGACGCGGGCCTTCTGGGCCACCGCCACCACTGCGCGGGCCACGGGGTGCTTGGACATCTGCTCGATCGACGCCGCCGTGGTCAACAGGTCCAGGCCGTCGATCTCCGGCGCCGGGGCCAGTTGCGTCACGCTCAGCTCGCCCGTGGTCAGCGTGCCCGTCTTGTCGAAGACGAACGCGTTGAGGGTGCTGGCGGCCTCGATCGTCGAGACGTCCTTGACGTAGATGCCCAGGCGGGCGGCGCACGACAAGGCCGCCACCATCGCCGTCGGCACGGCCAGGATCAGGGCGCACGGGCAGGCGACGACCAGCATGGCCACCGCGCGGTTCATGTCCTGCGTGGAAACCAGCACCACGCCTGCGAGCATCAGGATCGTCGGGGTGTACCAGCCGGCGTAGCGGTCGATCATCCGCATGATGGGGATGCGCGTGCGCTCGGCCTGGAGGATGAGTTTCTGCACCTTGCCCAGCGTGGTGTCGGCGCCGGCGCGGGTGACGCGGACGTCCATGGCGCCGGCGAGGTTGCTGGTGCCTGAGAAAACTTCCTCGCCCACGGTCTTGTCCACCGGCAGCGATTCGCCGGTGACGTTGGCCTGGTTGATCGAGGATTGGCCGGCCACGATGATGCCGTCGGCGGGGATGTTGTCGCCGGGACGGACGCGAACCACGTCGTCGGGCCGCAGCTCGCGAGGGTCGATCAGTTCTTCCGAGCCGCTGGGCAGCAGGCGGTGCGCCTTTTTGGGGGCCAGCCGCAGAAGGCTCTCAATGCTCGCACGGGCGCCAAGGGCGGTGCGGGTCTCGATGAGGTTGGCCAGCAGCAGGAAGAAGGCCACCGCGCCGGCGGCCTTGTAATCGCCCGCCGCCAGGGCCGCAATCACGGCCAGGCCAACGAGTTCGTCCATGTTCATCTCGCCGTGGAGAAGCTCCTGGGCCGCGTGGTAGATGATGGGCGCGCCCAGCAGGATGGCCCCAGCCACCGCCAGTAGATCGCTGTAGATATTGCGGCCGGTCACGCCGACCTGGTCAGCAAAGATGACGTCGGCAATGTACGAAAGCAGGACCAGCACCCCGCCCAAGAGAATACCGATGATCAGGACACTGGTCCGGCCGGTTTGACGCTCGACCGAATCCTTCACTAGATCATGAGCCATGAAGTCGCTCCGAGAATTACTGGGTTCGGCGCAGTGAGCGCCCGTGCAAGTCAACGCCTTTGCAGCTGTTACGGACGTTGCGGCGGATAAGTTCGCCCGACGGGCGGATTTTACTCATCCCGCCCGCCTAGCGCAAGCCCCAATCCCCCATGACCTTGAAACTTTTTCCGCCTCGTCCCGCTGGAAGCGAACCGCGCACAAAAGCGAGCGGCTTCGAGCTTCGCCTGATGCGAAGTCCTTACGGCCCCACCGTGAATGGCGAATGCACCCGCCGGGGGTGGCGGGGAAGCTCCGATTTCGGCAGCGCCATGGCACTGGCGGCGCCGCCATCCTATAATTCCGCCATGGCCAACGAGATCGAGATGAAGTTCAAGGTGGCGTCGCATGCCGCGGTGCGACGACGGCTGGACGCAGCCGGGGCGAAATACATCGGCGGGATGCTCCAGACCGACTGCTACTTCGACACCCCCCGGCGCGATCTGCTCAAGCGGGACAGCGGCATGCGAATCCGCACCGCGGCCAAGCTTCGCGGCCACACGCTCGCCGCCGACCCCCGCCCCCAGCTCACCTACAAAGGGCCCGTCGACGCCAAGGCCCGCGCCAAGGTCAGGCCGGAGATCCAGACGCACCTCGAAGACGCCGAAGCGTTCGGTGAGATCCTCGCAGCCCTGGGCTTCGAGCCCGCCCTGACGATCCAGAAGAAACGCATCACTTACCATCTCGGCCGCTGCCTGGTGGAGCTCGACGAGCTGCCGATCCTCGGCTGCTTCATCGAGATCGAAGGCCCCGATGAGGCCGCCATCGAGCGAGTCCGCGCGAAGCTGCAGATCGAGGACAATTCCACCAAGTCCGGATACACGAAGCTTGTTACGGACGCCTGCGCCCAGCTGGGCCGGCCGTGCCGCGAGATCCTATTTGACTGAGCAGGGCCTGGTGCGGTCTAACCTTAATTGATGGGTGGCGGCCTTCCCAGGCCGCCGCCAAGAACGCTCTGAGGGCGGCGGACTGAGCTTGCCTGCTGGAGGCAGAAAGGCCGCCACGCCTCACCATGAGCGGTACGACATAGTTCGAGGCACAGCCTTTCCGTGCTGTGCACGCATAGGGCCTGTTCAAGGCCGGGAGAACCGCATGATCATTGGCGTGCCGCGCGAGATCAAGTCCAACGAGTTCCGCATCGCCCTGCTGCCGGTCGGCGCAAAGCTTCTCACCCAGGACGGCCACAAGGTCCTCGTCGAGGCCGGTGCGGGCTTGGGCAGCGGCTTCAGCGACCGCGACTACACCTCCGCCGGGGCCCAGCTGGTGCATGACGCCGACGAGATCTTCGAACGCGCCGACATGATCGTGAAAGTCAAAGAGCCGCAGTTTGAGGAGATCGACCTCCTGCGGCCGGGACAGGTCATCTTCACCTACTTTCACTTTGCCGCCTCGCGTGAGCTGACGGTGGGCTGCCTGGAATCCGGCATCATCGCCGTCGCCTACGAAACGCTCACCGACAGTCGTGGCCGCCTGCCGCTGCTGACGCCGATGAGCGAAGTCGCCGGCAAGATGTCCATCCAGGAGGGCGCCAAATTCCTCGAACGCCCGATGATGGGCCGCGGCATTCTGCTGGGCGGCGTCGCCGGCGTCGAGCCCGGAAACGTCCTCATCCTTGGCGGAGGCATCGTGGGCTCCAACGCCGCCATCGTGGCCGCCGGCCTGGGCGCCCACGTCGTGATCATGGACATCAACCTCGACCGGCTGCGATATCTCGAGGAGGTCATGCCCGCCAACGTCACCACGATCTACAGCGACCCCTTCGCCATTGCCGCCCAGGTGCAGCGGGCGGACCTCGTCGTCGGGGCCGTGCTCATTCCGGGGGCCAAGGCCCCGCTGCTGCTGCAGCGCAGCCACCTGGGCACGATGAAGCCCGGGGCCGTGATTGTCGATGTGTCGATCGATCAAGGCGGATGCTTCGAAACCAGCCGCCCCACCACGCACGGCGAGCCGACGTACATTATCGATGGCGTCGTTCACTACTGCGTCGCGAACATGCCCGGCGCCGTCGGCCGCACCAGTTCGCAGGCGTTGTGCAACGCGACGCTGCCATACGTTCGTGAACTGGCCTCGCTTGGGGCTGATCGCTTCGCCGCCGTCTCCCCCGGCCACCGCGCCGCGGTGAACCTCCGCGCCGGCAAGCTGGCCAACCCCGGCGTGATCTCCGCCTTCCCCGACCTGCCGAGGGAGTGATCGTCACGCACGGAGACTGAGCCCGAGCAGGTGCATTCGGTCTTAAGTGGAACCCCGGAGAAAACTTTGCACAAAGCAAACCGCGAAGTCGCTCGCTTTTCAGCACTGTTCGCTGCAAGTGGTTGTGCGGGCAAGCCTTTGCCTGAGGCTCTGGCCGCAACCACCGCGCCGCAGGATCATGACGATGCGCATCCAGTCATCAATCGTGGCCGGAGCCTCGTGACGGGCAGCCCCTTGGCCGAACGACGATTCCCAACCTTGCTCATCCATTCCTCCTGATTAACCGATACACAATGTTGACGGCGCCACCCGGCGCGAGTATATTGACCCTAGCACCGCAGCACCCGGAGAGGTGGCTGAGTGGCTGAAAGCGACGGTTTGCTAAACCGTTGTACGGGGTTACCCCCGTACCTCGGGTTCGAATCCCGACCTCTCCGTTTCACCGAGCCCCACGGTATGACCGGCGGGGCTTTTTCATGCGCTGCAGGCGGAGGCCTGCCCCGCATCGCGAAACACAAATCTTTCAACCGGCTTTGGGCGGGGTTATGATTCCTGCGGCGCTGTGGGCCGGCTGACCCCAGGCACAAGTCTCAACTTGTCGAAAGGGCATTCTATGAAAAGGGTGGCTGCACTTCTGATGATGTTCGTCGTTGCCGCGGCGGTTGCGCAGGCGGCTGAGCCGAACGAGTCGCCGATCTTCGACGTGCCGCGGATGGAGAAGGTCGCGATCGACGGCAACGCGGTGGATTGGGGCGACGGCGGCTTCCGCATCGACCTGCTGGTGCCGCCGGATGGGCCCATTCGCAAGGCGTCGGACCATTTGTCTACGGCGCGGTTGGCATGGAACGACAAGGGCCTGCTCATCCTGCTGACGGTGCATGATGACAAATGGGTGGAAGGCCCTCGCATCGAGGAACTGTGGCGAGGCGACGGCGTGGAGGTCTTCCTGGCCCCCAAGCTGGCGGCCGCCGACGTATGCCAGTGGTGCGTCGCCCCGGGCATGATGGACGATCAGCCAAAGGCGCGATGGTTCCTGCACGACTTCCGCAAGGACGAATCGCTCAAGAAGCTCCCGGCCGAATTGACGGTCGCCCGCAGCAAGATCGAAGGCGGGTACGTCATGGAGATCCTCGCGCCCTGGGGGGCACTGGGCATCGAGGCCAAGGCGGGCGTCGAGGCCGCCCTGCAGATGTTCATCGACGACGTGGACGACGGCCTGACCAACTACGCCTACCACGCCGCGTGGTACCCCGGTGTGGGCACGGGGTACTACCACGATCGCATGCACCGCATCCGCCTGGCCGACAAACCCTCGCCGCCATTCGTGGCCACGGCCCGCGCGGACATCGATCTGACGAAGCTCGCCCCGCGCCTGACGGTGATCGCCACGGCTGCGCTGGCCGGCCAGGAAGCCTCAGCCGTGCTGGGCGACAAGACGCTGGTGTCGGCCAAGCTGGCCGTGGCCGAGACAGGCCTGGCGACGGTGACGATGCCGTTGCCGGCCCCGGCCGCCGGCAAGGCGTACGAGGACCTTCAGGCCCGGCTCGGCGGGCAGCTGGTGCGGACGCTTTCCGTGGCCGACTCTGGCCTGCTGGGCGAGGCGCAGGCGCTGCTGGCCCAGAAGGACCGGCTCGTCAAAGACTACGGCCTCGATCGCCCGTGGGACCCGATGGCCGACGCGCCGGCGATCGTCCGCAAGCATCGCGGGCTGGTGGCCTGGGCGGTGGACATGCTGGGCCGATCGCAGCGTGGCCAGGACTTCAACCTGCAGAACCTGTGCGACATGGCCGGCATCGTGGCCAGACTGGACAAGGGCGAGGACTATCTCGCTACCGCCCGCAACAGCTTCTGGTGCGCGTACCTCAGCGCCGCTGATGGCTCGGGGCAGCCCTTTGCGATTCGCGTGCCGGCGGACCTTGACGCCAACGTCGCCGCGCCGCTGTACGTGTCGCTGCACGGCATGACCACCCGCCCGCGGCCGGACGCCAACGCCGTCGTGAAAGGCCAGATGATCTGGGTGAACCCATGGGGCCGCGGCGACCTGGGCTACTGCGGCCTGGGCGAGAACGACGTGCTGGAGGTGATCCGCTGCGTGCGGCAGATGTACAACATCGACGCCAATCGCATCTACCTGGGCGGCACGTCCATGGGCGGCTTCGGCACCTGGGAGATGGCGTGTCGGCATCCGGACCTCTTCGCGGCCGTCTCGCCCAATTGCGGCGGCGGGGCCGAACTGCCCCTGGAGAATCTCCGCAACGTGCCCCTGTTCAACCAGCACGGCATGGCCGACTGGTCGGTCTCGATCGACCTGAGCCGCGTGGCCGTGGCTCGCCTTGCGGACCTGGGTTATTGCGTGGTGCACAAGGAGTATCCGGGAGGCGATCACAACTACCGCCCGACGTACAACGTGACGAGCTGGATGCTGCAATTCGCCCGCCCGCAGCGTCCGGCGTGCGTGACGCTCACCTGCCCCAGCCCCGCGCGCGGCACGGCGTACTGGGCAAGCGTCAAACGCATGGCTGACCCGCACCGGCCTGCGACAATCCGCGCGCAGGCGAGCGGATTCGGCGAACACCAGGCCCTCACGCTGGACCTGCACAACGTGGACGTGCTGGAGCTTGACACGACTTCGATGCCGCTGGACCCCAACGCCGGTCTGCAGGTGCAGTGCGGCCTCTCGCTGTTGACGGCCAAGGCGCCGCTGCCGGCGAAATTGTACGTGCTGGCTGGCGACGGCAACGCGACCTTGGGCGACAAGTGGCAGGAACCCGCCCAGGACGCCCGGCCGTTCGCCGCCGGGGCCGCAGCCGAGTTGTTCACCGGCGAGCCGCTGCTGATCGTCTACGGTTCGTCGGGCACGCCTGAGGCCAACTCGCTTCTCAAGGCCACGGCGGAGCGGCTGGCCTGCTATGGCGGCCCCGGCCGCGAGATGGCCAGCGGACGCATCCCCATCAAGGCCGACCGCGACGTCGCCGAGATCGACCTCACCCGGTACAACCTGATCCTCCTGGGCCGGCCGGCGGACAACTGCATCACGGCACGCGTCGCGGGAAAGCTGCCCCTCCGCGTGGACGAGAAGAATCGCCTGCTCGCCGGCGGCCGGGCGGCCCTGGGCCTGGACGCCACGACGCTTCGCATGATCCATTACAATCCGCTGGCGACGCAGCGACTGGTGTACATGGTGTGGGTGAACGCCGCCGAGGTCAAAGACGCCAACGCCTTCGCGCAGAACGCCCGCAACCTGCTGGAGAACGGCTGGGGCGGCGACCGCGTCAACAGCCCCGACCTCGTGGTGCGGACTTTGGACGGCACGCAACTTCGCCGCATGCAGTTCACGCACGGTTGGCAGTGGCGGCCTATCGCCGGCGCCGACACGTCCGTGCCCGCGGCGTGCGCAGACCCCAACTGGATCCCCCGCGAGCTTGCCCGCCTGCTGCAGCGCAACTGCCAGGCCGACTATGGCCTGTTCTGGGCACCCGACTCGAAGGAAAAACCTTCCTTCGACCCCAACGTATTCACGATGGCCGACTTCGCGACCGATGACGGCCCCCAGGAATCGCTGGTGGGCGAAGTGACGGGCGAGGAACTGATCGAGATTCACAAGCTGTTCCTGGTCACGCGACGGATGTTCGTCAGCCCCGAGATCGACCCCGCGGCCATCAAGCCTGATCGCCTCTATCGCCTGGCCATGCCGCCCTGGCTCCCCGGCGACCTCAAGGAACGCCACAAGAACCTCCGCAACGTCCGCCCCGGGCCCGACATCTCCGCCTCCGCCATCCGTGCAGAAATGCTCCGTGCCGCCCAGGGAACTGCCGCTCCGGCCACACAGAAGGAGAGACCTTGAGCAGATGCCCGCCCGGCCAGCTAAGGCTGCGATTGGCTCTGCAGTAGGGTGAAGATGCCAGATTTGGACAGGGCCCGGCTCAGACCGCCTCGTCGCGCGGGGTCTGGTGCGGGCTGAAGGGCTTGTGTCGGGCGGGGTCGAGTTCCAGCCCGTCGGTCCGCAGTTGCGGCTGAAGCTCCTTCACGTCGAGGCAGCGAATGTCGGCCAAGCCCTTCTCTAGGGCCATCGCGACGGCTGTGCCCGCGGCCTGTCCCATGGCGCAACACGTGGGCGTCATCCGCATGGAACTGTGGACAACCTGGTCGACGCTGATGCATTTGCCGGCCATCAGCAGGTTCTGCCAGCCGCGGGCGATCAGGCATCGCAGCGGGATCGGGTACGGGTCCACCTGTTGGCGCCAGCCGGTGTTGCCGGGACGCGTGAGGCTGTGGAAGTCGATCTGGCTGGTGGCGACGGCGATGCCATCTGCGGCCGAGCGGGCCGCCCCGCCCAGTACCTCCGACTCGGTCAGGACGTGTTCGCCGATGACCCGCCGCCCCTCGCGAATCCCGATGCTCGCCCCGGTGCTGGCCAGGGCGTGGTTGGGGAACTTCGTGCGATTGAGGAAGTGAAGCACCCGGGCCACCTGCCGGCGACCCTCCAGTTCAGCATCGCTCAGGCTCAGCGGGTCGGTCGGGTCGTGCAGCATGACCTTCGTCGCGTTGCAGTAGACGCGACCGTCGCCGAGACCAATCCACACGTGCAGGCCCGGCAGGTCGGCCTCGGATGCGATTTCCGCCAGGCCTGCCGGCAGGTGCGGCCGCACGGGCCGTCCGGTGTCGTAGAGCGTGAAGGTCAGCGTCATGTGGAGCGTTCGCCCGTGCTGCGGGTCGCCCTTCACGAAGGTCGCCCCCGCGGCGGCGGCCAGGTCGCCCTCGCCGGTGGCGTCGATGAAGTACTTCGCGGCCGCCGTCAACGGCTGGCTGCAGCTCAGGACATGGAGCCTTCGCACGCGGCCGGCGTCGGTGTCGGCCCCGTGGACGCTGGCATGCAGCAGCACGCGCACGCCGGCGCGCTCGGCCAGCATCTGCCACACGATCTTGAGGTACTCCGGATGAAAGAACCGCCCCTGAAGGCGGGCGCCGAACTCGTCCAGCCCGGCGACGACAGCGGCGAAGATGTCGCCCATGCCGTCGAGGTTGGCAAACCACTCGCCCACGCCGCCGGTGGTGCTCGTGCCGCCCAGGCAATTTGCCTCCTCCACCAGCACGACCTTGTGCCCCCGCCGCGCTGCGGCAATGGCGGCTGCGCACCCCGCCGTGCCGCCTCCCGCTACGAGGATGTCTGCTTCCAGCGGCTCATGTTGCGTCATGTCGTCCACTCGTCATCACTGTGCCGTGGAGGTCTTCATGATCTCGGGGATGCGGCCGGTGGTCTTGTAGTTGTCGGCGCGGGCGAGGACGGCGACAAGCTCGCCGCCGGAGATGTCGGTCGTCATCAGGCCGGCGGAGATGAAGCCGAGGTACTGCATCTCGCGAAGACAGTATCGCTGGCTGGGGCCGGCGACCATCAGGATGACCCCGCCCCGCAGGCTCAGCGCCTGGTACATCATGTATCCGAGTTCGCCCTTGGTGACGGGCCTGGCGGCCTCGAACGTCCACGACGGATCGACGACCTTGCGTTCGAGCAGCTTGTTGACGCGGTCGGCGAAGGTCGCGGTCTCGTCCTTGTCATCCATCAGCAGCAGCACGGCCCGCATCGCGTCGTTCTGGGTCACGCGGATTTCGGATGACACGCGGTCCAGGAAGGCGGGCGATTCCTCCCCCGCCGGCAGCGTCGCATCGCCGCCGCTCACGATGTTCGGAACCGGCCCGGTGCTGCAGCCGGCCAGGGCCGCGGCCAGGGAGATCGTCAACGCCTGCATTATGTGTTTTGCCTGCATCGCTGGGGTCCTCAAAAGCTGAACGTCATGCCGGTGTAAACGAACTGGCGGCACGTGCGGTCGTCGCCGAAGGCCTCGCTGGGCTGGAACGCGCCGTAGCGCACGGTCCACGTCACGTCCGACGTGATGCGCCAGTCGCAGTAGGCGTCCCATTCCCAGCCCAGCCACTGGTTGTTGCGCGTGGCGGTGGAGTCGCTGATGCCGCCCGACCCGGTGGCCTTCTGGAAGAAGAAGACCTTCGTGCCCATCTCGAGCTTGCGGAACAGCGTCACGCTTTCCAGCGGGTAGAAGCCCGATCCCAGACTGTAAATATGAATGTTGGATATCTCCGGGGCGAACGCCAGGCCCGTGTCGCGATAGCCGAAGGCGTTGAACGCATTGTCGGGAGTGCCCGTGGCGTTGCCGCCGACGGTGGCCGTCGCGTTGCCGCGGTCGGCGTCGCCGCTGCCGTAGAGGTACTCGACATTCACCTTCGGATGCGTACGCACCTGGAACAGGTATTCCAGCAGGGCGTCGTAGGCCCAGGCGCAGATGTGATCCTGGCTGCCGTCCTTGACGCCGCTGGAGTACGTCCGCCCCCACTCGCCGGCCAGTTCCGTCTGGTAGCGCAGGTCGGGCAGGATCAGGTTGCCCGTGCTGCCCATGCCGACGTATCGCGAGGTGTACTCATAGGATTGGACCTCGTCGTCGGGCGAAGGGTCGGTGCGGTCATCATTGTTCAGGAAGTACACGAAAGGCCGGTGGTGGTCGAGCAGGTACGCCAGTTCGCCCCCCCAGAAGCAGCGTTTCTGGTGATCGGCCACCGCGGCAGAGCGGTCGATGTTGTTCGTGTGCCAGATGCTCTTGCCGAGGATGCCCTTGGCTTCAAGATTGCCGATGGCCCCCTGCACCTCGACAACGTCCATCGGCATCGCCAGCACCAGGCCCGTGCCGATCGTCTCGTATTCGCGTCCGACCTTGGCCCTGAGGCGGAACGGCGGCGACTGGCCAGACTCGTTCTTCACCATCTGGCCCAGGTCGAATTGGTACCAGGCGCGCTCCAGGCGTTGATCGTCCTGATCGTCGCCTCGGCCGGTGCCGAGGTTGTCGCCGTGATTCCAGTCGTCCCACCCGGCCAGGCCGCGGATGTAGGCCTTGTGTACGCCCTGGAGGCTGGCGGCGGCCCAGCCACGGATCTCGTACTGACGAAGCGTGCGGTTGCGCTGGGCGGCGGCGTCGTCGAAGTTGAAGTAGGCGAAGTTGAGCCAGCCGCCGGCATCGACGCCGGTGTCTCGCGCGGCCAGGTTCTGCTGGTCCAACTGCACCCGCAGTTCCTCCTGGTAGGCCCGAATGCCGTCCTGGGCCCGCGACTGCGGCGGCGCCAAGATCAGTGCCATCGACGCAAGGGCAAAGGGTACAGCCCATCCATAACGCTGAACCATGTCGTGTCCTCGGAGCCTGACTTGCTGCCGTTGATGGTGCGGCCGCGCCAGCCCTGTGCGGGCGATTGCCCCTGTGAACTGGCATAAGCCTCAATTGGGCAGAAGTCTATGGAAGCCGGTCGGGGCTGTCAACAGGCAAAGCGATGCTGGTCTCCTCGGGCGACCGTCGTTGGAGGGTGCATTCGGTTCATGGTGGCGGTTACGGCAGTCTCCGCCCCGGCCGGGCTTGTCCCGGCCGAGCGATGATTGGCCACTGCAGTTGGCGGCAGCGTCCTGGTGGCCAGTCATCGCACCGCCGCCGCAAGGGCGGCGGGGGCGGAAGAAACGGCACCTGCCTCGGTAGTGGCCAATCGTCGCCCCGCCCGGACAAGCCGGGGCGGAGGCGGGAGGACAGCAACCATAGGGGAACGCACCGCTCGACATCAGATTGGTTTGACACTTTCCACCGTCAGGGGTTATGGGTATGATGATACGACTTACGGCGGACGGTTCCGCTGGGTGTGCTTCTTGCGAGGATTCTGCATGAGCGAAGGCAGTAAGAAAGAAATGAACCTTTACCGGCCCCCGGACAATCTCGATCCCGACCTGCAGAAGGAACTGGACGAGGCCCTGGGCGACATGAGCCTCGAACAGATCATCGACGCCGACCAGGCCGGCAAGACCGCCGGCGCCCGTGCCGCCGTGGGCAAGGGCGTGCGAAAGGGCCGCGTCGTATCGATCCAGGCCGATGACATGTTCATCGACATGGGCGGCAAGAGCCAGGGCATCCTGCCCACCAGCCAGTTCAGCGCCGAGGAGGCCATGCCCAAGCCCGGCGATCTCGTCGATGTCACCATCGAAGGCTACAGCTCGCAGGAAGGCCTGCTGCTGCTTTCGCGCGAAGGGGCCGTGCTGGCCGCCGCGTGGGAGACCCTCGAAGAAGGCCACATCGTCGAAGGCCGCGTCACCGGCCACAACAAGGGCGGCCTGGAACTCACCATCAACGGCATCCGCGCGTTCATGCCGATCAGCCAGATCGAGATGTATCGCGTGGAGGACCTCGCCCCCTACGTCGACAAGCGGCTGCGGGCGCAGGTCACCGAGGTGGACGTCGCCGAGCAGAACGTCATCGTCTCTCGCCGCGCGCTGCTGGAGATCGAAGAAGCCGCCAACCGCGAGAAGGCCTGGGAGACGCTGGCCGAAGGCCAGGTCGTCACCGGCACCGTGCGGAACATCATGCCCTACGGCGCGTTCGTCACGCTGGGCAACGGCATCGACGGCCTGCTGCACGTGGGCGACATGGCCTACCATCGCGTCGAAGATCCCAAGACGATCGTGAAGGAAGGCCAGGAGGTCAAGGTCAAGGTCCTCAAGATCGACAAGGAGACCCGCAAGATCTCCCTGGGCCTCAAGCAGACCCTGACCGACCCGTGGACCGGCATCGAAGGCAAATACCGTGCCGACGCCGTCGTCTCGGGGCGCATCACCCGCCTGGCCGATTTCGGCGCGTTCTTCGAACTGGAGCCCGGCGTGGAGGGGCTCATCCCGATCAGCGAGATGAGCTTCGAGCGCCGCATCAAGCACCCCAGCGAAGTGGTGAAGGAAAACGACAACGTCAAGGTCCGCGTGATGAGCGTGGATCCCGAGAAGAAGCGGATCAGCCTCTCGCTCAAGCGCGTCGGCGACGACCCGTGGACGGGCGCGTCGGTCCGCTGGGCCGAGGGCGCGCTGGTCACCGGCGTGGTCCGCCGCATCGCCGAGTTCGGCGCGTTCATCGAGATCACCCCCGGCGTCGAGGGCCTCGTGCACATCAGCGAGATCAGCGCCACCCGCATCCGCGCGGTGTCCGATGAACTCAAGGAAGGCCAGGCCGTGCAGGCCAAGGTGCTCAGCGTCGATGAGGCCGCCCGCCGCATCAGCCTGTCCATCAAGCAGGTGCAGACGATGGCCGAGTACACCGGCGCCCCCGCCGCAGCCGATGCGGCCGAGCCCGAGACTCCGCCGCCCCCGCCGCCCAAGCGCAAGAAGCCGCTCAAGGGCGGATTGGACTAGACGCAGTTGCTCTTCGATCGACGGGTGGCGGCCTTCCCAGGCCGCCACCGATCGCCGCCACGGTTTGAAAAGGAGATGACATGTCCGCCAAGACTCTCGCCGCACGCGCCCTGGAACAGGGCAAAGGCATCGTCCGTCTGGCCCCCGCATGGGTGCCGCGTTCGTTCTGCGTTCCCGGCCGCCGGATCAAGCTGCACCCGGATGATTACTATGCCCTGGGCGGCAACCGCGGCGGCATTGACGAACGCTGGTTCTCCTCCACCACGCCCGCCGACAACGGCCCGCTGACCAGCCCCAACGAGGGGCTCAGCTTCATCGTCCTCGAAGATGGCGGCAAGACCGAGAAGTTCCTTCTCCGCGACGCGATCGCCGAACTCAAGGCCGAGTTCATCGGCGAACGGATCTGGAAACAGTATGGCCGCTGGCCCATGTATTCGAAGTTCTTCGACAACAAGGGCCCCCTGCCGCACCACGTGCACCATCGCGACGTGCACGCGGCCAAGGTCAACCAGTTGGGCAAGCCTGAGGCTTACTTCTTCCCCACGCAGGTGAACAACCACGGCGGCGACTTCCCGTACACGTTCTTCGGCTTCCAGCCGGGCGTGACCAAGGCCATGGTCCGCGACTGCATGGCCGCCTTCCTCAAGGGCGACAACAAGATCACCAACCTGTCGGTGGCGTACCGCCTCGAACCCGGCACCGGCTGGGACGTGCCTCCGGGCATCCTGCACGCGCCGGGCAGCCTATGCACGTACGAGCCGCAGAAGGCGTCCGATGTCTTCGGCATGTACCAGTCGCTCACGGGCGATGCGATCGTGCCCGAGGACCTGCTCTGGAAGGACGTGCCGAAGGATCTTCGCGGCGACCTGGATTACCTCATCGAGATCATCGACTGGGATCTCAACGTCGATCCCAAGTTCGGCGAGCACCGCTTCATGCGGCCCCAGCCCGTGGGGCCGCTGGCCGACATGCAGAAGGCCGGCTACGTCGACAACTGGATCTGCTATCGCTCCGCCGACTTCAGCGCCAAGGAACTGACCGTGCTGCCGGGCGCGACGGTCAAGATCACCGACGCTGCCGCCTACGGCATGGTCATGATGCAGGGCCACGGCAAGATGGGCGTGTGGGACATCGAGACGCCGACGATGCTCCGCTTCGGCCAGCTGTCGCACGACGAGTTCTTCGTCACCGAGTCCGCCGCCCGCGCGGGCGTGACGATCACGAACCCTTCGAAGACCGACCCGATCGTCATGCTCAAGCACTTCGGCCCCGGCAACCCGGACCTCAAACTGAAGTAGCTAGTAGCCGGTAGTCGGTTCGATCTTTAGTGAGAACAAAACGGTGCCACCCCCAAACTCGTTTGGGGGTGTGCTGTTTACGGGGCGAACCTCGGCCCGCGCAGCCGGCGACCTGCGTGAGATAGTGGGTGGCGTCCTTCCCAGGCCGTCGCCCCTCCGGTTCGACGGCTTACTCCCAGACTCAACCGTAAAGGACTACCTACTTCGTCGCCAGCGCCTTGTTCAGCGCCGCCAGTTGCGCGAGGTCTTCCTCCAGGATCAGTCCTCGCTTGTCCTGGCGGATCCACCAGCTCATCACGCCGTCGTGGCTGATGATGAGCTTCGTGTAGCCGATGATCAGTTCGTCGGGATACTTCACCTTCACGCGGAAACCCAGGTCGCTCAGCACGTGTGTCTGGGCCGACTTGTCCACCCAGCGGTTCAGCGGCGACCACTGGTCGTGGTTGTTCTCGTACACGTGGACCGGCAGGCCGGGCCCGGCCTCGCCCGTGGTGAAATCCTCCACCGGCGTGGCCGTCCGCAGCGGCAGCACCGCGCCGGGGTTGAACGACACAATCGAGTCAGGGTTGCCGGACTTGAGCGCCGCAGCGAAGCTGGCCCAGTTGGGCGCGTCGGCGTGTTCGTACATATCCTTGGGAAAGTAGCACCCGTCGATCCACCAGCCGTGACAGGAACGGCCCCACCGCTGCGACCACTCGCGGCAGATCGCCTCCCAGTGGATCTGAAACTCGGCCAACCGCTTGCCCGTCGTGGGCCCCCAGAAGCCGCCCGGCCAGGGCTGGGTGAAGCCCCACTCCCACTGGAGTTTCTCGCGTGCGACCGGGTCCTCCGTGGGCGCCCCCGACGGCAGGTACGCCATCAGGCGGATGCCGTGCGGTTCGAAGGCCCTGGCGAGGTCGACCATCAGGTCGCGCCGCGAGCACTTGCTGGGCGAGATCCCCGTAAGGCGGTCATACGTGTCGTTGGGTGCGCAGTAGTGGCCGCTGTTCTGGCCGACCGACATGAAGAAGTATTTCGCCCCCACGCCCGCCAGCTGCGCGGCCAGGCCTTCGGCGTCGAAGCCGTCGACCTGCTCGTTCCACGCCTCCGCCGTCATCTTGTGCGACGTGAACCACTGCGAGAATGCCCCCCACTTCGCTTGGTGAAACCAATCGGTCTGCGGCCTCATCGCGATACTCCTTGAAAGCGGGGGATGCTATCGCGACGAGGCCGACAAATTCAACGACAATCTCACGTCAGGAGGTCATTTGACCTGCAGGTCCTCCACGCGGGCATCGTCGAGGACGAGCGCAACCCGGCTGCCGGGCTTCACGACGCCGCCGGAGTTGTCGAACTGCAGCAAGTACATCCGGACCGACCCGGAGCGGTTCTGAGGGCGAGCGATCGCAAAGCGCGCCGATGCCGGAGGCTTGAGGACCTTGCCGGTCGCGGCATCCTCCAGGCTCCGTTCGACGCCAGGCCCCAGGACACACCGGGCCTTCTCGGGATCGTAGACTTCCACGCGAACCTGCACCACGACCCCCGCCACCTGCACCTCGGCCACCTGCCATCCGGCCTCCAGCTTCGCCGCCAATTCCGGCGGCACCGGGGGATCGGCGGCCGGGACCGCGACGGACTCCTCCGGCTGCGACGCCGGGGTTTCCGCCGGCCCGGTAGCGGCCTTGTCGGCCGGGCCCGTCGTTGTCCGCGTCGCGGCGGTCCGGCGAGGCAGCGGCGACGCCTTGCGGACGATCGTGCGAACCGGCGATGGCGAGCCCTGAACCGTGCTGTTGGCGTCCTGCACGCGGGCCTTCGGTTTACTGCAGGCCGGCATCAAGATCATTGCCGCGGCCATTGCGATCAGTGTCATCCATTTTGTTGGCTGCGTCTTCATTCTTCTGTGTCTCCTCGGACGAGTCCTTGGGCTTGATGCTGAAAAGCTCGATCTCGTAGATCAGCGCGGCATGGGGACCGATATAGTGCCCGCATCCCTGCATTCCGTACGCCAGCTGATACGGCACGAACAATTGCCACTTCGACCCGACCGGCATGCGCTTCAGCGCCTCGCGCCAGCCCGGGATCACGTCCTTCATTTCCAGCGTCACCGGCTGCTTCATCGGGTAGGTGTTGTCGAACTCTTTCCCGTCGAGCAACGAGCCGCGGTAGTGCACTTCGACGCTGTCAGACTCGACGGGAATCTTCCCGTTGCCCTGGCGCATGACCTTGTACTGCAGCCCGTTGGGCAGGCTGATCACGCCTTCCTTGCTTTTGTTGGCGGCGAGGAACTCTTCTCCTTCCTTCTTGTTGTCCATCGCGACCATTCGCGTGCGCTGGGCCTTGCCGCGAAGCATCTCGCTGGTGAACGTCGTCAGATTGTCCCGAAGCTGGCCCTCCCCCAGCAGCAGCGCGTTGGCGTCACGCACGGCGTCGCGGATGCCCAGGATGACGAGGTTTGCCTCCAGCTCGATGCCGCTGCGCCGGGCGCCGCGAATCATCTCGACTCCGGCAGCATAGCTTTGCGAGTCGCGCCGGGTCCTGAACAGTTCGGCCGCCGTGGCGGGCCGGGTGGCCGAGTTGGAATCCGCATTGGCATCCGCGATTGTCTTGGGAGAGCAGCCTGCAACGCATCCGGCAAGGGCGACTACAAGGGTTGCCAGGAGTCTGAAATTCATTTCGATCCACCTTTCCTATTGCTGATCAGGGTTTTTGCGGCAAGCCATAAATCCGGGGGGAGGGATTTCTCCCTCCCCCCGAATGATAGGCACGCTTTCTCAATTTACGGAGCGGTCCGCACGTTCAGTGCAGGCACCGGAATGTAGGCGCTCGTGCCGCCTGCATTCGTCTCGGCCACGCGGAACCAGTAGTTGGTGTTCGGAGTCATACCGGTCCGGGTGTACGTGGTCGTGCCGGCTGGCAGCGTCACCGTGGTCCATGGGCCGTTGACGCCCAGGCTGGTGACCTGCAATAGGACGTTGCTGGCGTTGGTGGCCAGGTTCTGCCACGTCACCGTCACGGTGTTCCTGCCGATGACGCCCGAGACGGCCAGGTTCGCGGCCGTGCCGTTAGGCGGCGGGCCGGTCGGCGTGGTGACGGTCAGCGTGTTGCTGTTGCCCGACTGGCCGCCGTTCTTCCAGGCATAGATGCGATAGTAGTACGTGGTGCGTCCGGCGACCGTCGTGTCGGGATACGTTGTCGCATTGGCCGGTGCAAACATCAGCTTCAGGTTGGTCGTGAAGTTGGTGTTCGTCGCCCGCTGGATGACGAAGCCCTGCTCGTTCGGCGTGCGATCCGTCCACCGCAATGCGACGGACAGCGGATTGACGCCCGTGGAGAGCGTGGCCGCCAGGCCGCTGGGGGCCGTGTTGTTCGCCCACGGCGGGAAAGCCATGATCAACGGACGCATCATGTCGTTCTCTTCGTGGCCCAGCAGGTGGCAGTGCCACACGTATTCCCACCCGTAGTCCGTCATGACGTTGGAGACCTGCGCGGCCACCGCGACGCCAGGCGGCGGCGGGATGGGCGAGAAGCTCATCGTCGAGCCGGCCATGGTCGAAGGATCCAACAGGCGTTTGCTGTTGGGCAGCGGCCAAGGCATGGTGGGCGTGGACGGCCGCACTGCCATGATGATGTCTTCCAGCGGGTTGGCGCGGATACTTTCCTTCCAGCCCAGTTCGTTCTCATCGGGCGGCTTCATCACGCTGGTGATGTCTACGCGATTGATCACCTGCACGTTGACGTGGTGGAAGTGAATCACGTGCGTGTCCACACCGATGTGCGAGAGGCGCCACAACTGTATGAACCCGTCGGTGATGTAGTCCGACGGCGGGTCGATGTAGTTGGACATGCCCGGGAACACCGGGGCCGGGACCGTCGGCAGCAAAGGCGTGGGCGTGGTGCCCAGGAGGGCGTTCATGCGGCCATACCACGGTTCCATGCCTTCGACGATGTTCTTGATGCGGATGGGTTCGGCGCCGACGAGAAGGGCATCGGCCACCGCGCCCATGCCACCGCCACCGGTCAGGAAGACCAGAGGGGCCTGCTTGTAGCCCGCGCCGGGGCTGGTGACATTGATCGAGCCGACCGAGCCCAATGTCGTCATCGCCGTAGCCGTGGCGCCCGTGCCGCCGCCACCCGTAATGGTGACCAGAGGCGGCAGCAGGTAGTTGGAGCCCGGGGTTATCATGGTGATGGCGGTCACCTTGCCGCCGGAGATCGTGGCCATGGCCGTGGCGCCCGTGCCGCCACCGCCGGCTGCGGGCGTGAAGGTGACTGTCGGCTTGGTCGTATAGCCCGTGCCGCCCGTTGCCACCGTGACGCCAGTGACACCGTTGAGGGTCGCCGTTGCACGAGCGCCCGTGCCGCCGCCGCCCATGAACACGACGGTCGGGGGCGTCATGTAACCAACACCCGGCAGGGCAGTGACGACCTTCGCCACACCCTGCGTCTTACCCGTCAGGTTCAGCGATTCATCCATGAGCCGGGCGTACGTATTGGCCGCTGTCACGGTGCCGAAAGCGGCATCATACTCCGGTTGCGGAACCACCGGCGGCGGCTGAACCGCACCGTAGGCGACCGGCAGGGCCGCCTGCAGGCGAGCGAGGTCGAACGGCACGGCCGGGGCATTGGGGTCGATGCGGACCTGCATGACCGTGCGAGTGTTGGGACCGAAGCCGGCCGGGATGGTCGGCGCGCCGCCGATGGCGGTCTGGTCGGGGCAGCCCGTGTAGAGGTCGTAGCGAGGGTCGAACAGGGGCACGGGGGCCGGCGCGTCATTGTAGAGGATCAGCGTCGAGCCCGGCGGGCAGGACGAGAAGTCCACGATCACGTCGGCACGCTCTGCCGGGGCCAGGAACAGCGCCTTGCTGGTCACCGAGCCGAACGTGGCGCTGCGACGATCATAGTCGAAGTCCACGGGCTGCGGTGCGACAATGGCCACCCGAGGCAGGAAGCCACCTTCGTTGCCGATCTGGTACCAGGACGGGCCGGCGGTGTTGGCGTCGGGCACGCCGCCATCGCGGCCGTCACGCGGCCAGTCGGGATGAACATTATCGGGGGCCGCGGCGACCATCTTCACTTCGGTGAGCGCGTTGGGGTCGGCATAGAAGAAGTGCAGATTCAATATGCGGTCGTTGCAGCCGTTGAGAACGCGGAACCGGTAAGCCTTACGCTGAAGTGTGACATAGGGATACGCGGTGCCGTTGGTGACGATGGTGTCAAAGAAGGCTTCGGGAACCGTGCTCAGCGCGGGCAGGTTGGGGTTGGCGGGGATCATCGGCGGGATGATCCAGGGGCCGTAGTCCCAGCGCCCCACCGGGTTGGAGCCTGTCCCGACGAAGATGTCCTGGTTGGGCATGTACACGTGCGGGAACCACAGGCGGCCGCCGAGCGGCGGGCCCCAGACCCACAGCGGATCAACCGTCGCCGTCTTGGGGGTCGGAGTGCCTACGAAACTGGCGTGGGGATTCGTCGTAGCATCATTGATGAAAGTCTTATCCTGGATGATCAGCGGGATCTGCTCGGCCGGGATCGTGCCGGCATCGCAGATTCAAATCTGAGATGCATAAATAACAAGTGACATTGGAGCCTGAATC
>CAZTVF010000011.1:0-64966 GCA_964616985.1 uncultured Planctomycetaceae bacterium
GAAGCATCGCGTTTATGCATCTCGGATTTGAATCTGCGAATCCGCAATCCGCAATTGAATGTCCCCCGCCGACAAGATACCTTCACATCATGGAAGAGACGCAGGCCACACGACCCAGAAGGGGATTGTCGCGCAAGCTGCTGTCGGCGCTGCGGATCGTCCTGGTGACCTACGTCGTCGGGGCGGCCTTGCTGTATGTCTTCCAGTCGCGGGTGGTGTACTTCCCGCCGGGCCCCATCACCAACACCCCGCCCGACGTGGGCCTGCGGCTGTACGAGGAGGTGCGGCTGGCGACCGCCGACGGCGTGGGACTCGGCGCGTGGTTCGTCCCTGCCGCCGACTCGCGCGGCGCGGTCCTGTACTGCCACGGCAACGGCGACAACCTCTCGCGGACGCTGGAGTGGGTCAGCCTTTACCACAAGATGGGGCTGGACGTGCTGACGTTCGACTACCGCGGCTACGGCAGCAGCGAGGGCTCGCCCGACGAGCAAGGCACCTACCTCGACGCCCAGGCCGCCTGGGACTACCTCGTCCAGCAGCGGAAGATCCCGCCCGAGAAGATCATCGTTGTCGGCAAGTCGCTCGGCGGCGCGATCGCCACCCACCTCGCCCGCGACCACACCCCGCGGGCGCTGATCCTGGAATCCACCTTCACCTCCGTGCCCGACCTTGCCGCCGACATGCTGTGGTTCCTTCCCGCCCGCCAGCTCGCCCGATATGATTATCGCAGCATCGACAAGCTGCCCGGCGTCCGCTGCCCGGTCCTTGTGCTTCACAGCCGCCAGGATAAGTTGATTCCATTTTCGCACGGTCAGCGGCTGTACGAGGCGGCCCGCGAGCCCAAGGCGTTCGTCGAGATCCTCGGCGGGCACAATGCCGGCCCGGGAGGCTCGGGCAAGGATTTCGGCCCGGCCATTCGGGACTTCATCACGAACAAGACCGGCCCCCAAGGGTGAGGCAAGGCGAGCGGCCCGCGGCAGAGCAGAGTCGTGCCACCCCCAAAACTTGCCTGGGGTGCGATCAACCAGAGTCGGTGCCACCCCCAAACTTGTTTGGGGGTGCGAACAACCAAGGGCCCAAGGCATCGTTATTCGTCGGACAGGCGAGGCTATGACCGAACTATTGAACAATCCCCCCGTCACACGGCGGCCCTCCTTCTGGGGCGTGCCGGTCGCCCACCTGATGATCCTGGCGTTGATCCTCGCCGCCTCCACCGCCAGCCGCGTCTACCGCCTGGATGTGCCTTCGGGCTTCTACTTCGACGAGGTCTACTTCGGCTACACCGCCGAGCAGTACGCACGCGGCAATCCCGACGCCTACGACTTCGGCGCCCACCCGCCCGAGGGCTTCTCCAATGAATGGACGCACCCGCCGCTGGGCAAGCTCATCATTGCCGCCGCCGTCAAGCTGGGCGTCGACGCCAACGAGCTCGACCGGCGGCAGTTCTTCCGCGAGCACCCCACGGCCTTGACCGACGCCAATGAAGCCCCCGAGGTGCTGCGGCGGAGCGAGGAGGCGCAGAAGGCCATCGACGCCCACGTGATGTTCGTCGAGCGGCTGCCCGGCGTGCTGGCCGGCGTGCTGGCGGCGCTGCTGGTGTTCATCCTCACGCTGAAGCTCACCGGCTCGAGCGTTGCCGGGCTGCTCGCCTGCTTTCTCTACTGCATCGAGGGCCTCGCCTTCGTGCAGTCTCGCATCGCCACGGCCGACCTCTTCCTCACCGTCTTCATCCTCGCCTCCGTGATCTGCTACGTGACGTGGCGACTGGACGCCAATCGCAGCCGCTTGTGGCTGCTGGGCGCGGGCCTTTTCGCCGGGCTGACGCTGGCGACCAAGTGGACGGGCTTCTTCCTGATCGCCCTGCTGGGGGGCGAGCTCCTGCTGGCCTGGCTGATCGAGATGAAGCGATACGAGATCCTCGTCGTCCTCATCGCCGTCGGCCTGGCCGCCGCGGGCACCGAGTTCGCCAAGGCCGCCTGGCTGATCGTGCCCGAGCATTTCCGCAGTGAGATGTCCGTCGAACAGGTCAAGAACGTCACCCACATCGTGCAGGCCTGCGGCGCCGGCCTGGCCGCGGTCGCGACCTTCGTATTCTGGCTGCTCATCCGCCGCCGTCACGGGCAGACGCTCCTGTGGCTGACGGCGGCGTTGGCAACGGGCATCTTCCTGGAGTTCGAGTGGCGCAAGCTCTTCATCATCCTGGTGGGCGGGGTGATCCCGGTGGTGGCTTGGCACAAGCTTCGCACGCGGCAGTGGACCGTTCTGTGGGCGGGCGTCGCACTGCTGCTCCTGCCAGCGGGCGTCTACGTCGCCTCCTACGCACAGTACTTCGCGATGGGCTTCACATGGAGCGATTTCCTCGCCGTCCACGATCAGATGTGGTGGTACCACACCAACCTCTCGGCCCCGCACGACTACGCCTCCAAGCCCTGGCAGTGGGTGCTCAACCTCCGGCCCGTGTGGTTCTACGTGGACTACAGCCCGAAGATGGATCCCGGTTCATTCTGGTTCCAGTTCCTGTCTCGGTTTGGCTGGGAGAAGGACCAGATCGCCAACATCTACAACCTCGGCAATTCCGTGGTGCTGTATGTGGGCTTCCTGTCGGTGATCTACCTGGCCGTCACGGGGGCATTGAAGCGGCGGTGGGCGGCGGGCTTCCTCGTGTGCGCGTACCTGATCCTTTGGGCGCCGTGGGTGGCCTCGCCGCGGGTGATGTTCTTCTACCACTACCTCCAGGCCGCGGCCTTCCTCTGCGTCGCCGGCGGCTGGGCGCTGTGGCGGCTGGGCGAGGTGAAGCCCGGCGGGATATGGATCGGCCCGGGCATCGTCGCCTTGGTGCTGCTGCTGGCGATGGCGTGGTTCGTCATCTTCTATCCCAACATGACCGCCCTGCCGGTGCCCCGCGACTGGGCCGATAAGGTCTATGGCTTCATCAAGTCGTGGCGGTAATCATTTTGCGGACCTGCCTGCCGGCAGGCAGGTTGCGTTTGGGTCCGAACCGGGCAGCCCCAGTTCATGCAACTGAGTCTTCCGGCGTGACTTGGTGCATGCCAGGAAAACATGTCGCTCACCGGGATCGCCGCCCGGCCGGCCTAACTCACGCCCTCGCTGGGTGTCTTGAAAGTACGGAGAACAACATGAACAAGCTCGCCATCGTGATGGTATTGACCCTCGCGGCGATCGCACCTGCCGCACGCGCCGCCGATACCAAGGCGCCCGACGTGATCGCCAAGCTGGAAATCCAGGGCCGCATCGACCCCCTCGCCGTCCGCGCGACACCCGATGGCAAGTACGTCATCGTGCCCTCCGTCGTGCCCCCGGCAAAACAAGACGGCGAGCCGACCTTCCTCTGCACGCTCATCGACACCGCGACCGGCCGGCAGGTGAACCTGGCCGACTGGCTGGACGACGCCCACAAGAAGGCGGGCTGGCAGATCGCGGCGGCCAAGCCTTCGTGGGACGGCAAGTTCCTGCTGGCCAGCGGCAAGCTGGCGGGCCCCACGCGCGTGACCGCCGCGGTGTTCGTCGCCGACATGGAAGGCCGCAAGCTGCGGCTGATCGACCAGGGGGCGCTGTCGATGGCGGCGTGGGTCGGGCCGCGGGCGGCCGTTGCGTCGGCCGATGCCAAGGGCAACATCGCCCCGATCAAGTTCTACAACCCCGCGACCGATCGCTGGGGCGAGAGCAAGATCGTCGGCCTGCCCGCCGCAGGCGACGCCAACGGAACGATGCTGGCGATCGGCTGCAACGCGGCCTCGCCGATGTCGCCGCTGACGATGAAAGATTTCGATGCCGCCTCGACCGTTCTGATGGAACCCAACGGGAACGTCCTGCACAACCTGGGCACCAATCGCGAGGTCGCCACGCCGCCGATTCTCTCCGCCGGCGGGCGGCTGGCGGCGTGGCAGCACAACGGCTGGAAGGGCGCCGACCCCAACGGCCCGCCCAGCGTGATCCGCATCGACATCCTCGACACGCAGGACGGCAAGCGGCGGCAGATCGACGAGGACTGCATCCCGCTTTCCATCGGCGACGGCGGGCAAGTGCTGGCCATCACCTCCGAGGGCGACGCCGACGGCGCGACCCTCCGCTGGTTCGACGCCGCCGGCAAGGGAACGACGCTGTCCGAAAACGCATGGTGCGGGCTGGCGGCCGCCGGCAGAATCTACTACATTGCCGGCAAGCAGACCGAGCCGCTGACCCTGCGCGTGATGGAACAGCCGAAGTGAAGCACGAAGCTCGAGAAACGAAATCCGAAACAAATCAGAAATCCGAATGACGAAGTGTCCTGAACAATACAAGTGTGCATCATTTGACCCATTCGGATTTCGTGCATTCGGGCTTGTTTCGGAATTCGTGCTTTGCCATTCGGGTTTCTTGCGCCGCTTGCCCGCCCTGCTGATCTTCCTGTGCGCGGCCTCGCTGTCTGCCGCGGCCCCGCCCAAGGGCGACGCGAACGCCGCGCGGGCGGAGTGGCGGCTGCCGGGCGTCGCCGCCGTGGTTAATGGCACGCTGCGGGTCACCCGCGACGGCCAGTGCATCGTCTTCCAGGCCCAGCGCAAGGGCGACACCCGCCTGACGTACTGGCTGTTCCGCACGGACACGGGCAAGATCCAGGACCTGGCCGATCTGCTGGACGCCAACACCCGCGCAGCAGCGCCGCTGCTGTCCTTCGCCGAGCCGTCGCCCGACGGCAAGTACGTCGCGCTGGGGGCCGGGGCCTTGCTGCCCGCGCCCTCCTTCACTGCGTACATCATCGACCTGTCCGGCGGCGCCCCGCGGCCCGTCGCTGCCGGCACGATGCTCTTCGCCCGCTGGGCCGCAGGCAGCCTGGCCGTCGCCCGCGTGGACAAGCTGCGGAAGTTCGACCGCCTGCTGCTGGCCGCTCCTGCCGGCCCGCCGGCTGAACTGCCCATCCGCGGCTGCCTGGCCGGGGCCGATGCCGCGGGCAAGAGCCTGCTGATCGGCTGCGACCCCAACGCGCCCGACGCCCCGCTGGGCCTGGGCGACACGACGCGGCAGTCGCTGGCCATCGTGATCGACGGCAAGATCGCCCGGCCGCTCCATCTGGCGGCGCGGGTCGAGACGCCGGCCGCCATCAGCGAAAGCGGCGACGCGATTGCCGCACGCGCCTCGCGCGGACCCGCGCAGGCCGCCGCCATCGCGATCGTCACGCCCAACGCCAACGCACGCGTCATCGAGACCGACGACCTGCCGCTGGCCGTTTGGGCCGACGCGCTGGTCACCGCCTCCGACGGCGATGGCGTCGCCGTCCGCCTGTGGCCCACGCAGCCGGCCGCGGCGCCGCTGGGGACCCCATCGATTCGCCTGGTAGCCAACGCCGCCGCGGCAGCCGTCGCCGGCAGGCGGCTGTTCTACGTCACCGCCGGGCAGGCCCCGGTGCTGGTGTCGGTGCCGCTGCCCGCGCCGCCGGCCGTCGGGGCGGCCGAGGACCCCGACGAACTGCCCCGCCGCACCGACGAGGACAAACGCGTTGTGCCTGATCCGGGCGACTGATAGAATCCCCGCACGAGGTAGACCATGGCAAAACTGAGCTTTGAACAGGCACTGCAGAATCTCGAACAGATCGTCACGGAGATCGAGCAGGGCAAGGTGCCGCTGGAGGCGTCGATCGAGAAGTACGCCCAGGGCATCGCCCTGATCAAGCAGTGCCGCGCCATCCTCGAGACGGCCGAGAAGAAGATCCAACTCCTCTCCCGCGGCGAAGACGGCGCCGAAGTCACCGGCGAACTCCAAGAGCCCCAAGACCCCGCCGCGGAGTAAGCCTCCCGCAGTACCATGCACGCTCTTCTCCGGGTGCCATGCTTTTAGGCCCGCAGGGCCAAAAGCATGTTTACAGCCTTGAAACCAGCGGTGCCCCCATGTTCCTTCGTGATGCCACGCCCTCCTGCCGCGTGCCATGCTCTCTTCCGGGTGCCATGCTTTTAGGCCGCAGGGCCAAAAGCATGTTTACATCCGTTGAAATCCGCGGTGCCCGTCATTATCATCTGCGTCCATGTGGGGACTCGACATCCACGCCAAGAAATGCAAACGATTCGATGCTGAAGCCGACGCGCACATGCTGACATTCTGCTGCCTTCGCGATCAGCGGTTCCTGAATGCTCGTTCTTGCGAGTGGCTGATCTCCACGATCGACCGCGCTCGCTCGAAACTCGGTTTCCATGTCTGGGCCCACGTCTTCATGCCCGAGCATGTGCATTTGGTGCTCTGGCCGAGACAGGCGAGGACCAGCCGCATCCTTGCCTCCATCAAATTGCCCGTGTCTCAGACGGCGGTGAGGTGGGTGAAGCAGTACCTGCCTGAACACCTTCCGAAGATGGCCGATGCAGGCTGCTACCGCTTCTGGCGACGTGGTGGCGGATTCGATCGCAATCTTCGATCAGATCACGACGTGCACGAGAAGATTCGGTATGTGCATGAGAATCCGCTCCGACGCAAGCTAGTGAGCCGCCTGGAGGATTGGCCGTGGTCGAGTTGGCACGTGTACCAAGGACGAACGGGGCCGCTGACGCTAGACCTGGAGAGTCTGCCGGTGGTTTTGACGTAAGATATGCTCCTGTAAACATGCTTTTGCCCCTGCGGGCCTAAAAGCATGGCACCCGGAACGGAGCATGGCACCCGGAGGAGAGCATGCCGCCGTCTAACCTGCCTGCACGATGGCGTCGGCGAGGCCCTGGATGGTGTACTCTTTCGCCTCGACGGTGGGCGTCAGGCCGTGCTTGCGCAAGGTGGCCGAGGTGGAGGGGCCGATACTGGCGATGCGGAGCGAGGCGGCGTTGATGACGTCGGCGGCAATGGCGGCGACAAGATTGTCGACCGTCGAGGAACTGGTGAAGGTCAGCCAGTGCACCTCGCCGCGCTGGATCATCTCCTTCACGCGGAAGGCGTTCGATGCGTCGGCCACCGTGCGGTAGGCGGCGATCTCCGTCACCTCGGCCCCCTTCTGGGCCAGCGAATCGATCAACTCGCGCGGGGCGATGTCCGCCCGCGGACACAGCACGCTCTTGCCCGCGAGGTTCTCGATGGCCGCGAGCGTCTCGACCACTTCGGTCCCGATGAATCGTGCAGGCTGTGCGTCGGGGCGAATGCCATACTGCCCCAGACGCTGGGCCGTCGCCGGCCCGATGGCCGCAACCTTCGCCCCGGCCAATGCCCGGGCGTCGCGGCCCAGGGCGGCGAGGGTCTCAAAGAACGCCTCGACGCCGTTGACGCTGGTGAAGATGATCCAGTCGAACGAGCCCGCACGCCGCGCGGCCTCCTGCAGCGGCTCGCGATCCAGGGGCGGCTCGATCTTGATCGCCGGCAGCTCGATCACCTCGGCCCCCAGGCCCTCCAGCATCGCCGCGAAATCCGACGCCTGCGCCCGCGCCCGCGTCACCACGATGCGCCGCCCGAACAGCGGCCGCTTCTCGAACCAGTTCAGCTGCTCGCGCAGCGCCACCACGCGGCCGATCACGATCAGCGCCGGCGGCTTGAAGCCCGTCCGCGTCACCGTCTCCGGCAGCGTCGTCACCGTGCCGGCCAGCACCTGCTGCTGCGAGGTGGTGCCCCAGCGGATGACGGCCGCCGGCGTATCGGCGGCCAGGCCGTGCTCGATCAGTTTTGCACAGATGTGGCCGAGGTTCGCCACGCCCATGTAGAACGCCAGCGTGCCATCGAGCCCCGCCAGCGTCTTGTAGTCCAGGGCCGTCTCTTCCTTGTCGGGCGTCTCGTGGCCGGTGATCAAGGCCATGCAGCTGGCCAGTTCGCGATGCGTGACGGGGATGCCCGCGTACGCCGCCGCGGCAATGCCTGCGGTGATGCCGGGCACCTCCTCGAACGGCACGCCCGCCTCGACCAGGGCCAGCGCCTCCTCGCCCCCGCGGCCGAACACGTAGGGGTCGCCGCCCTTGAGCCGCACGACCCTCTTGCCCGCGCGGCCGAGGTCGACCAGCAGCTGGTTGATGTCCGCCTGACCCATGGTGTGGGCGGCGGCCTTCTTGCCGACGTAGATCCGCTCCGCCGTCGCCGGCGCCAGATCGAGCAGCCGCGGCGAGGCGAGGTAGTCGTACACCACCACCTCCGCGCGCGACAGCAGCTCGCGTCCGCGAACCGTGATCAGACCGGGGTCGCCAGGACCCGCGCCGACGAGGTACACGCTACCGATTTTCACGTTGCCTCCCATTGGAGCCATTGTAGCCGGCCATGTACCCCACCGGGTCCAGGGCCCCGGCGGCGGCGAAGCCGGCGAGGCGGAGGCGGCAGCTGTCGCAGCGGCCGCACGACAGGCCGGAGGCGTCGGGGTCGTAGCAGCTGTGCGTGAGCGAGTAATCGACGCCGAGCGACAGCCCGCGGGCGATGATCTGGGCCTTGGTCATGCGGATCAGCGGGGCGTGGATGGCGAAGTGCCCGCGGCCCTCGACGGCGGCGGCGGTGGCGAGGTTGGCCATCGTCTCAAACGCCTCGATGAACTCCGGCCGGCAGTCGGGGTAGCCGCTGTAATCGATCGCGTTGACGCCGATGTAGATGTCGAACGCGCCGATGGCCTCGGCGTAGCCCAGGGCGATGGAGAGGAAGATCGTGTTGCGGCCGGGGACGTAGGTGACGGGGATCTCGCCGTGGTCCTGGCGGTCCTTGGGCACGGCGATGTCGTCGGTCAGCGCGCTGTGCCCGAAGCCGCCGCGGGCGGAAAGGTCGATCTTCACGATGCGATGCTCGAGGGCGCCCTGCGCCCGCGCCACGGCCGCCGCGGCCTGCAGTTCAAAACGGTGCCGCTGGCCATAGTCGAAGCTCAGCGCGTGGCAGCGGAAGCCGTCGCCCCGGGCGATCGCCAGCGTCGTGGCCGAGTCCAGCCCGCCGCTGAGCAGCACCACGGCCAGTTTGTCTTTCGCGTCAATCTCGTTCACGCTTCGCCTCTTGGCAATTCGCCGCTTCTACGGTCCCGGCGCCATGCCGAAGCTCTGCGACGTTTGCAGGGCGCCGGCATGCTCGCGTGCCTCGTGGCGGGCATGCCGGCGCGTCGCAAAAGCCGCGACGCTTCGGCATGGCACCGGCTCGTACACGTTACTCGTCTTTAACTTTTCGTTCAATCTGTGTATTCTAGTAATCCATGACCCTTGAGACATTCGACAACCCTTGCCCGCAGCGGGATTATGTGATTCGCCACGTGGCCCCGGAGTTCACCTCCGTCTGCCCCAAGACCGGGCAGCCGGACTTCGGCACCATCGAGATCGAGTACGTGGCCGACACGACGTGCCTCGAGCTCAAGAGCCTCAAGTTCTACCTGCAGTCGTTCCGCAACACGGGCGTGTTCTACGAGGCCGTCGTCAACCGCATCCTCGACGACCTGGTCGCCGCCTGCCGCCCGCGACGCATGACCGTGACCGGCAAGTTCACGCCCCGCGGCGGCATTCACAGCGAGATCGCAGCCTCGTATGGAAAGTAATCTCCAACCCATCACGCCCACCGGCCGTCGCTCGGCCGCCCTGGCCCTGGTGACGCTGGCCGTCGTGGCGTCGGTGGTGGTGGCGCTGATCAAGATCGGCGGCTCGGGCACCGAGCTCACCGCCTTCGCCCACCGCCCCGAAGGCGTGATGAGCACGCAGTGCAGCCTCACCGCCGTCGCCCGCGCCGACCAGCGGGAGCACGCCCGCAAGGCCCTGTCGGAGGCCGAGGCCGCCCTCCGCGACATCGAAGGCCGCATGAGCGCCTACATTGCCCGCACCGAACTGGCCAATTTCAACGCGGCCAAGGCGGGCGTGAAGTGCCCGCTGTCGCCCCTGACGATGGAAGTGCTGCGGACCAGCCGCGAGGTGCACCTGGCCAGCGGCGGCGCGTTCGACATCACCGTCTTTCCGCTGGTCAAACTGTGGAAGCAGGCCGGCAAGGACAACCGCCTGCCGGTGGCGCAGGAAGTCGTCGACGCCCGCAACGCCTCCACGTGGGACCAGATCGAACTGCTCGACAGCGCCGCCGTCAAACGCACCGACACCGCGTGCGTGGACCTGGGAGGCATCGCCAAGGGCTTCGCCGCCGACCGCGCCGCGGCCGTGATGATGGCCCTGGGCATGCGGGGCGGCGTGGTGGACATCGGCGGCAACATCCGCGTCTTCGGCGTCGCCCCCGGCGGCAGCCCCTGGCCGGTGGACATCCAGGACCCGTTCTATGAGGACAAGATCATCGCCACGCTGAGCCTCAGCGACGCCGCCGTCTGCACCAGCGCCCACTACAACCGCTTCAGCATGATCAACGGCAAGGCCTACAGCCACATTATCGATCCCAACACGGGCTGGCCGACCGGGGCGGTGGCGTCGGTGACGGTCGTCGCGCCGACGGCCATGCTGGCCGATGCCTGGTCCACCGCGTTGAGCGTGCTGGGCCCACCGGGACTGGACCGCATCGGCGGCAAGACCGGCGTCGAGGCGATGCTCATCACGGGCACGGCCGGACGATGGTCGGTGCAGATGACGCCGGGATTCGAGAAACTGCTGTCCGTGCCGCCGCACCCGCCGGCGGCCGAGCGGCGGGCGACCTCGCAGCCCCGAGCGGGGCGAACGAGGTAACCGTGGCCAACTTCTTCCGCCGCCCGCCATCCTGGCTGATGAAGCTCAACCGCGTGATCTGGGCGATCGCGGGCTTCCTCGTCATCGGCTACGTCCCCACGCTGTACGTGAAGAACCCCACGATCAGCATCGCGCTGGCCGCCTGTGCGGTCATTCCGCTGGGCTCGGGGGCCAAGTCGCTGCCGCGCGCCATCGGCCGCGGCATCGGCCTGGGCGCCGCCGCCGGCATGGCCGTGGCGATGGCGCTGATCGAAGTGCTGCTGACGGAAGCGTCACAGAAGGACCTGGGGGCGCCCCGCTTCCTGATGCTCTTCACCACCACCACCGCCACAATGTGCGGCATCGTCTCGGGCATCTTCTGGTACATCGCCAAACGCCGCCGCCAGCGCATCGAAGACCAGTGGCGCGGGTGATTGCCCCCCGCTCCGGGTGCGCTGCTCCGGGTGCCGCCATGGCACCCCATCGGCGAAGCTTGGCACCGCGCGGCAAGACATGGCCACGGACCAACTCGATGGCGCGGCCGCTACTTCGTCGCGTCGGTCACCCACATGGACTTCTCGTCGAAGCCGGTGATGTAGTAGAGCCTGGCGCCGGAGAGGGCGGCGGCCCAGGCGCCGTCCTCGATGAGCGTGCGGGGCGGTTTCCCTCGCGGCCATAGTTGCACGGCGGCCCCTTCGGGACGGGTGCGGACGGACTGGATGGTCAGCACCGCGCCGTCATCGCCGACCGACAGCGGCAGCACCCGCGCATCGAGGCTCCAGCGTTCGTCGCCCGTCGTCGCCAGCACCTCCACCCGCGCCGGCGAGGCGTTGGCGTCGGCCGGCGGGCGGGACTGGAACGCGATGTACTTGCCGCCGGGGCTCACGACCGGCATCGTCACCACCTCCGACAGCGTCCCCAGCGATCGCAGCACCTTGCCGCCGGGCTGCATCGCCAGCATCGACGCACGGTCGTAATCCTTCATGTTCAGCGGGGCCGTCGGGGCGTTGGCGTCGCAGCCGCACACGATGACGCTGCCGCTGGCGTCGCCCGCGGCGATGATGCCGCGAATCGCGATCTCGCCGCTGGTCTTGCGGGCGGGGTCGAAGATGCGGATCGGCTGGAGGTCGGCGTTGGCATCGACCGCGCTGACGGCCAGGCGAGGGCCCATCCACACGGGGACCACCATCAGCCCCTCGGCCAGGCGGGTGCAGCTGCGGTCCAGAAGGTCCATGAGGAACACGGCCGCCCCCCGCTGCTCGCCGGTGCGGATGGCGCGGATGGCGAGGAACTTGCCGTCGGGCGAGAACGTGGCGTTGAGGGCGTAAGGCGCGTCCTTGAGTTCCTCGGCCAGCACGTCGGAAAGCTCGACGAGGTTCTTGCGTTCGATGTCGGCCAGCCAGCAGCGGAAGATCGGGGCCGATCGGTTGGAGGAGTCGGCCAGCACGGGCAGCACGGCGAAGCGGCCGCCCTCGCTGACGGCGAAGCCGACCGGGTCGACCCGCTCAAACTTCGGCAGTTTCCAGCCCGCCGGCATCGCCACCGGCCTGGTGGCCGTGCCGGTGGTGCTGCGCGTGACCGGCGCGGGGCGCGAGGCGGGCTGTTGAGCGCCGGCCGCCAGGGCCAGGGCAGCGAGTGTTACAGCGAGCGCGGCCTTGTTCATGTGATCCTCTTTGGTTTTGCGTGCCGGCAGCGTCATTGACCGGGTGCCATGCTTTTAGGCCGCAGACCAAAAGCATGTTTACACCAATGCCCGCGTACATCTCGAACATGCTTTTGGCCCTTCGCGCCTAAAAGCATGGCACCCGGCATACGCAGCTTCGGCGTTGTTGGCGGCGGCCTGGGAAGGCCGCCGCCCGTGAAGGCGCGTGAAAAGGCCCGCGGCGCGGGCCGCGGGCCTTGATTCATGCGAAGGCTTACTTGCCCTTCTTGACGTAGAACTCGACCATTTCCTTGCAGGTCACGGGCTTGATCTTGCTGCCGTGGCCGGCCTGGCCGAACGCCTTCATGCGATCGACGCACACCTTGCGCATCGCCTCGCGGGCGGGCCCAAGGTAGTCGCGCGGGTCGAACTTGTCGGGCGTCTCGCCGAAGACCTGGCGGATGGCGCCGGTCATGGCCAGGCGGTTGTCGGTGTCCACGTTGATCTTGCGGACGCCGTGCTTGATGCCGCGCTGGATCTCTTCCACCGGCACGCCGTACGTTTCCTTCATCTTGCCGCCGAACTTGCGGATGACTTCCAGCAGTTCCTGCGGCACGGACGACGAACCGTGCATGACCATGTGGCAGTTGGGCAGACGCTTGTGGATGGCCTCGATGATGTCCATCTTCAGCACTTCGCCCGTGGGCTTCTTGGTGAATTTGTACGCGCCGTGGCTGGTGCCGATGGCGACGGCCAGGGCGTCCACGCCGGTGTCCTTGACGAACTGCTCGGCCTGCGCGGGGTCGGTGACGTGCTCCAGACCGGTGCCGCCGGCGCCGTGGCCGTCCTCGATGCCGCCCAGCGTGCCGATCTCGCCTTCGACCGTCACGCCCCTGGCGTGCGCGGCCTTGACGACCTCGCTGGTGACCTTGACGTTGTACTCATACGTGCTGGGCGTCTTGCCGTCATCCGACAGCGAGCCGTCCATCATCACGCTGGTGAAGCCCTGCTCGATGGCCGACAGGCACGTGGCCGGGCTGTTGCCGTGGTCCTGGTGCATGGCGATGGGCAGCGAGGGGTTCAACTCGGCCGCCGCCAGCATCAGGTGCCGCAGGTAGGCGTCGTTGGTGTACTTCCGCGCGCCGCGGCTGGCCTGCACGATCACCGGCGAATTCGTCTCCTTCGCGGCTTCCATGATGGCCTGGATCTGTTCCATGTTGTTGACGTTGAAAGCGGCCACGCCGTAGTTGTTTTCGGCGGCGTGATCCAACAGGATTCGCATCGGTACCAGTGGCATTGTGAACCTCGTTTATCTAGGGTGCTCTTGTCCAAAACCAGTCCGGGGATTATACGGACAGACGGCGGGGATGGAAACCCTAAATGATCCTGTTTCGCGGGCGGTGACGATGCCTGGGGCCAGTCCGCGCGGCGACGGGAAGAGAGCGGGATTTTAGGATGATTTCAAGGATTAACGGATTAAGAGAGGCAGTGGCGATCCTGCCGAGCGCTCGCATGAGCCGTAACCGCGGCATCGCGACTGCCTCAGAGAAGCGAAGCCATCCGGCTTCAATCCCTTAGTCCTTGAAATCATCCTGGAATCCCGCTCTCTCTTCGATCCGAGCCAACGCCATCGCCGGCGTCACCGACCGCAGAAAACCGACCGCAGAAAAGAGTCGCCTCCGCCGGTCGGGCCGGTATCATGGCGGAATCGGAGAGTTCAATGAGTATCACCAAGGAGCAGCAAATGAAGAACGTCAAGATCGCCGGCGTCACGGTCAGCAAGTTCATCATCGGCGGCAACCCGTTCAGCGGGTTCTCGCACCAGAGCATCGAGCGCGACGGCGAGATGCGGCACTACTACACCACCGAACGCATCAAGAAGACGCTGCGGGCGGCCGAGAAGCTCGGCGTGCGGACCCACATCAGCCGCGCCGACCACCACGTCATGCGCTACCTCATGGAATACTGGGACGAGGGCGGCAAGATCAACTGGCTGGCCCAGACGTGCCCGGAAGTGGGCTCGATCCAGCGCGCGGTGCAGAACGCAATGTCCGGCGGCGCCGCCGGCTGCCACATCCACGGCGGCGTGATGGACTACGCGGTCCTCAACAAGCAGACGAAGGAAATCCCCGACGCCATCAAGATGATCCGCGACGCGGGCCTGGCCGCCGGCATCGCCGGGCACAACCCCAAGGTCTTCCAGTGGGCGATGGACCATCTCGACGTCGACTACTACATGTGCTCGCACTACAACCCCACCAACCGCGGCGCCGGGGCCGAGCACGTCCACGGCGTGCAGGAGTGGTTCAACGAGGAGGACCGCACGGCAATGATGGCCGTCGTCGACAAGCTCCAGAAGCCGGTGATCCATTACAAGATCCTCGCGGCCGGGCGCAACAAGCCCGCCGAAGCCTTCGCCTTCACCGCCTCGCACATGAAGCCCCACGACGCCGTCTGCGTCGGCGTGTTCATGGGCGACGACGCCGCCTTGATCCGCAAGGACCTCGCCCTGCTGGACAAGGCATTGAAGGCAACGAAGCGAAGCAAGTAGAGATTGTTCGTTGAGGTCGTGGAATGGTGGGCAAGCTTGCCACGGCGAGTCTCGCCTGCGGCGGACCTGCCCGCCCTACGGCGGAACGGTGGGCAAGCCCCACGCTACAGGAGTAAATAATGTCCAAGCCCGTGACAGTGATCATTGCCGGCTGCGGCGGACGTGGCAGCGGCTATTCGCAGTTCGCCCTGGAACACCCCGACCGCATGAAGGTGGTCGGCGTGGCCGAGCCCATCGATACCCGCCGCGACCGCATGGTGCAGTGGCATAAGGTGGACGCGGCCAACGTGTTCACCGACTGGCGGCAGATGGCCCAGCGGCCTCGGTTCGCCGACGCCGTGATCGTGGCCACGCAGGACGCGATGCACGCCGACCCGGCCGTCGCCTTCGCGGGCCTGGGCTATCACATGCTGCTGGAAAAGCCCATGGCCCCTACCGAGGCCGACTGCCGCCGCATCGTGCAGGCGGTGACCAAGGCGGGCAAGCTGTTCGCCGTCTGCCACGTGCTGCGGTACACGGCCTACACGCGGAAGCTCAAGGCCCTGGTTGATTCCGGCCTGATCGGCGAGATCGTGTCGCTGCAGCACCTCGAGCCCGTGGGCTATTGGCACCAGGCGCATTCGTTCGTCCGCGGCAACTGGCGCAACGAGAAGGAATCGTCCTGCATGCTGCTGGCCAAGAGCTGCCATGACCTCGACTGGATCAGCCACATCATGAGCACGCCCTGCCGCAAGGTGTCGTCGTTCGGCTCGCTGAGGCACTTCCGCAAGGAGTGCAAGCCCGCGGGGGCGGCGGCGCGCTGCCTCGACTGCCGCATCGCGGACCAGTGCCCCTATTCGGCGATGAAGATTTACCTCGGCCGCGTCAAGGCGGGGCAACTGGGCTGGCCGGTGGACGTGCTGACCGAGGACACGACGGTCGCGGGCGTGACCGAGGCCCTCCGCACCGGCCCGTATGGGCGATGCGTGTACGAGTGCGACAACGACGTTGTCGACAACCAGGTCGTCAACATGCTGTTCGACGGCGGGCGGACGGGCACGTTCACGATGACCGCGTTCAACGCCTCGGCCCACCGCAAGACGCGGCTGTTCGGCACCAAGGGCGAGCTTTACAGCGACGGCCCGCGGATCGAGCACTTCGACTTCATGACCGACAAGACCGAGGTGATCGACACCGAGGCCGGCGATGCGACGATCCTCGGCGGCCACGGCGGCGGCGACTACGGCCTGATGACCGCGTTCATCCAGGCGGTCGCCGACAACGACGCCAGCAAGATCCTCTCGGGCCCCGCCCAGACGCTCGAGAGCCACATGATGGTCTTCGCGGCGGAACGGGCTCGCCTGCGCGGCACGGTCGAGGACGTGATCTGATCGGGGCCGCCCAGGGCATTCGCATTCTCGTGGCACGGGCATCTTGCCCGTGCGTCCCACGGGCGTCCCGCCCGTGGATATTCGAGAAACACTGCAGGGGCGAGACGCCCATGCCACAAGAAGCCGAGAACGCGATTGCCCTGCGGGCCGCCGAGGGCGCGGCATCTGCCGGCGCAAGGCTAGGCCGCAGCGTCCGCCCGACGCGGGCCTTTGGAGCGGGTTGGAGAAGATATGTCTGAGGCAGCATTCGGTCCGTGCCTGGCACGGTTTGACGGCGGGGAGTTGGTGATCGGCAACGGCCTCGTCACGCGCCGGTGGCGCGTGGACAACGGCCTGCTGACGGCGACGTCGCTGAAGATCGGCGATCGCGAGTGGGTCGCCCGCAGCGGCCCACCCGCCCCGGTGCCGCCGCATGCCCTGCCGGCGGAACGGCGGACGGTTCAGTTCTTCGCCCGCAGCGGCCGGTGCGGGCCCACCGAAGAGCCCTCGCTGGCGGTGGAGCTGCTGGCCGACGGCCCGTCGTGCCACATCACCTACCGCTTCCAGGTCTTCGCCGGCTCGGCGTCGGTCACCATGCAACTGGCTGTGCGGCAGGCGGGCGAGGCGGCGGCAACGCAATCGCTGGCCCAGGCCTCGGCGGCCGCCGCAGCGCCCACGGGCATCGAACTCGCCCAAGCCGTCGATCCCAAGGACCCGATCCCCCCAGGCGATTGCATGGAGAACTTCGCACCGTCGGGCATGCACCTTCGCCTCACGCAGGTGACGCTGGTGGACCAGACCGACGGGCACAACGAGCTCGTCTTCGAGAAGGAATACCTCCTCCATCCGTCGGAAGCGACGCTCGCGATGTCGGGCAACCTGTTCCTGCTGGAGGACCCCGTCAGCGGCGAGGGGCTGGCGTTTGTGAAGCTCGCGCCGCTGCCGGCCAGCCGGGCGGTCAAGAGCGACTGCGACTTTCGCGCGTACTGCGGCAGCGGCTTCGCCTGGGGCGTGGGCAGCGACTTCGGCCCCGGCCACCCGGCCTGGCCGCTGGCATATCGCATCAGCCTGGGCGGGCACGGCATGGGACCCCTCGGCGGCGAGGGCGACCGCTGGGCGACGATCGCCTACCACGGCGGACGCTGCGGCGCGGCCGAAGCCCTGCAGCGCTACCAGCGGCAGTTCCGCACGTACGAGCCCTCGCGTGACGGCCTGTTCCTGTCCAACACCTGGGGCGACCGCTCGCAGGACAAGCGGATGGCCGAGGCCTTCGTCCTGGGCGAGATCGAGGCGGCGGCCCGACTGGGCGTGGACGTGGTGCAGCTGGACGACGGCTGGCAGAAAGGCCGCACCAGCAACAGCGCCACGCCCGGCGGCGTGTGGCTGGGTTTCCACGCGGCCGAGCCCAGATTCTGGGACACGCACCCGGAGCGTTTCCCGCGCGGCCTTGCGCCGCTGGTCGAGGCCTGCGCCCGCCACGGGCTGGGGCTGGGCCTGTGGTTCGCGCCCGACTCGGCCGACGATTTCACGCACTGGCGGCGCGACGCCGACGTGATCCTCGACTACCACCGCCGCTGCGGCATCAACCAGGTCAAGATCGACGGCGTGAAGGCCCACACGCGGGCCTCGCAGGATAATCTCCGCCGTTTCTTCGACCGCGTGCTGGAAGAGTCGGCCGGGCGCGTGGCGTTTGACCTCGACGTGACGGCCGAGACGCGACCGGGCTATTTCGGCCTGATGCACACCGGGCCGATCTTCGTCGAGAACCGCTACACCGACTGGCACCGCTACTGGCCGCACCACACGCTGCGGAACCTGTGGAAGCTCGCACAGTACGTCGATCCGCGGCGCCTGCGGATGGAACTGCTGAACACGGCCCGCAATCCGCATCTGTACGCAGGCGACCCGCTGGCCCCGGCCCGCTACCGCGCGGACTACCTCTTCGCCAGCGTCATGTTCGCCAACCCCCTGGGCTGGTTCGAGCTGACGAACCTGCCGGCGGAGTACGTCCAGGAGGCTGCGCCCCTGGTGCGCCTGTGGAAGCAGCACCGGGCGAACATCTTCCGCGGCACAACGTGGCCGGTGGGCGCGGCCCCCGACGGGGCCTCGTGGACGGGCTTCCTCTCGATGGCCGATGACCGGCGCGAGGGCTACCTGCTGGCGTTCCGCGAGCAGAACGACCGCTCGACGGCGATCATCGAGCTGCCTATGCTTGGGCAGAACGAATATCGGTGCGAGGTCCTGCACGGCGCGGGCACGGCGAGTATCGCCGGCGGGCGGGCGGCGGTGGCGATTCCGCGGCCGCTGGATTTCATCTTTACGCAGGTATCCGCCCTGTAAAAGCCGATGTATAATAATTGAAGGAAGCGCCTGCCGAGCGCTGGGTGTTCATGCAGCCGATTATCAAAGTCGAGGGTCTGCGGAAGTCTTTCAATGGCAACCTTGTGCTGGATGGGGTTGACCTGGAGATTTTCGCGGGAGCCAAGCTGTCGCTCGTGGGCCCCAGCGGCTGCGGCAAGACGGTATTGACCAAGCATTTCAACGCCCTGCTGCTGCCGGACGCCGGGCGAGTTACGGTCTTCGGCAAGGACCTCACGCGGGCGTCGCCGACGGAACTGGACGAGATCCGCCATCGCATCGGCTACGTATTCCAGGGCAACGCCCTGTTCGCTTCCGACATCGGCATGGACGTCTATGCAAACGTTTCGCTGCCGCTGCGGCGCGACCCCTACGACGACCCGTCCAGCCAGGAAGAGGAAATTGCCATCCGTGTGGTCGAGGCGTTGGACCAGGTGGGCATGGGGCCCGAGTTCCTCGACCGCGCCGCCAGCGAGCTCAGCGGCGGCCAGCAGAAGCGGATCGCTGTCGCGCGGGCCATCATCGCCAAGCCGCCCGTGGTGATCTACGACGAGCCGACGACGGGCCTGGACCCCGAGAGCGGCGAGGCAATGATCAACCTCATCCAGCGGCTGTACGAGTCGAACCACAACACGACCATCGCCGTCACACATGACAAGAAGCTCATGAAGATGCTCGATCGCGTCGTGTTCCTCCGCAACCGCAATATCTACTTCGATGGCAGCTACGACGAGTTCAGCCGTTCCCGCGACGAGGTGATCATGCGTTTCCTCGCCGAGGACATGCCCCCCCGCCCGCTGCTGCGTTCGGCTTGATCGGCATCAGTCTTTCTTCCGCTTCCAGCCAGTCGTATGCGTGCGACGGCCTTTGGAGTGCGGTGGCAAAGGCCGCGCAGCGGCCGCGACACCGCTTTGGACTATGGCACCCCCGTCGCTTGAATTCATAGCGGTCTCGTTGCCGCCGCACCTGCCTGCGGCAGGAAGGCTCCAAATGCGGCAGCCACATTTTCACGGCAATCTCGTCTTCGGGCGTGACTTGGTGCTTGCCATGAGAGAATGTCGCTCAAGGGTGAGACGCCCCTGGCCCCCAGAGAAACCAGCAGGGGCGAGACGCCCCTGCGACTCACGGGCGAGACGCCCGTGCTACGAGCATTGCATCTGCGATTGCCGTGCCATTTCGCCGGTCAATAGGCCCGGATCAGGACCGCGCCGGGATAGTAGAACTGGAGGATCTTCTCGGGGCTCCAGCCTTGGAGGGCCTTGTCTTCGGCGCCCCACTGCGAAAGGCCCACGCCGTGGCCGAACCCCTTGCCGTCGCCGAATTCAATCGAGTCGCCCAGGTCGCGGATGCGGCAGTTCATGGAGTAAAGCTCCTTCGCCGCCTTGGGGCCCGCGCGGAGCAGCAGCAGGCGAAGGTCGTCCGCGCGCAGGCGGACGCTGTTGCCAGCCGTGTCCACCACGTCCAGCCAGATCGGGCGGCCGTACGCGGTCTCCGACGCCACCTTCACCTCGCGCACGTTGGTCAGCCTGGCCGCCGCCGCATAGCTGCTGGAACGCATCACCTTGAAGATGTCGGCCTTGCTGACGCGGACAGGGCTCCATCGATAGTGCGTGCACTTCTGCCCGTCCGGGTCGCTCTGCCCGCCGGCCAGCGGGGGGATCTTCTCCGACTCATCCACCTCGCGCAGCACGTACGCGCCGTTCACCACGCCGCCGTTGCAGGCGGAGTACTGGGCAAAGAAGATCTTCTCGCGGCCCCTGGCCCCGTACGCCAGCATCACGCCGTGCGAGTCCCGCACCGCGCTCCACGACTTGGGCGTGGCCGCCGTGAAGCCGCCGTACATCTGCGAGCCCTGGTTGTCGCCCACGTCGTAATCGCGGCCGCTGCCGGCGTTGAGCATCTGGTAGCGGGCGAAGGTGCGGGCGGCGATGGCCACCGCGCGGTACGTCTCCGGCGCCCAGTACGCATAGATTTCCTTGGGCAGAACGCCCGCGATGTACGATTCCAGGTCCACGTGGTTGATCGCAACCATGCCGCTGGCGCTGGCGGCGCGAAGGCACACGCTGCCGCAGTAGAGCGTCTCGCCCAGGCGGACCTGCCCGCCGACGGCCTCGATCGTGATGACGTCGGCCGAGGGATGAAGGTTGTTGATGTTCCACGTCCTGCCCGCGCGGGTGATCTGCGCCCGCGGCATGGGCGAGGGCGACTCGCTGAGCACCCGCCCGTCGGCGATGAGGCGATAGCCGCCGCGGGTGTCGATCAGCACGCTGTCCAGCGCCGAAGGCGTGACCAGCACGCGGATGATGGGCACGCCCGCGGTGGTGCGCGGGGCAGGCTTGAGGGTGGAGGGTTCGGGGGCCCGCACCGTTTCGGGGTTACAGCTGGGAAAGACCACCGCGATGAGCACCAGCGTCAGGGCCAGCGTCACCGCCGGCAGCATCGGCCACACGCAGTGCCACACCTTGCCCACGGGCGACCAGGCGGGGTTCATGCCCGCCCCGACGTGTCGGCACAGCGGCCAGAACTGCCGTGCGATGGCGGCGAGCTTGTGTCGGCGGGTGGGGTTCAGCGGATCGTGCGGTCGGTTTGCGTTCATCGTTCATCCCTGAAGATTGACGGCGAGACTCCGTTCAGACGGCAATGCATTATCCCATAAACGAACGCAGAGAACGGAGGAAAATCCTGCCGTTCTCTGCGATGCTCTTGTCGGCGGCGGCCTGGGAAGGCCGCCACCCTGACGCCACCCATGGATGTCTGATCAGCTCTGTTCGCGAAGCGTCAGGCCGTACTCGGCCAGGCGCTGGCGGATCTCGTTGAGGCTGGTCTGGCCGAAGTTGCGGCAGGCGAGCAGTTCGGCCTCGCTCTTGTTGGCCAGGTCGCCCAGGGTGTTCACCTTCAGCCCCTCCATCGCCTTGCGGGCGCGGATCGAGAAGTCGATCTGGCTGATCGGCGTGGCCAGGAGGCCTTCGCTGGCGGCGGGGGCCGCCGGGGCCGCGGCAGCCTCGGGCTTGGCCATCGGGGTTTCCTCGTCCAGCGGCTGGCCGAGGCGAAGGCCCTTGGCCGACAGCATGTCCTTGATTTCCTTCAGCGAGGTCTCGCCGAAGTTCTTGTAGGCGAGCAGTTCAGCCTCGCTGGTGCGGACCAGGTCGCCCAGCGTGCGGATGTTCATCTTCTTGAGGCAGTTGCGAGCCCGCACCGACAGCTCAAAGTCCGTCACGGGGATGTCCAGCACCGCGTTGCGGCGGGCCATCCTCTTGGCGCGGTCTTCGTCGAAGTACATCACCTGCGAATCCTCGCAATCCTTGAGGAACAGCTTGGCCCGCGGGTGAGCGGGGTTGTTCGAGAGCACCTTGCGCAGGCAGGCGATGGCCATGTCGTACTTGCCGCCGTCCTCGTACAGGACGGCCAGGTTCATCAGGGCGTTGGCGTGGATCGGCGGGTGCGAGAGGCATTCCTTGTACAGCTCGATCGCCTGCTGCTCCTCGCCGAACAGGTCGTAGTGATACGCCAGGCGGAAGGTGGCGCCCGCGTGGTTGGAGTCGGCGGCGCGTGCGGCGATGTACGCCTGGGCCGCTTGCTCGTGGCGACCCTGCAGATCATCGATCAGGCCACGGAGATAGAAGAACGCCGCGCCCTGCCCGAGCTTGTTCTGGATCTTGGCCAGCAGCTTGCCGGCCGCGTCGGTCTGGCCCGACAGCGCCTGGATCTCCACCATCTGGGTGTCGATCTCCAGGGCGTCCCAGCCGCCCGCGCGGGCCTTTTCGAATTCCTCGGCCGCCTTGTCGTAGCGGCGCAGGCCCTTGTAGCACATGGCCTGGAAGTAGTGGCGGTCCTTGTTGTCCGTCGCCTCGGCCAGGGCCGACAGCGCGTCGGCGAACCGTGACAGCATGTACCGGGCGATGCCGATCTTCAGGGCCGTCGAGCCCCGGGGCTGGGGGTTCTCGGCCTCCATCTGCGAGACCACGGTCTTGAACTTCCGCGGCGCATCGTGCGTGGAGAACAGCTGCCTCAACAATTCCTTATGATCTTCAGCCGTCCAAGTCTCTTTCCCGACCACGGCTGACAGAGCATCGTGTGCGCTTTCCATGTTTTCTCCTCAAGATCGACTCTCCCCAGGCGATGCAAGTGCCTTGCTCCGTCGGGGAAATCGGGTATTATAGCAACGCATCGCATCCCTGCAACCCCATTTGACGTCAGCCAAACTTGGGGCGTCCGGCCTCGTAGATATCTTAGGTGAGCCGAAATGGCACAAACGGACATCCGTACGGCACATATTATCATCAACCCCAAGAGCGGGTATGGCGGACAGCGGCTCCTGGTGGCCGATCTCAACGCGGCCCTGCGGCAACAAGGGGTCGACGTCGTCGAGTACACCACCCGATGCGCCAACGACGCCACCGACTACGCCCGCAGGATTCATACACCCAAAACCGCCGTGCTGGTCTGGGGCGGCGATGGCACGGTCAACGAGGTCGCCAACGCCCTCGCCGGCACCGATATCCCCATCCTCCCCTGCCCGGCCGGAACCGAAAACCTCCTGGCCAAGGAACTGCAGATTCCCGCCGAGCCGCGACACATCGCGCAGCTGCTCAAGACCGGCCGCGTCGTCAACTGCGACGTGGGCATCATCAACGGCCGAAACTTCCTGCTGATCATCGGCGTCGGCTTCGACGGCGAGGTCGTCCGCCGCCTCTCGGCCACGCGGACGGGGCACATCTCGCACCTGAGCTACTTCTGGCCGATCTGGCGGACGTTCTGGGAGCACGACTTCCCGCGCATGCGCGTGGTGGCCGACGGCGTGGAAGTCTTCAATGACCGCGGCATGGCCTTCGTCGGCAACATCTCGCGCTACGCGGTGGGCCTGCGGATCTGCCGCGACGCGCGGTTCGACGACGGCATGCTGGACCTGGTGATCTTCGGCTGCCGCGAGCAGTCGAACCTGATCATGCACGCGGCCTGGACGCTGCTGCGGCTGCACCCGCTCAAGGGCGACGTCGTCTACCGACGATTCAAGAACGTGCGATTCGAGACCGACCGCCCGGTGCCCTCGCAGGTCGACGGCGACATGGGCCCCAATACGCCGCTGGACATCAGCGTCGGACCCAGCCAGGTCAAACTGCTCATCCCGCCCCAGCGCGCGTCGTGGGCGCTTTGGCCGTGGAAAGGTGAAACCCGGTGAATCACGTCTGCAACATCGGAAACGTCGCGTTCGGTGGGCCCTCGCTGTCGCTGATCGCCGGCCCCTGCATGGCCGAAAGCCTGCAAATGTGCCTCGACGTCGCCGCCCACATGACCGACCTGTGCCGCCGCCTGGGCATCGGCTACGTGTTCAAGGCCAGCTACGACAAGGCCAACCGGTCCAGCGCATCGGGCTATCGCGGGCCGGGCATCGAGACGGGCCTGGACTGGCTGTCGCAGGTGAAGCGCAGGTTCAACGTGCCGGTGCTGTCGGACGTGCACGACGCCTCGCAGGTCGCGCCCGCCGCGGCCGTGCTGGACTGCCTGCAGATCCCCGCGTTCCTGTGCCGCCAGACCGACCTGATCGTGGCCGCGGCCCAGACGGGCAAGGTCGTCAACATCAAGAAGGGCCAGTTCATGGCCCCGTGGGACATGAAGGAAGCCGCCCAGAAGGTTCGCTCGGCCGGCAACGCGCAGGTGCTGCTGACGGAGCGGGGCTCGTCGTTCGGGTACAACCGCCTGGTGACGGACTTCCGCGGCGTGGTGCAGATGCGGCAGTACGCGCCGGTGGTGTTCGACGCGACGCATTCGATCCAGGAACCCGGCGGCCTGGGCAACGCCTCCGGCGGGCAGCGGGAGTATGCCGCGCCCCTCGCCGCGGCGGCCATGGCCGTGGGCGCCGACGGCCTGTTCATCGAGACCCACCCCGACCCGGCCAACGCCAAGTCCGACGCCGCCTGCCAGATTCCCCTGGAGCAGATGGAATCGGTCCTCGCCAAGTGCCTCGCGATCTTCAACGCCGCGCGCGGATAAGTGAGGTTGACGACCGCATCTTCGCCCCGTCAGGGGCGCAATACGGTAGCCCGCCGCGTAAGCGGCGGGATCATCGGGGTCCCCACGATTCAGCCCCGTCAGGGGCGGCAGAGACGTCGCCGCTACCCCCACACATACTGTGGGTCGTAATCAACACCGTTCTTCTTCAGCATCGCCAGGTACTCCTGCTGGAACGTCATCGTCTCATGGTGCCGCTGCTGCTCGGCGACATACTGGACTACCGCGTCGACATTCGATCGGCTCACCGCGAAGGCCCCATACCCTTCCTGCCATGCGAAAGTAGACATCAACGGGAACGTCTCGTGAATCCACAGAGAACTGCTGGCCTTGATCGTCTGCACAGCCGTCGCCACCGAAATGTTTGGGCGAAGGCCACACACGATATGGATATGATCGCGGATGCCGTTGATGCGGAGGGGTGTGCCTTTGAGATTGGTGATGATGCCGCCAATGTACGGGTGAAGTTGCTCCTGCAGGTCCCGGACTAGCATGTTCCGTCGGCCAAGTGTGCTGAATACGATGTGGTAGTGAAGGCAGCTGAACGTGTGTGCCATCGTCGCCCCTTTCTCTCGCCCCTGGCGGGGCTCATCGGTTTTGACCTGCCGATCATACCCGCCGCTAACGCGGCGGGCTACCATCTTGCGCCCCTGGCGGGGCGACCGTGAGCGACCGTTTTTCCTGGCACAGGAAAAACGTCGCTCACAGAGCGGGAGGAAGTAGTGAGTAGAGGAGAAATGCGGCTGACGCCTGGACCACGGCCCCGCCCACAGCCGTTGCCTTGGCTTCTCCCGCGGTCTACTTTCTACTTTCTGAGCGACGCCACCCCTCCCCAACCTTTCGCCTCGGCGATTGTCCTATCATGTATCGGTGACGTAGACCCGATGCAGCCGACGAACGTAGTAAGTGCCACGTTCAGAAGGGCGAAGGAAAACCATGAAAGCAGTATTGGCAGTTCTTGGCGGTGTTGTCGTAGCGGGAACCCTCCTCCTGGCGGGATGCCGCGAGCACGAGCGTAAGACGGTCGTGGTGGAACGCGAACACCATCCCGTCGCAGCCCAAGGGCGCACGGTCGTTCATGAACGGCCCGTCGTTGAGCAGCGAGAGGTCCTTGTCGTGCGCGAGGCCCCGCCGCGCGAAGTGGTCGAAGTCATCCCCCCGCCGCCGTCCCGCGAACACGTGTGGGTCACCGGGTATTATTCGTACAGCGGCCATCGCTACACCTGGGTCCGCGGCCACTACGAGATGCCGCCCCGCCACGGCGCCCGTTGGGAACCCCACCGCTGGACGCAGCAGCGCGACGGCTGGCGCCACGAGAGCGGCGGCTGGCGGTAAGCCTGCTTTTGATATTCGGCGTCAGGTCTCCTATAAGTCATAGGAGACCTGACGATGAATCCATACTGGATCGCCCTCACCGGCGGACTGCTTGCCTTCGCCCACTGTATGGGCATGTGCGGACCGCTGGCGGTTCATGTATCCCAGGGCGGCCGACGCGCAGCCCTGGCCCGCCAGCTGCTGTGGCACGCGGGACGGATCTCGACATACGTCTTTCTTGGCGCCTTGGCCGGGTTCGCTGGCGACAGGCTCACCGCAGCGATCCAATCACCCGTCGTGCCCAAAGCCCTCGCCTTCGCCGCCGGGACCGTCATGATCCTCATGGGCCTGGCCATGCTGGGCCTGCTGCCGTGGCGGATGGGCAAGAGCGCCGTTGCGCCGGCCGGGCCTGACGCCGCCTCGCCCACGTTCATCCAGGGCCTGTTCGGGCAGTTCTTCACCCATCCCAGCCCCGCGGCCGCGTTCGTGCTCGGCCTGGGCACGGGCCTGCTGCCCTGCCCCATCGTGTGGGGCTTCCTGGCGATGGCGGTGCACGAACGCTCGGTGCCGTCGGGCATGCTGATCATGGCCGCCATGGGCGCGGGCACCGTCTGGTCGCTGCTGGCCCTGGGCCTCACGGGCCAGGCCCTCAGGATGCGACTGCGGAAGTGGGCCGCACCACTGGCCGGATGCGTGGTCATCGCCATGGGCGCCGCCACCATGCTGCGCGGCACCGATGCATTCCACGGCATCCTCGGCTGTCACACGGGCGAGGCGTGCTCGCATTCGGCGGCATCGCCCGCCTCGCAGCCCGCGCGCGACTGCTGCGGCAACGATCCGGGGCGGCCATGACCTCCGCCGCGCGCTGCGCCCACTGCGGCCTGCCCATTCCCGCCGCCCGCCCTGCCGCCCGCGGGGGCGGCGATGCCGTCTTCTGCTGCTATGGCTGCTACCTCGTCAGCCGCATCATCGGCTCGCACGACGGAGGCGGCGGCCGCACGTGGAGCATACTTCGCCTGGGCCTGGGCGCATTCCTGTCGATGGAAGTGATGATGGTCTCGCTGCTGCTGTACACCGGCACGGTGGAGGCCGAAGCGGAGACGATCTTCCGCTGGATCCTCCTGGCCACGTCCACCCCGGCGATGGCGATCCTGGGATACCCCTTTCTCATCGGGGCCGCGGGCGAGGCCCGGCGCAGGCGGCTGAGCCTGCAGACGCTGATCGCCGTGGGATCCTTCGCCGCCTACGCCGCCAGCGTCGCCGCCACCATCAGCGGCCGCGGCTTCATCTACTATGACACCGCCACGATGCTGCTGGCCCTGGTGACGTTCGGGCGCGTGATCGAGTCGTCCGCCAAGGCCCGGGCGGGCTCGCTGCTGCGGAGCCTGGAGACCCTGCTGCCGCCCAGAGCCTTGCGCCAGGATGCGGGCCGCCTGGCGGAGGTGGCGCCTGCGGAGCTTCGTCGCGGCGACCTCCTGTACGTGCGGGCGGGCGAGCGATTCCCCGCCGACGGCGTCATCCGCAGCGGCAGCACGGTCATCGAGGAAGCGGCCTTCACCGGAGAATTCCTCCCTCGCTTCGCGGGCCCCGGCGACCGCGTTCTCGCCGGCACCGTCAACGGTCTGGGCGTCGTGACGATCGAGGCCGAGGCCGTCGGCGAAGGCCTGCTACTGCGACGGCTCGTGCAGATGGTGGACGAGGCCCAGCAGCGGACGTCTTCGCTTCAGCGGCTGGCGGCGCGGGCAGCGACGGTGCTGACGCCGGCGGTGCTGCTGCTGGCGGCGGCGACGGCAACGATCCACCTGATCGCCGGCAATGCTGCGGGGGCGGCCCTGGCGGCCCTGGCGGTGCTGGTGGTGGCTTGCCCTTGCGCGATGGGCATCGCCGCCCCGCTGGCCACCGTGCTGGCGATCGCGCTGGCAGCGCGGGCGGGCGTGCTCGTTCGCGGCGGGGACGTGCTCGAAAACGCCGGCCGCCTCACCACGCTCTTTCTGGACAAGACCGGCACCGTCACCACCGCCCAGCCGCAGGTGCAGTCGGTGACGGTCGCGGCCGGGCAGTCGGAGACCCGCGTGCTTTCGTGCCTCGCCGCCGTCGAATCGCTCAGCGGGCACACGCTCGCACGCGCCATCGTCGGCGAGGCCCTGCGCCGCGGGCTGACGCCCGGCCTGGCCTGGGACGTGCAGGTCTTCCCCGGCCAGGGCATCAGCGGGCGCGTCACCTGCGACGGACAAACGTGCGACGTTCGCGCCGGTTCGGCCGCGTTCGTCGCCCGCAACGGCCCTATGGAGTGCGGCGGCGACCCTATGGAGTGCGGCGGCAACGACGCCGCTTTGGATCGACAGCACCACAAAGCTTCGGGGCAACCGGCACCCGAACATGCTTTTGGCCCTGCGGGCCTAAAAGCATGGCACCCTGCTGCGGGCCTAGAAGCATCTCGCCCCGCTACGGGCCTGGAAGCATGGGACCCCGCTGCCGATCCGGCCACGATCATCCACGTCGCCATCGACGGATCGCCGGCCGGCTGCGTCACCGTGACCGACGCCCTCCGCCCCGATGCCGCCGAATCGATCGCGCGTCTGCATGGCATGGGCGTGCGAACCGTCCTGCTCTCCGGCGACCGCCAGGCCGCCGCCCGTGCCGCCGCGGCGGAACTGGGCATCGGCGATCTCCAGGCCCCGCGCCGGCCGCACGAGAAGATCGCGGCCATCGACGCCGCGCGCGCCGGCGGCGGCGTGATCGGCATGGCCGGCGACGGGGTGAACGACGCCCCCTCGCTCGCGGCGGCCGACGTGGGCTTCGCGCTGGCCTCCGGCAGCGACCTTGCCCGCCAGGCCGGCAACATCGTGCTGCTGGGCGAGGGCCTTTCGCAGATCCCCTGGCTGATCGCCCTGAGCCGCCGCACGCGGAAGCTCATCAAGCAGAATCTCGCCTGGGCCGTCGGGTACAACGCCATCGCCCTGGCCGCTGCCGCCGTCGGCTGGCTGCACCCCCTGCTGGCCGCCCTGGCCATGGTCGTCTCCAGCATCACCGTCCTGGGCAACTCCATGAAGATCGCCACCTTCCCCCGCGATGAACGCCAACCCCCGACACCCTCTGCCTCACCCTCGGCACAGTCTGTGTCACCCTCGGTGCCACCCCCAAACTCGTTTGGGGGTGCGAAAACCGACGACTTGAGGACCGCCGAGAATTCCTGACAGTACGCATTGGACGCCTGCTTCTGCCCTCCGCGTCACCCTCGGTGCCACCCCCAAACTCGTTTGGGGGTGCGAAAACCGACGACTCGGAGATCATCGAGAATCCCTGACAGGGGCGCGACCGGCGGCAAGTGGCCCTGCCAACGCACGAACGTAAACATGCTTTCGCCCCTCCGGGGCCAAAAGCATGGCACCCGGGTGGGGCGAATCATTGCTTCGGCATGCCCCACGCGAGCATGCCGGCGCGAGTTACGCTTCGGCATGGCACCCACGTGAGCTTCTGGAAGGCCACCACCCGATTGCCACGCATAGAGTTAGCTGATGAGATTCAATCTTCCATCCTCCGATGCGATCGTGATCGGCGCGGGGCCCAACGGGCTGGCCGCGGCGATCACGCTGGCGCAGGCGGGGGCGAAGGTGACCGTCCTGGAGACCATGGCCACCGTGGGCGGAGCGGCCCGCACGGCCCCGCTCACGCTGCCCCACTTCCTGCACGATGTCTGTTCCTCGGTACATCCATTGGCCGCGGGCTCGCCCGTCTTCGCGGCCTGGCCGCTCGAACGTCACGGTCTGCAATGGGTGCACCCTCCGGTGCCGCTGGCCCATCCCTTCGATGACGGAACGGCCGTGGCGCTGCACCGCTCGCTGGCGGCCACCACCGAGGGCCTGGGCGGCAGTGCGGCCGCGTATGCCGACCTCGTGGGCCCGCTCGTTCGCCGCTGGGGAGAGGTCGTCGGCGACCTGCTGGGGCCGCTGCACGTGCCCAGGCATCTGCAGCCGGGCCTGCACCTGGCCGTGTGGGGGCTGCGGTCGGCGATGGGGCTGGGGCGGCAGACGATGACGAACCAGAAGGCCCGGGCGCTGCTGGCCGGGCTGGGCGCCCATTCGTGCATTCCGCTGGAGCACGTGCCGACGGCGGCGTTCGCGCTGATCCTGGCGGCGTCGGCCCACGCGGTGGGCTGGCCCTTCGCCCGCGGCGGCTCGCAGTCGATCCCCGACGCGCTGGCGGCGACGCTGCGCGAGCTGGGCGGCAGCATCCTGACGGGCTCGGCCGTGGAGTCGCTGGTCGACCTGCCGCCCGCGCGGGCAGTGCTGGCCGACCTGACGCCGGGGCCGCTGCTGGAGATCGCCGGCGGCCGCCTGGGGCCGCTCTATCGCAGGCGGCTGGCGCGATATCGATACGGCCCCGGGGCGTTCAAGATCGACTGGGCGCTGGAGGCCCCCATCCCGTGGCGGGCCGACCTGTGCCGCCAGGCCGGCACGGTGCATCTGGGCGGGCCGGCTGACGAGATCGCCGCCGCCGAGCAGCTTGTGTGGCAGGGCCTGTGCCCACGGCGGCCTTTCGTGATCCTCGCCCAACCGACGCTGTTCGACGCCTCGCGGGCCCCCGCCGGCAACCACACGGCCTGGGCCTACTGCCACGTTCCCAACGGGTCATCGCAGGACATGACCACCCGCATCGAGGCGCAGGTGGAACGCTTCGCCCCGGGTTTCAGCCGCCTGATCCTCGCCCGCAGCACGCGCGCGGCGTCGGAACTGGAGGCGTACAATCCCAACTGCGTCGGCGGCGACATCAACGGCGGCGCCGCCACGCTGCGACAGCTCTTCTTCCGCCCGGCGATGAAGCTCAATCCCTACCGCTGCGGGCGGGGGCTGTTCATCTGCTCCTCGGCCACCCCGCCCGGCGGCGGGGTCCACGGCCTGTGCGGCCACCACGCCGCCCTCGCCGCCCTGGCCGAGATGTAGCCCGCGACGGTTGCACCACGTCCTCCTGAGCCCCGTCAGGAATGACCTCGCGGCGGCGCCTCTCGTTGGGTACTACGCGTGAGGATTTCGTTTTCGCTTTCGGCCTCAGGTAGCTGTGCGAATTGTTCAAGTCACCGTAGAGGCGATTCGCACTCACTCTCGCGTCGCTGATATAGTGTGATCTTCCAGTGCAGCTCAAACGAACTCAATGCAGCAAGCAAAGGGAACCCCACTATATGGCCCAATGTCCTGTGGAGGTTCGTCCCCGTCTGCTGCCTCGGCGTGCGGAAGGGGACATAGTGGACGGCCGGGTCATATGCCGGCAGAGCTAGCGGAGACAGAAGTCGCTCGTGCCGCAGCCAGTCTTCTTGGGAGAGAAACGGAGCAAAGGCATTGATTGTCTCAATCTCTCGACTGGAGAAGTGAGCAGCCTGAATCTGATCCTCCGTATCCCGGACGATGATGTCCAGAAATATCCCAAGAACCGGCCATGACACGAAGAAGCCGAGCATCCCATGTCCGGTGAGCCACCCCGATGAGCAGCTAACGAGGAAGATCAAGAGCAGTATCCAGGGCCCCAGCGGGCGCGGGATCACCTCGAAGGGTCTGGCGACGAGGGCATAATCGGTCTTGAGAAAGGCGATCCAGCGGCGAAGACACTCCCACCCTTCAGGTGGCTGACATATCGGATGATCAACGATGTCGTCGTAGAACAACCACAGCTGCCGGCCCACAATGTTAGCGTCGGGATCGGTCTTGCTCGACTTCTCAAGGAGGGCGTAGTCCAGATCATACGACTTGATCTCTCCCCGCATGAACGATGCGGCCGCATCGGCCAGCTTGTCTCTGAATGCTCTGTCCACCGGCATTGAAACCCTCATTGCGCTTTTGCCCTCTCTATCCTTGGCCAAGCAACATCCTGGGCAATCATCTGGCCAATTGCCGCCGAGAATCAGGCCCATGCGAGTATCGCCAAATCGCCCGCCGGGTCAACCATCGATTCCCTTCGATCCGAATGGACATGTACAATGATTCGCGAAAGGTACATGCCATGTCCAACATCATCGACGCAGCTGACATGCAAACCGCGATGCAGCAAGGCCGGCCGTGGGTACATCGCGAGGCGCAAAACCCGGCGTACGTCAACGTGCTGGCAATTGCCCTTCTTTTCACATCTCTGGCGGCCGGCGGAATCGTCGTGCACGCAGCCAAGCTGTGGTGGCTGGCGATGATCGTGATGCTGCCGGGGGTGGTGTCCTTTCCGCTGGTTTTCGGCGGCATGCGCGTGGAGGTCTCGCCGCGTGGGCTGGTCGTGCGGGCAGGCATCGTGGGGCTGCGGCTGCTGCGAGTGCCGATTGATCAGATCGTCTCCGGCGAGGTGCAGGCCTTCCGCCCGCTGCCGGAATTCGGCGGCTGGGGCTATCGACTGGGCTGGCCTCGCTGGGCGACGCCCACGGGCCGCTGGCTCGTCTGGGCGTTCTACCTTCGCGGCTGCGTCGGTGTGAAGATCGCCCGCAGCAACGGTAGGGTCTACCTGATCGGCTCGGACAACCCCGAGCGGCTCATGGCAGTCATTCAGGCTGCGCGTGGGGCGACTGGGATGCCTACCGGCTACTGACTACTGACCACCTGACTACTTCTTCGCCAGCGATCGCACGTAGGCGACGAGATACCACCGGTGCTGGGGGAGGATGGTGTACTCCATCACGGGCGTGTGGCCGATGCCGTTGAGGATGGCGTCGCGAAGTTGCTCGTCGCTGTAGGCCTGGATGCGGGCGGCGCGGAGGTCGGCCGGCGGCGGGAAGAAGCTCTGGCCGGCGAGGCCCTGGCCTTCGCCATCCGTGCCGTGGCAGAACACGCAGTAGTAGTGGTAATACGCCTGCCCCTTGTACAGGCGCTGCGGGTCGGCCATCGCCACCTCGCGGCGCGCGCCGGGCAGGTCCTGCACCGGCTGGGTTGCAGGCACCGCGCCGGCCGGCAGGGTCGGCAGCACGGCCTGGTAGGCTCGGAAGGTGGGCTGCTCGATCATGTGCGGGCCGATGAACATCGCCGTGAACATGCCGCCCACGCCGAGCACTGCGATGGCAAAGATGATCTTCCACTTCCTCATGCGTTCATCCTACGGCTCAATGCGGGTGCTCTTGGGTTCCTGGTTGATCTACTGGCCCCGGTTGGGGTCGAGCATCTGTTGCCGCCGCTGGTCGCTGCCGGGCTGGCTGGCTGCCTCGGGCAGCGGCACGATCTGCGGAGGCGGCGGGTGCCGCTGCCCCGATGAGGTGGTGTATTCCGACTCGCCCGGGGCGTCAGGCAGTTGCCCGAAGTCGAACCTTCGCTGGCCCTCGGGCACCAGCGCGTACGTCGCCAGCCCCCAGCCGATCAGCGTCACCGACAGCAGGAGCAGGATGCCCCAGCCCTTGGCCTGGCTGATGAATTTCAGTTCCTGGAACGCCATAGTCTCACCAGTTCGGCGGGGTCTTCCATGTCATGTAGGTGTAGGTCACCGCGTACACCGCGGCGCCCAGGTACAGGACCACCAGCAGCCAGGGCATGAACGAGTGCAGCCACGAGAAGAAGGTTCGCTTCTCGCTGGCGTGGACGACCGTCTCCTCGCCGCCCAGCTCGCGCTGTCGCCACATGGCCACGTACGCCAGCACCCACCCCAGGACCAGGGCCATGCCGCCCACGATCGCCAGGACGAGGTACTGGTTTCGCTGGATCTCCAGGTCAAGCATTTCCGTTTCCCGACTTGCCGGCCCGGCTGCTGGCGGGCGCGGCGCTGGCGGCGCCCGCGTGGCCGGCCGAGAACTCCGTCTCGCCCGTCTGGGGAGAGATGCCCACGCCGCTGGCCACGTCGGACTCGGCGTATTTCTGGCCGGCGACGGCGGCCTTGGCGGCGGAGTCCTGCGGCTCGCGCGGCGGGGCGCCGCTGGAAAGGGCCAGGTATCTCGCCCGGTCCTGCTGGCTAAATTGTTTGGTTCGGGCGGCCCAGATCAGGATCGCTGCCACCGCGGCGGCGGCAAGGCCGCTGAAGGTGATCCACAGAATCAGTAGATTGGTGCTCATGGTTTTGCCCCCTGTGTTGTCGGCGCGATGTAGTTGTTCACCCAGTTGGGCTCGTACGAGGCCGGGATGCCGCGCGGCTCGATGCCCGCGTCGGTGTAGCCCAGGAATGACACCGCGACGTAGTTCGAGACGTCCCAGATCTTCTCCGACTCCAGCTCCTTCTTGAAATACGGCATGCTGGAGCCCGTGATGCCGTTCATGATCTGGTAATAGAAGATGCCGCCGATGTACTTGCCCTCGACCAGGCGGCCGCGAAGCACGGTGAAATTCAGCGGCGGCGGCATCATGTAGTTGGCGGCTGGGCCCATGCCGTCGCCCATCACGCCGTGACAGTTCACGCAGAACTGCTGGTAGATCTTCTTGCCGCGCCCCAGGCTGGCCTCGGTGGCGGGGTAAGGGTTGGGCATCGCCCGCCAGACCGGCGGCACGTTGTCGTGCAGCCAGCGGACGTTCTCCTCCGGCCCGGCCCGGTAGGCGGCGGCCGCCTGCTGATTCCAGTGTTTCTGGCGGTCCACGCGGCCGTCGGCGTTCTTGCCGCCCAGGGCCTGCACGTAGGCGGTGAGCTTGCGGATGTTGTCCTCGCCGAGGAACTCCCACGACGGCATCAGCGAGACCGGCCGCGTGTACCGCGGATTGTAGAAGTGCGCGATCTGCCAGTCGTCGGGGTGCTCGCCGCCCTCCTGCGACAGGTCCGGGCCGGTCCGCTCGGTGCCCAGGATGATCGGCGTCATGTCGTAGTAATCGCCCTTCTCGGCGACGCGCGTGGCCCCGATGTCCCAGTCGAACGTGCGGATGTACTGCGAGTGGCAGTAACTGCAGCCGTTCTTCACGTACAGCATGTGGCCGGTGAATTCGTCCTGCGTCCAGGCGCGCCACTGGTCGCTGGGTCGGTCGTTGAGCGTCCAGGCCGGCAGGAACACGGCAATGCTCACCGAGGCCCAGAAGACCATCAGGCTGCCGAAGATCATGAATAGCGGCGTCATCCTCATAGTGGTTCAGGCCCCTGGAGTTCGCCCTCGGCCGCCGGCCGGCCCTTGCGAAGGGTCATCACTAAATTGTAGAACCCCACCAACGCGCCGGTGATGATGAACAGCCCCAGCACCAGCCGCATCACCATGTACGGAGCCAGCATGGGCAGCGTGCGGTACACCGTCTCGCCGTTGTACCAGCTGTTGCCCTGGATCAGCCCCACCGTCGTCAGCACGACGAAGAAGCCCACCAGGCCGAACGTCACCAGGCCGAACTGCAGGTTCACCAGGCGCTTCGACCAGATGTGGCGGCCCGTCACCAGCGGCAGCACGTGCCACATCGCGCCCATCGCGATATAGCCCGAGAAGCCCAGCACCGCGATGTGGGCGTGGCCGATGACCCAGTTGTTGAAATGCGTGATCCGCTGCACGCTCGGCAGCGACTGCACGGGGCCCTGGATGCACGTGATGAGGTACCAGATCGTGCCCGCCATCACGAACCGCCCGGCCGGGTCCGACCAGATCATGCCGCTTCGCCCGCGGATGGTCAGCCAGATGTTGAACAGCACCGTCGAGACGGGGATCACCATGGCGATCGAATCGACGATGGACACCGTCTTGAGCCAGTTGGGGATCGGCGCCTGCAGCAGGTGATGGCCGCCGATGTGCGTGTACAACGCCACCAGCGCGAAGAACCCGACCAGCGACAGCGTGTGCGAGTACAGCGGGGCCTTGGCCAGGCGGGGCAGCACGAAATACGCCGCCCCCACCGCCAGCGGCGTCAGCAGCAGGCCCACGAGGTTGTGGCCGTAGAACCAGAGGAAGATCTCGTCCAGCACGCCCGGAAGCGCGCCGGCGCCGGGGTTCCACATCACGTTGCCGATGGGGTAGACGCCCGCCGTCCACAGCAGCGTGCCGAAGACGTACCACACCGACACATACAGGGCGTTCTCCTTGCGGTTCGCCACGGTCATGACCATGTTCGCCAGCAGCAGGAGCATCGCGGCCATGATGCAGACGTCGAAGGGGAAGATGTACTCGGTGTACTCGCGGCCCTGGGTGATGCCCATGGGCAGGAGGGACGGGCCGCTGATGACGGCGACGTTCCAGAAGGCGCAGGCGAGCCAGCCCAGTCGCTCGGACCACAGCGAGGTTCGCAGCAGCGCGGGCACGTAATACAGCGCTGCCCCCACCAGCGTGGAGGTGATGAAGCCGTAGATCACCGTGTTGACGTGGATGGGACGGCTGCGGCCGAAGACGAAGGCGCCCAGGTTGTTGAAGAATTCCGGCGCCACCAGATGGATGGCCGTGGTCGAGCCGTACAGCGTGCCGGCCATGAACCAGAAGGCCCCGGCGACCATGAAGGCCAGGGAGGCGGAGTTCGGCCTTTTCGTGAATTCCAGCATAGTTCTACCGGTGGCAGATGAGACAGTCGTGCGAATAGTTGTTGTCGCGATGGCACTGCACGCAGAAGCCCATCTTGAACTCGTTCACGTATTCCACGCGGTCCATGTGGGCCACGTCGCCGTGGCACTGGCCGCAGTCGAAGCCGCGGCGGATGTGGACCTGGTGGTTGAAGAAGGTGAACTCGGGCAGGTCGTTCACCCGCACCCACGGCACGGGCTTCTTCTGCTCGTAGTACTCGGTGAGCTTGATGATCTGCGGGTACGTCACGATGATCCGCTTGTGGCAGAGCATGCACGTCTCCACCGGCGGCACGCCCGCGCGGGGCGTATCGATCGTGCCCCCGTGGCAGAAGATGCAGCTGAGATGCTTCTCCGTCACATGGAAGCGATGGCTGAAGGCGATGGGCTGCGCGGGCGGGATGCGGGCGGAGAAGTAATGAATGCCCAGCGGCGTGGCGATCAGCAGCAACGCCGTCGCGACGCCCAGCACCGCCGGCAGCCTGCGGGGCTTGCGGGTGCGGGCCTTCTCAGTTTGCAGGGGCTGGTCGTTCACGCGACGGGCGCCTCCCATGTCGCCGGCGGCGGCACGCGCCGCAGGTACGCGTCATAGCACAGCTTGAACGCCGCCAGCGAGGCGGCTGCACACGCCAGTTCCGGCAGGCCGATGACGATGACGGAACTGAAGATGGGCGTCACTTCCCACCAGCGTTCTACCCACATCCCCACCAGCATCAGCAGCGAGACCCCCGCCAGCACCGGCGGCGTCCGCTTGGCCCAGCGGGTCAGCAGCAGCACCAGCGGGCCCAGGTACACCGTGCACAGCAGGGCCAGGCTGACGTTGGCCCACTGGACCATGTTCCGCCGCTGGATCACGTAGGGCACTTCCTGCGGCAGGTTCTCGTACCAGATGGGCAACAGCTGCGAGAACATCGTGTAGGTCGTCAGCAGGCTGAAGGCCACCAGCAGCTTGCCCAGGTCGTGCAGTTGCCCGGCGGGGCGTCGCTGAAGAGCGGCCAGGAACGTCCAGCCGGCCAGGCCGATGTACGCGCCCGAGATGAAGAAGTACCCGCCGAACATGGTGCTGTACCAGCGCGGCTCCAGGGCCATGATCAGGTCGAACGCCAGCAGCGTGTACGTGCCGCAGTAGGCCACCACCAGAGGCCCGGCCCACATGAGGCCCTTGCCGCGGCGGCGGAGGCGCCAGTACACGATCGCCATGCCCCACATGCCCACCAGCGCCGCCATGTCGCGCCCGAACAGGAAATCCTTCGACAGCCACGCCGCCTGGGGCAGGTCGGTCCGGCCGATCCACGGCGCCCACTGCGGGGCCGACCACCACAACGCCGCCAGCGCCACGATGGTCACGGGCGCAAACGCGATGCCCGCCAGCGCCGTCCGCTCGAGGTCCTTCATCCAGCGGCCCTGGGCGACGGTGACGATGGCCGACCACACCATCATCCCGGCCGACAGGCAGGCGAAGAAGGCGAAGTTGATCAGCAGCGCCCGCCACGCCCGCGGCGTGTCGGCGCCGATGGAGACGATCCATCCCGCCAGGCCGGCGATCAGGATCGCCGCCCACAGCAGCGTCCACGCCGGGCTGGCCTTGGCGGCCTGAGGTTGTTCAATTCTCGTGGACATGGACCTCCTGCGGATTGGTGGATTGCGCCAGGGCCGCCGCCTGGGCCAGTTCGCCGGCCTCGCACGCGATGAGCATGCCGAACTTGTCGCTGGTGAACCTGCCGTCGTAGTGAGGCGGAAGTCGCTTGCGGCCCAGGCGAGCGTGCACGAGCATGCCCGTCAGGTTCGCCAGTGTGCCCAGCAGGATCGTGCCCTCAAAGCCGATCACGCAGTACGGAATGGGCGAAACGGGGTGCTTGCCGCCGACGATGAGGCTGTTGACCAGGGCCGAGCCGATGGCCAGGGCGAAGCCGCCCGTCAGCCCCGCCAGCGCCCCGGCCAGCGTCCACAGCCTCACGGGGCTGAAGGTCGGGGCCATGATCGCGTCGGCCGCCTCCAGGCGGATGGGCGAGTAGTACTCCAGCCGCGTGAAGGTCGACCGCCTCACCTTCGTCAGGGCCTCGACCAAGGCCCGCGGGTGGTCGAACACCGCCAGCACGCACGAGCTCACCTTGCCCAGCTTCTGCCGCGGCGGCAGGTCCGTCGGCGTGTGCATCTCGCCCATCTGCTCCTCGGCCACCTGCTCCTTGATCTCGTTGGCCGGGATCGTCGGCAGCAGCTTGGAGAAACCGAAGAACCAGAACAGGAAGAAGCAGAACGAGCCCAGCGTGATGCTCAGCTCCACCCACGTCGGGGCGTATCGGCCCCAGTTGTGCGGCAGGAAGTCGTGGCTGGTGGAGCCCACGACGATCATATAGCGCTCCGACCACATGCCCAGGTTCACCGCCACCGAGATCACCAGCAGCCAGAAGATGCTGCGGCGGAACCGCTTGAACACGAACAGGATCGGGAACATCACGTTGAACACGAACAGGGCCCAGTACCAGCCGGCCATCTCGCCCGTGGCCCGCCACCAGGCGAACTGCTGCTCCTGCAGGTCGCCGGAGTACCACGCGATGAATGGCTCGATGATGTAGGCGTACGCGACAATGAGCGTGGTGACGATCATCGTCCTCGCGATGGCGTCGAAGTGGTTGATCGTGACGACGCGATCGAGCTTCAGCAGCCGCCGCATCGGGATCACCAGCGTCAGCACCATCGCTAGGCCCGAGTGAATGGCCCCGGCGACGAAGTAAGGCGGGAAGATCGTCGTGTGCCAGCCCGGCAGGATACCCATGGCAAAATCCCACGACACGACCGAATGCACCGAGATCACCAGCGGCGTGGCCAGGGCGGCGAAGAACAGGTACGCCCGCCCGTAGTGGTGCCACTGCCGCCCCGCGCCCGTCCAGCCGATCGACAGCCGCCCGTACAGCCGCGTGCGGAAGTGATCCTCCCCCAGCAGCCGGCGCGACCGCTCGCGGGCGGCGGCCAGGTCGGGCACCATCCCCACGAAGAAGAAGATCACGCTGACGGTGAGGTACGTGCTGACGGCGACGACGTCCCACACCAGCGGGCTCATGAAGTTGGGCCACAGCTGCCGCTGCGAGGGGTACGGGATGATGTAGTAGAACACCCACAGCCGCCCCAGGTGGATCAGCGGGAACAGGCCCGCGGTCATGACGGCGAAGACGGTCATGGCCTCGGCCGACCGCGAGACCGCCGCCCGCCAGCGGGCCCGCACCAGGTGCAGAATGGCCGAGATCAGCGTGCCGCTGTGCGCGATGCCGACCCAGAAGACGAAGTTGGCGATGTAGACGCCCCAGCCGACGGGGTGGCTGATGCCGGCGACGCCCATGCCCGCCTTCACCTGGTAGATCCAGCAGGAAAACATGTACGCCGCCACCGCCGCCAGCAGGGCCAGGACGAGGAAATAGCGTTTCCGCGGCGGCTTGAGCGCGCCGAGGATGTCGTCGTCGATCTGGTTGTAGGTCAGGTGCGACACGCGTACCTCATATCAGGGTTTGGCGGCCTTGCTGCTCACGTCGGGTGGCGGCCTTCCCAGGCCGCCGCCTCTGCGACGGTACCGGGGCCGGCCGCCACGTGCTGTCGTTTTGGAACGCTAGGCTTCCTTCTTCACCCGCCGCAGATAGGTCACGGCCGGCTTGGTGTTCAGTTCGGCAAGCACATGATAGCGCCGTGGATCCTGGCGCATGAGCCGGTTCACCTCCGACTCTTTGTCCAGGAGGTCGCCGAAGACGAAAACCCTCGCCGGGCACGTCTGCGCGCAGGCCGGCTGGATCTCGCCGTCGCGCACCGGCCGGCCTTCGCGGCGGGCGGCGTACTGCTTCTCGCGAATCCGCTGGATGCAGAAGGTGCACTTCTCCATCACGCCGCGGACGCGGACCGTGACCTCGGGGTTCAGCTGCCAGTCCAGGGGCTTGGGCCACTTCAGATTAAGCCAGTTGAACCGCCTCACCTTGTAGGGGCAGTTGTTCGAGCAGTACCGCGTGCCGATGCAGCGGTTGTAGATCTGCGAGTTGAGGCCCTCGTCGTTGTGCACTGCGGCGAAGACGGGGCAGACGGGCTCGCAGGGGGCCGCATCGCACTGCTGGCAGAGCATGGGCAGCCAGCCCAGGCGGCGGGCGTCTTCCTCGTCGCGGTACGGCACGACCTTCAGCCACGCCATCTCGCGGCCCTTGCCCACCTGCTCGGGGCCCATGACGGCGATGTTGTTCTCCGCGTAGCACGCCACGGAGCACGCCCCGCAGCCGATGCAACGGGCCATGTCGATCACCATCGCCCACCGGTGCCCCCGGTACTCGTGCGGCGGGTAGAGGTCAGTCTCAGGCTGGTAGCCCTCGGGCAGCGGCATGACGATCTTGTCGCCCTCGCCGGGCTTCATGTGAGAGAGCTTCTCGTGGTCCACCCACTGCACGATCTCGCGCCCGTGCTGCTCCTGCGTGGGCGAGGTGTAGAGCGGCTCTTCCTTCCGGCCGGTGGGCACAATCTCGACGGGGCCGGCGAACCCCTCGGCGTCCAGCAGGGCCCAGGTGTTGTCGCCGCGCGGCGCGACTGCGCCCATCTGCGTGTGCACGAGCCTGTATCCCTCGGCCGTGTGCCCCAGGCCGATCGGCAGGCCCACGACGCCCTCGGCGATGTCGGCCGTAATGCGCACCGACGCCGCCGCCCGCCCGCGTGCGTTGCGGAGCTCGACGACTTCGTTGTCGTGCACGCCCAGGGCCTTGGCCCTGTCGGGATGCATCTCGATCCACGGGCCCCAGGTGATGTAGCTGATGGGGTCGGGCGCCTCCTGCAGCCAGCCGCGATTGGCCCCGCGCCCGTCGAAGAGCATGATCGACGGCCAGGCCCACAGCTGCGCAGCCCCCCCGGCCTGGGGCGCTGCAGGGGGCGCCGTCAGCGTCGAGGCCGCCAGCGCGACATTCGCCGCCGGGGCATCCATCGTCACCCCGCCGGCCTGCAGCGAATCGTGCCAGAAGTCATCGAAGGCCTTGGCCGGCGCGGCCGCGGCCCGCAGGCGATTCCACCGCGCCTTGAGCCACGCCTCGTAGGAATCGGGCGGCGACGTCTCACCCGCCCGCGCCAGCGGCTTGTCCAGCCGGTTGGCCAATTCCAGAAGAATGTCGCCCGCGGCGTGCGTGTCGAAGACGCGGCCCAGGGTCGGCTGCATCAGCCCGTGCACGCCGGCCAGCGGCTCGTAGTCGCCCCATGACTCCAGCGGCGAATCGGTGGGCAGGACCAGGTCCGCGACCTCCGCCGTCTCGTCCAGGAACAGGCCCAGGTACACGATCGTCCCCGCCGCCCGCAGGCGCCCCGCCGTCGCCGGCTGGGTGAACGCGGGGTTGGTGTTGTGGACGATGACCACGTCCTTGGCCGTGAGCGATGCGAGCATCTGCTCCATCTGCCCCGCCGTCGCGACGCTGCTCAAGGCGTGCGGGCGGGCGAAGTCCACCGTCTGGCCGATGCGGCCGGCGGCGGCGTTCAGCAGCCCCGCGGCCAGCGCCGCCTTCAATGCGCCCACGCCGCCGCCATGCCCGCCGGCGAGGCACACCGACGGCCGCTGGGCGAAATCCATCGCCAGATGCTCGATCATCTCCCGCTTTACGCCCGCGGGCAGGTCGGCCGGCCCCACCGCCGCCGCCAGGGTTCGCAGGCGGCCGTTGTCACCCTTGGCCAGCCCCCGCTCCAGCAGCACGTTCAGCAGGGCCAGCGCCACGCGGTATTCCTCGCCGGGGGCCACGAGGGCGAAATCGTCGGCGTTGGCGGCCGTCATGGAAAGTCGCGGGCCGAAGTACGCCAGCGTGCCGTCGCGGTCGTCGCGGTAGTTGCGCAGGTTCATCGCGTAGTCCTGGGCGAACTGCACGGGCGAGACCCAGGTCTCGAGGAAATCGGTCGCCAGGCTCACGATGACGCGGCAGCCGTCGAGGCGATAGTCGGGCACTTGGGGGCGGCCAAAGAGCATCTCGTTCGCCCGCCGCACGGACTCGTAGGTGAAGGCCTCATGGAAGATCGGAGCACTGCCGCCCAGGGCGGCTGTGAACGCGCCCATCACCTCGGCCAGGGCCCCCGTCTGCAGATCGCTGAGGATCCGCACGCGTCCGCCCTGTTGGCGCGCCTGGGCAAGGGCGGCAGCGGCGCGGTCCATCGCCTCCGGCCAGGCGGCAGCGGCCAGCGCCTCGCCCGGCCTGGCCCGCGACATGGGCTGGCACAGGCGGCTGGGGTTGTAGAGTCCCTGAAGGGCCGCCTGCCCGCGTGGGCACAGCGTGCCGCGGCTGACGGGATGGGCGGGGTTGCCCTCGCACTTGACGGCCCGGCCGTCGCGGTGACGGACGTGCATGCCGCAGCCGGCGGGGCATTCGCGGCAGACGGTGGCGAAGACGCTCCAGACGCCCGGCACGATCTGCTCGATGGGCGGAGGGGTGATGTATGGGATGAGCTTGTCGAAATTCTTGCTGGCCACTCCCACGGCCGCCGCGGCGCCGGTGCCGGCTGCAATCTTCAGGAACGCTCGTCGGGTCAGGTCCGCCATCGTCGCCTTTCGGGATGCTCCGGGGGAGCTCCTATAATGGTGCAAGACGCAGAATGTTATTCAGGGTGTGCATGGGGAATCAAACCGAGCACGAAACTTACCTGTCATAGGTGGGAAAGGACTGAGCGTATGGAAGCCAATGGAGTGAATGTGGTTACAGGGGCGTTCAGCTACACCGGCAGGGCGATTTCGCGAAAGCTGCTGGAAGTCGGCAAGGGCGTTAAGACGTTCACGCATCATTTTGAGTGGGCAGCCGATTTCGCCGACCGGATTACGGCACACCCCTATATCTTTGACAATCCAGAGGAGATCGTCGCCGCCATGCGAGGCGCCGAAGTGCTCTACAACACCTACTGGATTCGGTATGAATACGGCGCGATGACGTTCGACCGCGCCGTCAACAACAGCAAGACCCTCATCGAGTGCGCCCGCCAGGCGGGCGTCAAGCGAATCGTCCACATCAGCGTCGCCAATCCCTCACTGGACTCGCCCTTCCCCTACTTCCGCGGCAAGGCCGAGGTGGAGGAGGCCGTCAAGATGTCCGGCCTGTCGTACGCGATCCTGCGGCCGGCCCTGACGTTCGGGCCCAACGACATCCTGCTGAACAACATCGCCTGGCACCTGAGACGGTTCCCGGTGTTCTCGATCTTCGGTGACGGCGACTACCTTGTGCAGCCGGTCTTCGTCGACGACCTCGCGGACATCGCCGTCAACTGCGGCATGGGCAGCGACAACGTCACCCTCGATTGCGTCGGGCCCGACCGCTTCACCTACGAAGAAATGGCCACGCTGATCCGCGACAAGATCGGCCGCAAGACCCGGATGGTCCACCTGTCGCCGGGCAAGGCGATCTCGCTGGCCAAGATCAGCGGGCACATGGTGCACGACATCGTGCTGACCCGCGAGGAGGTCGACGCGTTAATGAGCAACCTGCTGGTCTCGCACAACCCGCCGACGGCGACGAAACGCCTGGCCGACTGGCTGGACACCTACGCCCCGACCCTGGGCCTGGAGTACCGCTCCGAACTCGAGCGGCACTACGAGCCCTCCGTGGCGGCGTAGCGAGTTTTCGCTCGTGGTATGACGGGTGGCGGCCTTCCCAGGCCGCCGCCCATCAATGGGATGAGGAGGGCCCAATGGCGATGCCGCAGGCACAAGATCACGCCCTTCGCCCGCGTCCAGGGCACGCGCATCACCTACCCCCCGCCGGCGGCGACCAAGGCGGCGTAGGACCGGGCGCACCACCACCGACTCCTCCCGCGAGGAAGAGAGACAACCGTTTCCGGTCGCCGCCTCAGCAGTTGCAGATCGCAGGAGTGCATGGGTCACTGAAGTGACCATGCCTCAAGGGCGCCCCACCGACGCCTCCCACCACCTCAAGAACGCCCACCGACCGCTCAGGACTGCGCCCTGCGACCACCCCTGCGTGCGGCGCTAGAATGATGTGAGTTGAGGAGTGACACCATGACAACTGCAACACGGGAGACTCCCGTTCAGTCCCTCGCCCGCCTGGGGCAGAGTTGCTGGCTGGACTACATCCATCGAAAGATGATCCGTAGCGGCGAGCTCAGGAGGATGATCCACGAGGAAGGTCTGCGGGGCGTCACGTCAAACCCCACGATCTTCGAAAAGGCCATCTCCGGCAGCAGCGACTATGACGACGACATCGCCCGCTTCATCCGCCAGGGGCTCTCGGCCGGGGATGTATACGAGCGGCTGGCGGTCAAGGACGCGCAGGATGCCTGCGACGCCTTCACCCCGCTGCACGAGAGCCTCGACGGCAGGGACGGCTTCGTGAGCCTGGAGGTCTCGCCTCACCTTGCCCGCGACACGCAGGGCACGATCGACGAGGCTCGCCGCCTGTGGAACGCCGTCTCGCGCCCCAACGTCATGATCAAGATCCCCGGTACGGGCGAGGGCGTGGCGGCCATCCGGCAGTGCATCTACGAGGGCATCAACGTCAACGTGACGCTGCTGTTCGGCCTGCCGCAATACCAGAACGTGGCAGCCGCGTTCGTCGAGGGCCTCGGCCAGCGGGCCAACGAAGGCCGCAGCCTGCGGTACATCAACTCGGTGGCCAGCTTCTTCCTCAGCCGCATCGACACGCTGCTGGACCCGATGCTGGAGAAGATCGCCGCCGAGGGCGGGCCGATGGCGGAGTTGGCCGGCTCGATGGTCGGTCAGATCGCCATCGGCTCGGCCAAGATGGCGTACGAGATCTACAAGGACCTCTTCAACAGCCTGACCTTCGCCGAGATGGAGGCCTCGGGCGCCCAGCCGCAGCGGCTGCTGTGGGCCTCCACCAGCACCAAGAACCCCAAGTATCCCGACACGAAGTATGTCGAGCCGCTGATCGGGCCCTACACCGTCAACACCATGCCGATGGAGACGTTCGAGGCGTTCCGCGATCACGGCCAGGCCGTCAACACGCTGGAACGCGACTCGCGGCGGGCGGCCGACCTGCTGTCGCACCTGTCGGACCTGGGCATCCGCCTGCACAACGTGACCGAGCAGCTCGAACGCGAGGGCATCGAGAAGTTCAACCGGCCTTTCGACCGCCTCATGGAGGCCCTGCGGAAGAAGGGTGCGAAGTGAACATGCGTCGCCCGGGGCTTCAACATCTCGGCCGACAGGAAGGGTCAATATGACGACTCGTGAATACGACATCGCGATGGTGGGCTTGGGCGTGATGGGCGGCAACCTCGCCCTCAACCTGGCCGACCATGGTTTTTCGGTGGTGGGCTTCGACCTGGACCCGCAGAAGGCCCACACGCTGGAGTTGGAGGCGCAGGACCGCCCGATCGTCCTGGCACGGACGCTGGCCAGCGCGGTGGACATGCTGCGCAAGCCCCGCGTGATCATGCTGCTCGTCCCGGCCGGCAAGGTCGTCGACGCGGTGCTGGGCGATCTGACGACACTGCTCGAACCGGGCGACATCGTCCTCGACGCAGGCAACTCGTTCTTCAAGGACACCGAGGAGCGTTACGTCCGCCTGCGCGAGCGCGGCCTGCACTTTTTCGGCGTGGGCGTCTCGGGCGGCTCGGCCGGGGCGCGAAGCGGGCCCAGCATCATGCCCGGCGGCGACCGCGGGGGCTACCCGCACATCGCGCCGATGCTGGAGGCCGTCGCCGCCAGCGTCGCCGGCGAGCCCTGCGTGGCCTACCTGGGCCCCCGCGGGGCGGGGCACTACGTCAAGATGGTGCACAACGGCATCGAGTACGGCCTGATGCGAATCATCGCCGAGACCTACGACCTGATGAAGCGCGGCCTGCAGCTGGACCACCAGCAATTGCACGACGTGTACGCCCAGTGGAACGAGGGCGAGCTCAAGAGCTTCCTTCTGGAGATCACGGCCGACATCTTCACGCACATCGACGAGCACACCGGGCGGCCGCTGATTGACATGATCCTCGACGAGGCCCGCCAGAAAGGCACGGGCATGTGGACCTCCACCAGCGCGATGGAGCTTCACGTGCCGGTGCCGACCATCGACATCGCGGTGGCGTCGCGCGACCTGTCGGTGCCCAAGAAGCTGCGTGAGGCGATCTCGCAGATCCTCTCGGGGCCCAGCCTGGTGTACCGCGGCAAGAAAGACTTCCTGCTGCAGCGGCTAGGGGGTGCGCTGCACGCGGGCATGGTGATCACGTATGCGCAGGGCATGGCGCTGCTGGCGCGGGCGTCGCAGGAATACGGCTACGGCCTGAAGCTCGACGAGGTCGCCCGCATCTGGCGCGGCGGGTGCATCATCCGCTCGGCCTTGCTGGAGCACATCCGCGCGGCGTACGCCCGGCGGCCTGACCTGCCCGACCTGATGATGGACGAGCACTTCGCGGCGGTGCTGCACGACCGCCAGCAGGACCTGCGGACGGTGGCGGCGACGTCGGCCGAGCTGGGCATTCCGTCCATCGGCTTCATGAGCTGCCTGGCGTACCTGGACTCGTTCCGCAGCGGCTGGTCGCAGGCGAACCTGATCCAGGCGCAGCGCGACTATTTCGGTGCGCACACGTACGAGCGCATCGACCTGGCCGGCGTCTTCCACACCGAGTGGGGCGCCAAGCGATGAGCGGCCGGGACCCCGCGGGCCGCGGACGCCGCAATGAAGGAAGCTGTAAAGGAGCAACCGTATGAGAGGCTACACCAAGACCGGCCCCACGGCCGTGGTCATCTTCGGCGCCGGCGGCGACCTCACGTGGCGCAAGCTCGTCCCCGCGCTGTACAACCTGCACCTCGACCGACTGGTGGAGGATCGATTCGCCATCATCGGCGTCGACCGCAAGGAGATGAGCGACGACGACTTCCGCCGCCACCTTCGCCAGGGCGTCGATGAGCACTCGCGCCGCGGCAAGGCCGACCCCGCGATCTGGGACAACTTCGCGCTGCACGTGAGCTACATCATCTCGGACTTCTCCAACGACGAGGTCTTCAAGGCCGTCGCCGCGCGGCTGGGCGATCTCGACCGCCAGTGGAACACCCAGGCAGCCCGTCTGTTCTACCTGGCCATCCCGCCCAGCCTCATCGAAACCATCGTCGTGAATCTCGGCCGCGTGCAGCTGGCCCGCGACAACATCCGCAACCGCATCATCGTGGAGAAGCCCTTCGGGCGCGACCTCGATTCGGCCCGCGAACTCAACCGCTGCCTGACGCAGACGTACGAGGAGGGCCAGATCTATCGCATCGATCACTACCTCGGCAAGGAAACGGTGCAGAACATCCTGGCGTTCCGCTTCGCCAACTCGCTATTCGAGCCCGTGTGGAACCGTCGCTACATCGACCACGTGCAGATCACCGTGTCCGAGACCGTCGGCGTCGAGCACCGCGGCGGCTACTACGAGCAGGCCGGCGCCCTGCGGGACATCGTGCAGAACCACCTGCTGCAGGTGCTGTGCCTGACGGCCATGGAGCCGCCCGTGTCGTACAACCCCGACGAGATCCGCAACAAGAAGGTGGATGTGCTGCGGGCGATCCGGCCGATCCTGCCCGAGCACGTCGCGCAGGTGGCCGTCCGCGGCCAGTACGGCGCGGGCTGGATGAAAGGCGACCTCGTGCGGGCGTACCGCAAGGAGCCCGACGTCGAGCCCGAGTCGAGCGTGGAGACCTACGCGGCCGTGAAGTTCTTCGTGGACAACTGGCGATGGCAGGACGTGCCCTTCTACGTCCGCACGGGCAAGCGCATGCCGGTGCGGGTGTCCAACGTGATCATCCAGTTCAAGCCCGTGCCGCACCAGTCGTTCCCCACGACGGCCATCACCGAGCCGCAGCCCAACCGCCTGGAAATCCGCATTCAGCCCGAGGAGGGCATCGCCCTGCGGTTTCAGGCGAAACACCCCGGGGAATCGGTGCGGCTGTCGCCGGTGGACATGCGTTTCATGTACCGCGATTCGTTCCACACCGCCCCGCCCGAGGCGTACGAGACGCTGCTGCTGGACGTGATGCTGGGCGACCTGACGCAGTTCATGCGGGCCGACCAGCTGGAAGCGGCGTGGGCGACGATGATGCCGATCCTCGACGCCTGGGGGGCTGTCACGCCCACCGACTTCCCCAACTATGCCGCCGGCACCTGGGGACCCGAGGCGGCCGAGGTCGTCATCGCCCGCGACGGCAGAAGCTGGATCCAGCCCGAGATCAAGATCGACGAACGCGAACTCGAGAAGCCCAAGAAACTCACCGCCGCGTAGACTTCTCGCATGACTGATATGTGTGGGTGCGGCCTGGGAAGGCCGCCGCCTCCATCAGATTGCGCGGGTGGCGGCCTTCCCGGGCCGCCATCCCCCAACGCTTGTTTTCTCGCTTGCGTTTTAGCGTACGGCGGCCGGCCCGACCTGTCCCGCACGCGCCCGCCCCTCAACGGCAACCCCCCGCCCCCTCGCGATCCCGCCTACAATGTCCCGATCTCCCAGGGCGGTTGCGACCGAACCGCCCTCGGGGTACTGTACCGGGACAAGCCCTTCTGTCCCGGGGACCATCGAAAAAGGAGCGATACGTGACCGACGTCGTTCATCTGCCGCACCTCGCCGGTGTCGGCGGCCCGTCCGCGCCCGACCTGTGCAGCCGCGTGCGACAGGTCATCCTCGACCGCCTCGCCCCGGCGATGGCCGCCATGGACCCGCTGGCCGATGTCTCCGCGTTGGCCCCGGGCAAGATGCTTCGCACCACCCTCGCGCAGCGCCTGGCCGGACACGACGGCGCCGAGGGCCCGGCCGCTTCGCCGCTGGTGCTGGGCCTGGCCGCCGTGGAAATGGTGCATACCGCCACCCTCTGCCACGACGACGTCATCGACGGCGCCATCATCCGCCGCTGCTCGCCCGCCTTGTGGCGAAAAACCAGCCGCTCGGCCGCCGTGCTGATCGGCGACATGCTGCTGTGCGAATCCATCGACCTCGTCGCCTCCGTCGCCGGCGGGCGGCACGTCCGCAAGTTCGTCGCCAAGGTCAAAGAGACCTGCGCCGCCGAGGCCGAGCAGGAGCTTCGCCTTCGGGGCTCGACGCTGGACGAGGCCGCCTGCCTCCGCATCGCCCGCGGCAAGACGGGCGCGCTGTTCTCTTTCGCCGCCTGCCTGTGCGGTCGCGACGCGCCCGCGGCCGCCGCCCTGGAGGAGGCCGGCTACCGCATCGGCACCGCCTACCAGCTTGCCGACGACCTGCTGGACGTGGTCGGGCAGGACGCGCGGGCGGGCAAGACGCTCGGCACCGACGCGGCGCGCGACAAGTTCACGCTCGCCCAGCGCGAGGGCGGGTTCGAGATCACGGCTGAACGCGTCCGCGACCTGTGCCGCTCGGCCGCCGCCCTGGTGGCCGCGATCCCCGCCGCCCGCCAGGGCCTGGCCGATTTCCTCACCCTCGATCTCGAACCGCTGCTGGCGCATGCTGGACTCGATCTGAATCTGCTGTGATAATCGAACCGTCACCGCGGGCGGCGAGTCTTTACACGGCTTTCGAAGACAACGGCTCGCAAAGCTCTGACGACATGTCGGAAGGATGATGAATGAACACCGTGGCTGTGAATGAACGCCCCCGCCTCACCTTCGCCGCCATCTTCCGTTCGTGGCGGGCGTTCTCGCTGCCGGTGTCGGTGCTTCCGGTGGTGGCCGCCGCCGCGGCCGTGCTGCCCGTGCGCCAGTGGCGATGGGACGTGCTGGTCGCCTCCGTGCTGGCCGCTGGCCTGCTGCACATCGCGGGCAACCTGCTCAATGACTATTTCGATTACCGCAAGGGCGTTGACCGCCGCCTCGACCAGGACGACCTCCGCCCCGGCCGCGTGCTGGTGCGAAAGCAGATGCTGCCGCGCGACGTGATCGTCGAGTCCGCGATCGTGCTCCTGCTGGCCGCCGGCCTGGGGGCGTACGTCATCTGGATCGCGGGGCTCGCCTTGCTGTGGTTCGCCGTCGCCGCGGCTGCGGCGGTCTATGTGTACACCGGCCCGCCGCTGGAATTGAAGTACCACGCGCTGGGAGAGTTGGTGATCTTCATCGTGTTCGGGCCGCTGCTGATCGTGGCCGCCGCGTGGTCGCAGACCTCGCGATTTGAGCCGATCGCCCTTTGGCTGTCGATCCCGATCGGCCTGGCCACAACGGGCATCCTGACGGCGGGCAACTTCCGCGACCGCGAGGAAGACGGCGCCGCGGGCATCGCGACCATCGCCCGCTTCGGCAGCGGCGCGTTCGCCCGCGTCACCTACGTCGTCCTCATCCTCGGCAGCGCCCTGGGCCTGGCTGCCATCGGGGCCCTGTGGGGGCCGCGACTTCTGCTGGCCGCCCCGCTGACGCTGCTCCTGGCCGCAAGCCCGCTCAAGGCCATCGGCCGCGCCCAGCGCCTCCCTGACATCGACGCCCAGACGGCCAAGTACGTCACCGTCCTGATCCTGCTCGCGATCGTCGCCTACATCCTCCGATGGTAGTCCCGCAGCCGTGCGTCCCGCTCTTCCCGTAGCACGGGCATCCTGCCCGTGCGTCCCACGGGCGTCCCGCCCGTGGTCTTTCTGTGCCGTGCATCTCGCCCGCAATCTTTTCCCGTAAACATGCTTTTGTCCCTACGGGACTAAAAGCATGGCACCCCGTGAACACAGCATGGCACCCGTGGAACCGCATGGCACCCCGCTCTCACCCTCACCTCACGCTGCGGCCAGGCGTTCGTCCAAATGCCTGCCGGCGGCGCGCTCGGCCACGGCGATTACATCCTTGATGCCATTGGGCTTGCCGGTCAGAAGATCATGGAACTCCGCCACGGGCGCGCGGGTGGTGATCAACTGGGGCACGATCTCGGGCCAGTGGTCCATGAAGTTCTCAAGGTCATCAATGGCCGCTTCAAACGCCTGCCGCGACGCGTTCACCGTGCCGAACGCGATCTGGTTCCGCAGGACCATGTCGCGCATGATCTCCGCCCCCGCCATTTCGAACGACCCCTTGTGGCCGGGGACGCCGGTGAACACGAACACCCCGTTGGCGCCCAGGTGCTTGAGAAGATCGAACGACGGCTGGGCCGCGCCGGCGGCTTCGTAGACGAGGTCGATGTTGCCCACAGATGCCGCGAAGTCGGCCAGGCTGCGGTCGCGCGCGGAGGTGTACCGCCCGCCGATGGCCTCCAGCAGGCGGGCCTTGGGATGGCCGGCCTCCTCGGCCGAGTAGCCGAACACGCGGAAGCCGCGGACCGTCAGCGCCATCGCGCCCAGCAGGCCCACCGGCCCCATGCCCAGCACGACGGCCTTGTTCTCGTAGGGGGAATCCTGCCCGAAGCCCGGCCAGCCCCACGGCAGCCGCTGCTGCACCTGCTCGACCTGCTCCAGGGCCTTCTCGGCGATGGACAGGGGCTCAGCCAGCACGGCCACGTCGCGGAGGCGCTGCGGCACGGGCACCATGTACTGCTCGTCATCGACGACGCGTTCGGTCATGAAGCCGTGCCGCCCCTTGATGCCGCGCTCGGTGTATTCGCCCGTGTAGCAGAAGTCGGGGCGGCCGCTGCGGCAGGCGATGCACGAGGGGCTGTCGCAAGGCCGCCTGACGACCATTGACACCAGGTCGCCCACTCGAACCCGCCGCGTCTTGACGCCCACTTCCACCACCTCGCCGAGGGCCTCGTGGCCGATGACGAGATAGTCGCACCCCGGCGGCGGCGAGCCGTATTGAAACGACGCGATCTCGCGGTCCGTGCCGCAGATGCCCACCTCCAGCACGCGGACTTTCACATCCGTCGCGCGCGTCACTTCGGGCTCCTGCTCATCCACGATCCGGATCTGCCTGTCATGCGGGAAGACCGCTATCGCTTTCATGGGATTGCCCTTTCGTTAGACCTGCCCATTCTAGGCCCCCACCGGCGACCAACTCCCGCGCGGCTCGGGTGCCATGCTTTTAGGCCCGCAGGGCCAAAAGCATGTTTACGCACCGTTCATTTATCACTTCGGATATTGTCCGCATCCGTCTCAAAGTCCCCATCCGGGCCGGCGGAGATGAGGACCGGCCCGCCGCCGAAACCGCGGTCGCGGCTGTACCGCATCGGGCGGCCCCATCCGTCGAGTATGGCGTCGCGACTGCTGGGGATAACATTGGCGCGAAGACTCTCCATCACCTTGCTGCATTGGGGCAGATTCGGACTGGTTAACGTGATCAGCAGGTCAGCTACGGTCGTCGCAGCGGGATACTCGCCACGGGCCGTGTGGTACTCGCTGATAGCGCTGATGACGATGGCCTGGGTGAAGCGGGTGAATTTGCTCTCGGCCTCATCACGCGGACGCCAGAGCATGAGTATCGCCAGGCACACTGGCAGCACGAAAACGATCACGACTGGCACAATCCACGTTTTCGGCCGGCGAGCGTGTCTTGTCGTCTTTGCTTCGGTGTCGGGCATGGCTGCTCCCCACTGTTTGGCTATGTCTTCATTGTTGAGCCGGCATCAATTTGCCGAGGAGATAGAAGACACAGTACAGGATTCCAAAGAAGATCACGTTTGCCAGCACGGTATTCAGAAACGCGATAAGGAATCGTCGGCCTAGTCCCCGCTTGGGCGGCTCGCTCGGCGTATCCCCGTTATTCTCGACCTCGGACATTGCATCACCTTGGACGTGTACTCCCGTCGATGCGATTCTACCAGCATTCCTGTGCCAAGCGGTAGAAGTTCCCCACGATCTCACCTCCTCCACGTCCAACAGCGCCGAAAGGCCGAGCGATGCCCGGGCCCTGGTGAAAGCCGCAGCCTCGCCGGTTACTGTTTACTGTTTACTGCTTACCATCCCTTTACTGCTTACCCTCCCTAACTTCTTGCCGCTTACCGATTACTGCTCACTTTACCGTTACTTTCGCTGCCGACGCTCTATAATGACAGGTCGCTTCAATAAAGGATCGCTCGTTTGAACCTGATCGCAGCCCAGCCAGCTGCAAACTGGCCGCTACTGGTCTACATCGCGGCGGTCGTCCTGATGGTTGGTGGGATGATCGTGCTGTCCTATGTCCTGGGGCAGAGGCACCGCGAGCGGGCCACCAACGTGCCGTACGAATCGGGCATGGAGCCCAGCGGCAGCGCGCGCCTGAAATTCGGGGCCGAGTTCTACCTCATCGCGATGTTCTTCGTGATCTTCGACCTGGAATCCATCTTCATATTTGCCTGGGCCATCGGCGTGCGCGAACTGGGATGGGCGGGCTACGCCTCCGTCGCTGTCTTCGTCGGCCTGCTGGTGGCGGCCCTGGTGTACCTGTGGCGCGTGGGCGCGTTGGAATGGGGCACCGGCGCCCGCAAGGCCCTGTGGAAACGCATCGAAAAGGAACGCGAATCGTGAACTGGTTCCACAAGAACAAGCCCAACGACATGGCCGCGCTGTCGCCGCGCGTCACGCTGACCTCGCAGCCGGCCCCCACCGAGCCCGGGCACGGTGTGCTGATGGGCAAGCTGCAGGCGATGCTCGCCTGGGGACGCAAGAACAGCCTCTGGCCGTTCAACTTCGGCCTCTCGTGCTGCTACGTCGAGATGGCCACCAGCCTGACCAGCCGATACGACATCGCCCGCTTCGGGGCCGAGGTCATCCGCTCGACGCCTCGAGAGGCCGACGTGATGGTCGTCGCGGGCACCGTGTTCGAGAAGATGGCGCCGGTGGTGTTGCAGCTGTACCAGCAGATGATGGAGCCCCGCTGGGTGATCTCGATGGGCTCGTGTGCCAACTCCGGCGGCATGTACGACGTGTACAGCGTGGTCCAGGGCGTGGACAGCTTCCTGCCCGTCGACCTCTACGTCGAAGGATGTCCGCCAAGCCCCGAAGCCTTCATGGAAGGCCTGACCCTGCTGGCCGACGCCGTGGGCAAGGAAAAACGACCGCTGAGCTGGATCGTCGGGCCCCAAGGCACCTTCCGCGGCGACAAGCAAACCCTCCGCGATCTGAAGCGGGAGGCGAGGGCGAAGATGGGCGAACTGAAGACGCCGGGCGAGATTTGACCTATTCAGCCTCCCGGCGGTTCTTTCACCGCGGAGATCGCAGAGAACGCGGAGATCGCAGAGAAAAGAAAGACAAAAGAAGCAAGCAGGGATGAAGAGGATGAAAAGGGATAGAAAAAGAAAGAAGAGACAGGCCGCGAAGCCCTTTGCCGCCGGAATTTTCTCTCTCTCCTTCTTTTTTCTTCTCTCTGCGTTCTCAGCGATCTCTGCGGTGATGTCTTCCCGTTGAGACCTTGAATGACACAGATGCCAGACATACACAAAGAGCTGACCACTCGCCTAGGCCCGGGCTCGCTGACCCCGCAGGCGACAATGGATGGCGTGTCGACGTTTTGGCTGCCGGCGGCGCAGCTGCGCGATGCGCTGAAGTACCTCAAGAACGACGCGCCGCGGCCGTTCCGCATGCTGTACGACCTGTGGGGCATCGACGAGCGGGCCCGTCGCCAACGCCCCGGCCAGCCGGCCGGCGATTTCACCGTCGCCTACCAGCTCACCTCGCTGGACCGCAACGCCGACGTGCGGCTGAAGGTGGCGCTGGCGGGCGAGAAGCCCTCACTGCCGTCGATCGCCGACCTGTGGGCCAACGCCGACTGGTACGAGCGCGAGGTGTACGACATGCTGGGGATCGGCTTCGCCGGCCACCCGCGCCTGCGCCGCATCCTCATGCCGCCCTGGTGGCAAGGCCACCCGCTGCGGAAGGAGCACCCCTGCCGCGCCACCGAGATGGGCCCCTTCCGCATGCCCGCCGAGCGACAGGCGGAAATGATTCACCAGATGCAGTTCCGCCCCGAGGATTACGGCATGAAGTCGCACGGCGACGAGTTCGACTTCATGTTCCTCAACATCGGCCCCCACCACCCCGGCACGCACGGCGTGCTGCGGCTGGTGCTGCAGCTGGACGGCCAGGAAATCCACGACATGGCCTGCGACATCGGCTTCCACCACCGGGCGGCCGAGAAGATGGGCGAGCGGCAGACGTGGCACACCTACATCCCCTACACCGACCGCGTGGATTACCTCAGCGGCGTAATCAACAACCTCGCCTACCTGCTGTCGGTGGAGAAGCTGGCGGGGATCGTTATCCCGCCGCGGGCGATGGTCATCCGCATCATGATGAGCGAGTTGTACCGCATCAGCAACCACCTGGTGTACTACGGCACGTTCAGCCAGGACCTGGGGCAGATGTCGCCGGTGTTCCACATGTTCACCGACCGCGAGCGGGTGATGGAGATGTCCGAGGCGGTCACCGGCGCCCGCATGCACCCGGGCTGGTTCCGCATTGGTGGCGTGGCCGCCGACCTGCCCGAGGGCTGGGACACCATGATGCGTGAGCTGCTGGACTACCTGCCGAAGAAGATCGACGAGTACGACCGCACCGTGCTCAAGAACCGCATGGTGATCAGCAGGACCAAGGGCATCGGCGCGATCAGCAAGGACGAGGCCGTCGAATGGGGCGCCACCGGACCGATGCTGCGGTCGACCGGCCTGGAGTGGGACCTCCGCAAGAAGCGTCCCTACGCGGGCTATGACCAGTTCGACTTCGACGTGCCGGTGGGCAAGTGCGGCGACTGCTACGACCGCATGGTGGTGCACGTGGAGGAGATGCGCCAGAGCCTCCGCATCATGCGCCAGTGCCTCGACAACATGCCCGCGGGCGACTACAAGGCCCGCCACCCGCTGACGACCCCGCCCATCAAGGACCGCACGATGAAGGACATCGAGACCTTGATCAACCACTTCCTGGGCGTCAGCTGGGGCCCGGTCATGCCGGCCGGCGAGGCGGGCGTGCCCATCGAGGGCACCAAGGGCAACACCACGTATTCGCTGATCAGCGACGGCACGACCACCGCGTACCGCACCCGCATCCGCACGCCGTCATTCCCGCACATGCAGATGATCCCCGCGATGTCGCGGGGCATGATGATCCCCGACCTGATTGCCCTGCTGGGCAGCATCGACTTCGTGATGTCGGACGTGGACCGATGAGCCAACTGACCGAACAGGAAAAACAGCAGATCGCCACGCTCGCCGCGCAGTACCCCTACAAGCGGGCGGCCGTCGGCGATGCGCTCAAGATCGTTCAGGCCCGCTACGGCTGGGTCTCCGACGCCGCTGTCGCCGGCGTGGCCGAGGCCCTGGAGATGACGACGGCCGAGGTGGATTCGGTGGCCACGTTCTACAGCGGCATCTACCGCAAGGCGGTCGGGCGGCACGTGATCACGATCTGCGACAGCGTCAGCTGCTACGCGACGGGCTACGATGGCATCCTGTCCCACCTGCGGCAGAAGCTGGGCGTGGGGCTTGGCGGCACGACGGCCGACGGGCGGTTCACGCTGCTGCCGGCCGCCTGCCTGGGGCTGTGCGAGCTGGCCCCCGCGATGATGGTCGATGGCGACGTGCACGGCCAGCTGACGCCGGCGAAGGTGGATGAGATCTTGGGCAAGTACTCTTAGGAAGGCAATTGGCAATAGGCGGAAGAGGAAGAAGAAGGCAATTGGCAATAGGCAATTGGCAATAGGCGAAGAAGCAGCAGAAGCAACAGAAGAAGAAGAAGAAGAAGAAGAACGACCACAGAGGCACAGAGAGCACAGAGGAAGAAGAATAGGCGAAGAAGCGGCTTCATGAGTCCGCGATTCAGTGGCCAATGGCTACTGATTCACTGATCCACTGATTCACTGATTACTGGCTACCGGGCTTCTGATTACTAACCCATGAATAATCCATTAACCCAGAACATCCGGCCGGATGGCACGCCGATGAGCCTGAAGGAATACCAGGCCGCGGGCGGTTACCAGGCTGTGCGCAAGGCGCTGCTGATGTCGCCGCAGGACCTGCAGGCGATGGTGACGCAGTCCAACCTGCGCGGGCGCGGGGGGGCGGGCTTCCCCACGGGCAAGAAGTGGGGTTTCCTGCCGATGGGCGAACGGGCGAGGCGGCCCAAGTACCTCTGCGTTAACGCCGACGAGATGGAGCCGGGCACGATGAAGGACCGGCTCCTGCTGGAGGGCGACCCCCACGAGATGATCGAGGGCGCCCTCGTCTCGGCCATCGCACTGGAGGCCGACGTCGTCTACATCTTCATCCGCGGCGAGTACCGCCTCTCGATTGAGCGCATGAACACCGCCATCGCCGAGGCCTACGACGCCCGCATCCTGGGCCCCAACCTCCTGGGTTCGCCCCTCTCGGTGGAGATGCACGTGCACAGCTCGGCCGGGCGGTACATGTGCGGCGAGGAGACGGGGCTCTTGAACGCGCTGGAAGGCAAACGCGCCACGCCGCGATCCAAGCCCCCCTACCCGCAGATCTGCGGCCTGTGGGGCATGCCCACCGTCGTCAACAACGTCGAGACGCTCTGCTGCGTGCATCACATCGTCAACCGCGGCGTGGAGTGGTTCAAGAAGCTCAGCCGCTGCGACGAGGGAGGCACGAAGCTCTACGGCGTCAGCGGCCGCGTGAAGAACCCCGGCGTGTGGGAACTGCCCATGGGCACGCCCATCCGCGAGATCATCGAGGGCCGCGCGGGCGGGATGCAGGCGGGCTACACGCTTCGCGGCTGGATTCCCGGCGGCGCGTCGACGCCGTTCATGTCGGCCGCACAGATCGACGTGCCGATGAGCTTTTCCGGCATGGAGCAGGCGGGCGGCCGCCTGGGCACTGGCACGATGATCGTGCTGGATGACAAGACCTGCCCGGTGGGCATGCTGCTGAGCATGGAGACGTTCTTCGCCCGCGAATCGTGCGGCTGGTGCACGCCCTGCCGCGAGGGCCTGCCCTGGGTGGTCAAGGCCCTGACCGCTTTGGAGAACGGCCAGGGGACGAAGGAAGACATCGACGTGCTGGACGACCACGTCCGCTGGCTGACCCCCGGAAACACCTTCTGCGCCCTGGCCCCCGGGGCCATGGACCCGCTGGGGGGCGCCCTGAAGCACTTCCGCGACGACTTCGAGCAGCACGTGCGCCAGCATCGCTGCCCGTGGAGATAGCCGTGCCGACCTTATATATAGACAACAAGCCATACACCGTCGAAGGCGAAGGCCGCAACCTCCTGGAGGTGTGCCTGACGCTCGGCTTCGACGTGCCCTATTTCTGCTGGCACCCGGCCATGCACTCCGTCGGGGCCTGCCGCCAGTGCGCGGTCAAGCTGTTCAAGGACGAGAAGGACACCCGCGGCCGTATCATCATGTCGTGCATGACCCCCGTCACCGACGGCATGCGGATCTCCATCGACGACGTCGAGGCGGTCGCATTCCGCCGCAAGGTTATCGAGTGGCTGATGGCGAACCACCCGCACGATTGCCCCGTGTGCGATGAGGGCGGCGAATGCCACCTGCAGGACATGACCGTCATGACCGGCCACGTCTATCGCAAGGAGCGTTTCCCCAAGCGAACACACCGCAACCAGGACCTGGGCCCCTTCGTCACGCACGAGATGAACCGCTGCATCCAGTGCTACCGCTGCGTGCGGTTCTATCGCGACGCCGCCGGCGGGCGCGACCTGGAGGTGTTCGGCTGGCACGACAACGTCTACTTCGGCCGCGCGTGCGATGGCACGCTCGAGAGCGAGTTCACGGGCAACCTCGTCGAGGTGTGCCCCACGGGCGTTTTCACCGACAAGACGCTGGCGAAACACTACACCCGCAAGTGGGACCTGCAGACGGCGCCCTCGGTGTGCGTGCACTGCGGGCTGGGCTGCAACACGATTCCCGGCGAGCGTTACGGCCTGCTGCGGCGAGTGTACTCCCGCTACAACAGCCAGGTGAACGGCTACTTCCTCTGCGACCGCGGGCGGTACGGGTATGAGTTCGTCAACAGCCCGCGCCGCATCCGCCAGGCCTCGCAGACGCTGGCGTCGGTGGCGCACATCCTGACGACAGGCAAGGTCATCGGCATCGGCTCGCCCCGGGCCTCGCTGGAGTCCAACTTCGCCCTGCAGTCGCTGGTGGGCCGGGAGAACTTCTACCACGGCATGCCGGCCGCCCAGCTGGCCCTGGTGCGCAAGATGATCGGCATCCTCCGCGCGGGTCTCTCGGCCGCTGCCTCGCAGCACGACGTGAGCAAGGCCCAAGCCGTGCTGATCCTGGGCGAGAACGTGCCCGACGCCGCGCCGATGCTCTCGCTCGCCCTGCGGCAGTCGATCCTGCAGGCGCCCATCGAGCAGGTGAAGAAGGACCACATCTTCGACTGGGACGACGCCGCCGTCCGCGAGGCCGTGCAGCGGCAGAAAGGCCCGCTGTTCATCCTGACGCCCGATGTGACGCGGATGGATGACCTGGCCACCGCGACGCGACGCGCGGCCCCCGACGAGATCGCCCGCATCGCGATGGCGGTGGCGCACGAGCTGGACCCGCAGGCCCCCGACGCCGACGGCCTGGCCGACGACGCACGGGCGCTGGCCCGGCAGATCGCGCAGGCCCTGGCCGGCCACAAGAACCCCGTCATCCTCACCGGCCCCTCGTGCGGCAGCGAGGCGATGATCGAGGCGGCGGCCAACATCGCCTGGTCGCTGCACCAGACGGGCATCGCGGGCAAGCTGTGCTTCACGGCCCCCGCCTGCAACAGCATGGGGGCAGCGATGCTCGAGGGCGAGGGCGTCGAAGAGGCCCTGGCGGCTGTGCGAAGCGGCGAGGCGGCGACGGTCGTCGTGCTGGAGAACGACCTCTACCGCTGCCTGCTCAGGGAGGCCGCCGACGAACTCTTCACCCGCGCCAACAACGTCATCGTGCTGGACCACATCGAGACGCCCACCACGCAGCGGGCAACGGCTGTGCTGCCCGCGGCGACCTTCGCCGAGCGCACCGGCACGCGGGTGAACCACGAGGCCCGCGCCGAGCGGGTCTGCCAGGTCTGGGTGCCGGCCGGCGAGGTGCAGGCGAGTTGGCGATGGCTGGGCGAATTGGCCGCCGCCGTGGACCGGCCGGGATGGAAGCAGCTCGACGCGCTCCTGCACGCGATGGCCGCGGCCGTCCCCGCGCTGGCGGCAGTGCCGTCGGTGGCGCCCAACGCGGGCTTCCGCCAGGTCGATCAGAAGATCCCGCGGCAGAGCTTCCGCTTCACCGGCAGGACGTCCAACACGGCCAACGTGGACGTGCACGAGCCCAAGCCGCCCGAGGACCCCGACACGCCCCTGGCGTATTCGATGGAAGGCTTCCGCGGCCAGCCCACGGCAAGCCTCGTGCCGCGGTTCTGGGCGCCGGGGTGGAATTCGGTGCAGTCGGTGAACAAGTTCCAGGCCGAGATCAACGGCCCCCTGGCCGGGGGCGACCCCGGCACGCGGCTCATCGAGCCCGCCGCCTGTGAGGCGGCGGAATACTTCGCGCCGCCCGCGGCCCCGCGGCCGCAGGAGGGGCTGCTGCTGGTGCTGGAGGCGCAGCACGTCTTCGGTTCCGACGAGATGAGCATGCACTCCCCGGGCATCGTGGAGCGTTCGCCGCAGCCTTACCTGCTTGTGGGCGCCGCCGACGCCGCGCGGCTGCATCTCGCCGCCGGCCAGCAGGCGTCGCTCAAGATCGGCCACACGTCCTGGCCGCTGGTCGTGCGTATCTCGCCCGCCTTGCCCGCGGGCGTTGTCGCAGCGCCGATCCTGCCGGGCCTCAGCGGCCTGGTGCTGCCCGGGTGGGGCGCCGTCACCGCCGGAGGCGCGTCATGAGCGAACCCATCCGCAGCCTGATGATCATCGTGGGCCTGCTGCTGTCGCTGTTCACGATCGCCTCGGGGCTGATCTGGCTGGAGCGGCGGCTGCTGGCGTTGTGGCAGGACCGCTACGGGCCCAACCGCGTGGGGCCCTTCGGCCTGTTCCAGGTCGTCGCCGACGTCATCAAGCTGTTCACCAAGGACGACTGGGTGCCCCCCTTCGCCGACAGGGCCGTGTTCGTGGCGGCCCCGGCGGTGCTCCTGCTGGCGACGATGATCTCCTTCGCCGTCATCCCCTGCGCCCCCGGCGTGCTGGTGGCGGATATGAACATCGGCCTGCTGTTCTTCCTGGCCATGTCGTCCATGTCCGTGTACAGCGTGGCCCTGGGCGGGTGGTCGTCGAACAACAAGTACGCCCTGCTGGGCTCGCTGCGAGCGGTCGGCCAGATGCTCAGCTACGAGGTCTTCATGGGCATGTCGCTGATGGGCGTGGTGGCCCAGGCGCGGTCGTTCAGCCTGCACGACATCGTCGAGGCACAGACGGGGCTGTGGTTCATCGTGCCGCAGTTCTTCGGCTTCGTGATCTTCTTCATCGCCGGCCTGGCCGAGACCCGCCGCCTGCCGTTCGATCTGCCGGAGGCGGAGAACGAACTGGTCGCCGGGTTCCACACCGAGTACTCGGGCATGAAGTTCGCCATATTCTTCCTGGGCGAGTACGTGGGCATCACGCTGATCTCGGCCTTGATCGTGACGCTGTTCTTCGGCGGCTGGCAGGGGCCATTCCTGCCGCCCCTGGTGTGGTTCTTCCTGAAGGTGTCGGGCTTCCTGTGCTTCTTCATCCTGCTGCGGGGCTCGCTGCCGCGACTGCGCTACGACCAGTTGATGGCCCTGGGCTGGAAGCTCATGCTGCCCCTGGCCCTGGCCAACCTGCTGATCACCGGCGCGGTGATCCTCTGGCAGCAAGGCCCCCTGGAGGTGCCGGCGCCTTGAAGCGAGTGATGAACATCATCTTCGGCAACTCGCTGCTGCTGATCCTCGGCGCGGCCGCGGGCTTGGCATGGGCCAACCTCGACGAAGGCAGCTACCGCGCGATGGTGCACCACCAGGTGACGCTGGGAGGACATTCCATCGGCCTGCTGTTCATCGTCAACGAGGTGCTGATGGCCTTCTTCTTCGCCTTGGCTGGAAAGGAAATCTGGGAGGCGATGCTGCCCGGCGGGCCTTTCCACAATCCTCGTCGGGCCCTGTCCCCGCTGGTGGCCACGCTGGGCGGCATGGCCGGGCCGGCGATCCTGTACCTGGCCGGCGCGGCGATGTTCGGTTCATCGGGCGACCTTCATCGCGGCTGGGCCATCCCGTGCGCGACCGACATCGCCTTCAGCTATCTCGTCGCCCGCCTGCTTTTCGGGCCCCATCACCCGGCGATCCCCTTCCTGCTGCTGCTGGCCATCGGCGACGACTTCGCCGGCCTGCTGGTGCTGGCGATCTTCTACGCCGAGTCGAGTGTCACGCTGACCTGGATGCTGCTGGCCGTGGCGGGCCTGGCACTGGGCCTGCTGATGCGCCGCTACGGCGTGCACCGCTGGTGGTGGTACATCCTGGGCCCCGGCACGCTGTGCTGGCTGGGCTTCGATCTTTCGGGCCTGCGGCCGGCGCTGGGACTGCTGCCCATCATCCCGCTGCTGCCCCACTCGCAGATCCACACGCCCGAATCGAAGGACCTCACGCCCGACCAGAAGCAGACGCTGCACCTGTTCGAGGAGCACCTGGAGAGACCCGTCGAGGTGCTGCTGATGTTCTTTGGCCTGTTCAACGCGGGCGTGCCGCTTTCGCAACCGGGGACGGTGACGTGGCTGGTGCTGGCAGCGCTGCTGGTGGGCAAGCCCCTGGGAATATTCGGCTGCACGATGATTGTCGCGTGGGTCTTCAAGATCGCCCTGCCGCACGGCGTGACGCCCAGGCACCTGCTGGTAATCGGCATGCTGGCCGGGATCGGCTTTACCGTGTCGCTGTTCGTGGCGACGGTGGCGTTTGATGAGGGCCCGCTGCAGGACGCCGCCAAGCTGGGAACGCTGGCGTCGCTGGTGGCGGCGGGGCCGGCGTGGCTCGTGTCGCGGCTGATGGGCCTGCGCCGCGTGATGAAACCGGCTGCCGCCGCCCACAAGGAGCCGCCATGCTGAGCATACTGCGGGCCATCTGGCAGATCTTTCTGCACACCTTCCGCCGGCGGGCGACGGTGCAGTACCCCGACCAGAAGCGGATGCTCTCAGCCCGCTGGCGCGGGCGGATCATCCTCTCGCGCGACCCCGACGGCGAGGAACGCTGCGTCGCGTGCTACCTCTGCGCGGTCGCCTGCCCGGTGCACTGCATCTCGCTGCAGGCCACGCAGGACGAGCATGGCCGCCGGTACCCGGAGTTCTTCCGCATCAACTTCTCGCGGTGCATCTTCTGCGGCTTCTGCGAAGAGGCCTGCCCGACGTATGCCATCCAACTCACGCCCGACCCGGAGATGTGCGAGTACAAGCGCCCCGGGATGGTCTATGAGAAGGAGGACCTGCTCATCGAGGGCACGGGCAAGTATCATGACTACAACTTCTACCGCGTCGCCGGCGTGAGCATCAAAGACAAAGACAAGGGCGAGAGTCAGAACGAAGCCCCGCCGATCGATGTGCGGGAGTTGATGCCGTAGAGGAAGGCAATTGGCAATAGGCAATTGGCAATAGGCGGAAGAGAAGAAGAAGGCAATAGGCAATGGGCAATTGCCTTTCTTCCGACTTGGTGATGCGATGAATACGATCTTCTACATCTCGGCTGCGGTGGCGGTGCTGAGCACGCTGATGGTGATCACGCGGGCCAATGCCGTGCATGCGCTGCTGTACCTGATCACGTCGCTGCTGTCGGTGGCGGTGATCTTCTACGTGCTGGGGGCGCCGTTCGTGGCCGCCCTGGAAGTCATCATCTACGCCGGGGCCATCATGGTGTTGTTCGTGTTCGTGATCATGATGCTGAACCTTTCCAAAGAGGCCGCCCGGCGCGAGCGGGCCTGGCTGAGCGGGCCGATGTGGGTGGGCCCCAGTCTGCTGGCGGCGGTGCTGCTGGTCGAGGTGATCTACATCCTCACCCGCCCCGCGGTCTCCGTTGCCGCAGCCGCGGCCATGGTAACGCCCAAGGAAGTCGGTCTCTCGCTCTTCGGCCCCTACGTCCTCGGCGTCGAACTCGCCTCCATGCTGCTGCTGGCAGGCCTGGTCGGGGCGTACCATCTGGGAAGAAGGGTATAGGGTATAGGGAATCGGTTTCAGGGAAAGAAGAAATAGAGGAGAAGCAGAAGAAGGGTGTAGGGCATAGGGAACAGGTTTTAGGGAAAGAAGAAGAAGGTGAGAAGGGCGTGATGGATCTGGAAGAGAGAATGGTGTTGGTGGGATGGCGGCGTCGAGGCTTGAGCGAAAGCGTCATTTTCGCTCGCCTTTCGGCGATGTTGGAGCGGCCGCGCGCCCAGGTGCCTAACCATCGCCGCTCGCCCGCGCTCGCCACGCACCCTATTCCCTACGCCCTGCTCCCTGAACCCTGCTTCCTCCCCGGAGGGCGACGCTGATGGCAACGGTCCCTCTCCACTACGTCCTCATCCTCGCCGCGGTGCTGTTCGCCCTGGGGCTGGTGGGCGTGCTGGTGCGCCGAAACATCATCTTCATCCTGCTCTCGATCGAGATCATGCTCAACGCCGCCGGCCTGGCCTTCGTGGCCGCCGGCACGCGGTGGGGGCAGGCCGACGGACAGGTGATGTTCCTGTTCATCCTGACCATGGCGGCCGCGGAGGTGTCGGTGGGACTGGCGCTGGTGCTGCAGTTGAACCATCGCTTCAAGACCCTCGACAGTGACGCCGCCGATACGATGAAAGGCTGACATGTACAGCTGGGTCTGGCTCATTCCGACGCTGCCGCTGGCGGGCTTCCTGGCCCTGGTGCTGGGACGCCGCCTCGGCCATCGCGCCGTCGCCGCCATCGGCTGCGGCTCGGTGGGCCTGGCCGCCGCCGTCACGCTCGCCATCGCCTGGCAGTTCTTCACCGCCCCGCCCGACGGCTACGCCTACCGCCACGTCGGCTGGACCTGGCTGGCCGTCAAGAGCTTTGCCCCGCAGGTCGCCCTGTATCTCGACCCGCTGTCGCTGGTGATGATCCTCGTCATCACCGTCGTGGGCTTCCTCATCCACGTCTACTCCGCCGCCTTCATGGCCGAG
>CAZTVF010000012.1:0-64666 GCA_964616985.1 uncultured Planctomycetaceae bacterium
TGTAAAATAGGCACTTGATGCGTTATGCCCAAAAGTTAACCGGACACTAGTGGTTGCAAGCGATTCTCCTGAGATGCCTCTGCCGCCGCCCGCGCAGGCACAGCGTGGCCACGTTCACCCGGCACATTATCCAATGTCACCGGCGCGGCGTCATCCTTCGAGGAAACTCAGATTGCACCCCGTGGAGGGAGCGTGCGATTCCCGTGGTGGTCACCCGGAAAATGAACAGCGCAGAAAAGGCGAGCGATTGCGGAGGGGGCCCCTCTTCGCCAACCATCGCTGTGGCCTCGGTACGTCGCATCCGCATATGTACACTGCTCGACCTAGTGCTTATCCAGGTCCTTCAGCCCCAGGGTCGAGGAGATGCGGTCGAAGTCGTCGAGGCTGTAGAACTCCACGACGATCCTGCCGGTGTGTTTCCCGCGGCCCGGCTGGATGGAGACCTTGGTGCCGACCACCTGGGTGAGGCGGTCTTCGAGGTCTCGCATGTACGCGGGCTTTAGCTCGGGGGGCTTGGGGACCGTCTGGTCGGGGGCGGGTGTCGCCTGCTGGGTGGCGAGCTGCTCGAGCTGGCGGACGGACAGACCCTCGGCCACGACGCGGCGGGCGAGCTCCAGCTGCTTCTGCGGGGTGGCCAGCAGGCCGGCCAAGACTTTGGCATGGCCAAAACTCAGCACGCCCTGGGAGATCATGGCCTGCACATCTCCATGTAAATCTATTAGGCGCAAGTAGTTAGCGAGAGTCGCCCGCGGATGCCCCAGCCGCTGGGCCGCGTCGACCTGTGTGAGCTTGAAGCGTTCGAGATACTGATGATAGGCGATGGCGCGTTCCATCGGGTTAAGTTCGGCGCGATGGATGTTCTCGATCAGCGCCCACTCGAGCATCTGCTGGGCGGTGGCTGGGCGGGTGATGCACGGGACCGTGACCAGACCGGCTAGTTGGGCGGCCCGCATGCGGCGTTCGCCCGCAATCAGGACGTACGGCTTGGCCGCCGTCGAGTCGGTGACCTCCGCCACCAGCAGGGCCTGAAGGATGCCCTGCTGAGAAATGCTTTGCGCCAGGTCGGCCAGTTCCTGCGGGTCAAACTCCTTGCGAGGCTGGTAAGGATTGACTGCGATGTCGGCCAGGGCGATCTCGCGGGGTCTTCCGTCCGCTTTGGGCAGCTGGACGGGCACGGACACCTTTGGCAGTTCCGTAACCGGAGCCACAGGCTGATAGTCGGCCTCACGGGGGGCGAGAATATCCGAGGAGTTGGAGATCAGGCTGGACAAACCGCGCCCGAGGCGCGGACGGGCGGCGGACTTCTCTTGACTGGCCATTTTGGGCCTCCTATGCCACTGTGACGGGCAACATCCATGTTCCACGTGGAACAACCACGTTTGAGGATAACGTGCCAGGCAATAGATTCAAGACAAAACCGATTTGAAGTACTAAATCGATGTTCCACGTGGAACACGGTGGCTTCTGGATGCGAGAGCGTGGGGCAGCCGAAGTCGGCCTGCGGTGCCCTAGCTGCCCTGCCACGACCTGGCGAGCCACCGGGCGAGGACCATCAGGGCCCAGAGCCGGTGGCGGTGGTCATCCTTGCCGCTGAGATGGTCGTTCACCAGCCCGCGGATGGCCGATGGGCGGAAGATGCCTGAATCCAGGAAACTCTGATCCAGCAACGTCTCCTCCATCTCCGAGCGCAGCTCCTTGCGGAGCCATCGCCCCAGCGGGATACCAAACCCCCTCTTGCGAGCGGCAAACACCTCAGGCGGCAGCAGGTCGGCGAAAGCCCGCCTCAGGGCTAGCTTGCCACGGCGGCGGTTGACCTTCAGCCCAACCGGAAGCGAGAGGCCCAGCTCGATCACAGCAGGGTCAAGTAGCGGGGGGCGAAGCTCCAGCGAGTGCGACATGGCCGCAATATCAGTCTTAACCAGGAGATCATCCGGCAGATAGGTCATGATGTCGTGATACTGGCAGCGGGCGACCTCGTCATCGATGTCGTTGTCCTCGTACAGCTCGCAGAACCAGCGGTAGGGGGCGTCGAGGTTGTTCTGCGCCTCGAAGTCGGCGGTGAACAGGTCGCCTAGATCGTTCATGTCGAACAGGCCGCGATGCATAAAGTACTGATCTGCATAAGGATATGGCAGCGTGCGCGCAAACCTGGCCAGGCGTCGCAGAGGGCTGCGTTCATCCTTGGGCCCAAAGGCCCCCGCCAGGAAGCCTGCCAAACGAAGGGCGGCGTAGGTCGGGGGGCGGACTGTTGCACCAATGTACATTGCTCTATGGCGGTCGTATCCAGCGAAGGCCTCATCTCCGCCGTCGCCGGTCAGGGCCGCCTTGACGTGGCCGCCGGCGGCCTGGCAGATGAGCCAGGTCGGCAACGCCGAGGAGTCGGCGAACGGCTCATCATAGAGCGAGACCATCCGGTCGGCCAGGCCGGACAACTGCGGCCGGACGAGTATCTCGGTGTGTTCAGTGCCCAGGTGTTCGGCGGTCCTTCTGGCCAGCGGCCGCTCGTCGTACTCGGCGTCGTCGAAGCCAGCTGTGAAAGTCTTCACGCCACCTGCGTTGCCCGCGTGCTTTACCATAAGCGCCGTAACGATCGACGAATCGATGCCGCCGCTGAGCAATGAGCCGACCGGAACGTCGGCCACGAGATGGTCTGCGACGGCCTTATCAACCGTAACTCTCGTCACTTCCAATAGCTGTGATTCGTTGGCTGCGGCTGGCTTAACCGGTGCCGTCCAGTACCTCTTGGGCTGGCCGAAGGCGCTGTCGATGCTCATGTAGCTGCCAGCGGGCAACTTCCGAATGCCGACCCATCCGCTCCGCGGGGCTGGGATGTAGCCAAACGTCATAAAGTATGTTAGCGACTGATGATCGATGCTTCGATCGACCCCGGGGTGCAGCAGGATGGCCTTGGCCTCCGAGGCAAAGACGACGCGATCGCTCAGCACGGCGTACCAGAAGGGCTTCTGCCCGATGCGGTCGCGGGCAAACATGAGCGTCTGCCTCGCTGCATCATATATAATGTATGCGAACATCCCCTGGAGGTCATGCAGCATCTCGGCCCCGCGCCGCCGATAGAGGTGAAGCAGCACCTCGGTGTCGCCCTGGGTCGTGAAGTTGGCGCCGTCTGATTGCAGCAACTTGCGAAGCTGCCGGAAGTTATATATCTCGCCGTTGAACGCGACCGTCAGCTGGCCATCCGGCGTGGACATGGGCTGCTGCGAGGCGGGGGGGTCGATGATCGCCAACCGCTGAAAGCCAATCGCAAGTCGGCCATCCGGCGAGAGATACGTCCCGGCGGAGTCGGGCCCGCGATGTCGCAGGGCCGCAGCCATGCGCCCGGCGAGAGCCAGATCGGCCCGGCCGGCCACGAGCAGGAATTCGCCCGCAAATCCGCACATTGGCTATTTACCGCCGGCTACCGCAGCGTCTTTGGCGCGGAAGGCCTTGGCGAATTCGGCGTTCTGGGGGTCGGCCAGGAGGGACTGGAATTCGCCTTCAGGCACCGCGCGCACTTCATTATTGGCGAACATGACGGCCCGGCCGATGGAACTGCGGCTGTGCGAATACTCACACACAATCAGCCGCTTGGTGGTGCGCTCGGTGACACGAGGGACCGGGAGGTAGAAAAAGCCGGTTTTCCCCTCGCCGATGAACGGGCTCTGCAGGTGCGTTGGCGTGAGCAGAGGCTGCTTCTTCAGCGAGCCCATCGTGATCTCGGATGTCAGCATCTCCAGACTCTTGGGCGGACGGCCGCCGGCGAAGTCCTCGTACACCTGGATCGCCTTGCTGATCAGCCTTAAGTTGCCCTCCGAACGGTCCTTGCGACCCTTTTCCACTCGCGACGCCCGCGTGGGCAGGTAGGCCACCGCGGCAATGATGGCCGAGACGGCGAGGACGGCCCCGATGGCGGGCGAGGCGATCTTGATGAGTTGCCAGGCCTTGAAGTCATAGATGGCGAAGAGGACCGCATAGCCGATCGCCAGCGAGAGCAGCGCCGCCGGCGCCATGCCGATGGCCCGCACGGGTCCGCCGGCCGCATTCTCGATGGACTTCAGCAGGAAATAGAATACAGCCATCGCGATCGCGGCAGCGCCGCCGGCCAGCAGCATATGCAGCACACCCTTGCCGATCTCGGGATGGCGCCTCTCGTTTGCCTTGGCCACACGCCGCGCGAGGAGGTAGCCGCCGCCGATCAGCCACGCTGCGATGAACAGCAGGAAGAGCGGCAGATGCCACCACGCCAGAATTTCCTTAATGGGCACAAGAGGCTCCTTGGCTTTGCAGAATTGCCGTGTAATCTATATCGGTTGAGATACCGAGAATGTTTGCTGCATCTAAGGATACCCCCGGCCGTCGCGGCGGGCAAGCGGCTTCACGGAAGGAACCGCAGGAGAAATCGACCATGGATCTGCCCAGTCTTCAATCGCTCGAGGATGTCTGGCCGCTCCAGGCGCAGTTGAACAAGCGCTCCGGCATCGATACCGAGGGGCTGGGCGCCGCACTGGCAGCCGCTCTGGCCCGCAATGAACTGCCCGAGCAGGGCGGACTGCGGGTGGAGGTGGGGCGGGCGCTGAAGAATTACCTCGACGCCATGGGCTCCGAGTGCCACGAACTCCTCGACTGCCTCTCCTGGAAGCACTGGTACAAAGAGGCTCGCGAGGGCCGGCAGTATGAAATTCGCGACATCCAGAACGCCCGTGTCGAGGCCGTCGACATGCTGTTCTTCTGGGTCAGCATCTGCCAGCTTCTGGGCCTGTCGCCCGACGATATCTTCCGCCTGTATGGCAAGAAACTGGGCATCAACCATCGCCGCCAGGATGAGGACCGCACTCAGGCCCAGCACGGCCAGCATGAAGGCGAGAATCGCCAGGTCGTCTGACCACCGCGCCGCCTTTTTCACGCGCGTGGGGCGTGGCGTGTGCGGCGAGATTTCACAGCACTTCTTCAATCGCCCGCAGTACAGCGGACCACTGAGTACCTTGCCCGCTCCGCTCTGTGGCCTCAATCGTCATCATGGCGCGTGTTGAAGGAGTGCTGGCTTGCCTTGGCACATATCGCCGGGGGCGGGCCCGGCCGTTTTCGCTTGAAATCGGCCCGCGGAGGGGTTAAGGTAGGCTCAGCGCACCAGATATAAGGACGCCCCTGAAGCGTCCTTTGTTGGTATCTATGGGCGCTCGGCGCTTTTTGCGAGAAGGTTATGGCCAAAGAAGGCGGCATCATCGAAAACGGCTATCAACTGCCCTTTGAACGGGAGATCGGCGGGCTGCAGAAGCAGATCGCCCAGCTCGAGAGCAGCCAGGTCGAATCGGGTAACAACTACTCGACGGAGATCCGTCAGCTTCGCGCCACGTACATCTCGCTGCTGCGGACGACGTACCAGAACCTGACGGCCTGGCAGAGCGTGCAGGTGTCGCGTCATCCGTCCAGGCCGCTGTCGGGCGATTACATCCGCATGATGGTGAAAGACTTCGTCGAGTTTCACGGCGACCGCCGCTTCGGCGACGACAAGGCCATCCGCTGCGGTCTGGGGCACATCGGCGGCGGCATCGGCGCTGAGAAGATCATGCTGATCGCCCAGCACAAAGGCCGCGACACCAAAGAAAAGATCGTCTGTAACTTCGGCTGCGCGCACCCCGAGGGGTACCGCAAGGCCATGCGGGCGATGGAGTTCGCCGAGAAGTTCCACCTGCCCGTGGTCACGCTGATCGACACCGCCGGCGCGTATCCGGGCGTCGGCTCGGAGGAGCGCGGCGTGGCCGAGGCGATCGCGCGGAACATGCTCGAGATGAGCCGCCTCAAGACCCCCATCGTCTGCGTCGTGATCGGCGAGGGCGGTTCGGGCGGCGCGCTGGGCGTGGGCGTGGGCGACCGCATCGCGATCATGGAATACGCCTACTACTCCGTCATCTCGCCCGAAGGCTGCGCCAGCATCCTGTGGCGAACCGGCGAGAAGGCCGCCGAGGCGGCCGAGGCCATGAGGATCACCCCCAAGCACCTCAAGGCGCTCGACATCGTCGACGACATCATCCCCGAGCCGCTGGGCGGGGCGCATCGCGACCCCACGACGGCGGCCAACAATCTCGAACGCCACGTCGTGCGGACGATTCGCGAACTTAAGCGGATCCCGGTAGACCACCTCGTCCAGCATCGCTACGACCGCTGGCGCCGCATGGGCCGCACCATCCACCTCGAATTGCAGGCCGCGGCAAAGAAGCCTTCGTAAGACATGCGCAAGAAACACTGGATCACCCTGTCGGTCGCCGCCGCGGTCATCGCCGGCACGGCCACCGCCATCATCTTCTGGCGGCAGCACCAGAGGGCGCTATTCGCCGAGGTGACGCCCGGCGTGCTGTATCGGTCTCGCCAGCTCGACCGGCCCCAACTCGAACGCTTCATCCCGGAGCACGGCATCTGCACGGTGGTGAACCTGCGAACCGAGGAGGAGGGCCCCGAGGAGTTCGCCGTCGAGCAGGCGGCATGCTCCGCACTGGGCGCCCGGCTGATGCACATCAAGCTCGGCACGCTGCCGACGGATGAGGAAATGCTGCGATTCTTCCGCGCGTTCAAAGAAGGCGGGGCCGTGCTCGTTCACTGCCAGCTGGGCCGCAATCGCACCGGCTTCTTCGTCGCCTGCTACCGCGTGGTCATGTGCGGGTGGAATGCCGACGAGGCCGTGAAGGAAATGATCGACTGGGGTTACCCCGACCAGGAACACCAACTCGCCCCCCGCACGGAGTACCTCCGCCAACTTCAATCACACCGCGGCGAGTGGCTGGCGCGACTGGCAAGCGGTCCCACGACAACCGCTGCGACGTCGCCAGATTAGTCGAATGTTTCAAACTCGAAATCCGAAACTCGAAGCCCGAAACAGATTCGAAACCCGAGGACGGAAATCACGATCACTTCACCGGCGCGAGCAGTTCACTGACGAACCCGCCGACCTGCTGCACCATCGCGTCACGCGATAGGCCGGCCTTGGCGGCGTCGGTGATGCGGTGGACGATGGCCGAGCCCACGATCGCGCCGTCGGCGACCTTGCAGACCTCGCCCACGGTGCGAGCGTTGGAGATGCCGAAGCCCACGCACACCGGCGTCTGCGTGTGCGTGCGAAGCTCCGCCACCGCCTCGATGGTGGCCGGCGGCAGGCGGTCGCGCTCGCCGGTGATGCCGGCGATGGACATGTAATAGATGAAGCCGCGGCTGTGGGCGGCAATCTCCAGCCGCCGCGCCGCGGGCGTGGTGGGGGAGATCAGCAGGATGTTAGCCAGCCCCGCCTGTTCGGCCAGCGGGGCAATCTTGCCGGCCTCGTCGAGCGGCAGGTCCGGGATGATCATCGCATCGAAACCCGCCTCGCGCGCCTGCTGCAGATACGGCTGCACACCGTGGCGGAAGACGATCGAATAGCTCACCATCGCGGCCAGCGCCATCTTGCCGCCTGCCTGTCGGTAGCGGCGGACCATTTCGAAGATCCCCTTGCTGCACACGCCCGCGGCCAGTGCCTGCGTGTAGGACGCCTGGATCACCGCGCCGTCGGCGATGGGGTCGGAGAACGGAATGCCCAGTTCGCACACGCGGACACCCCGCCGCTCGAACTCCATCAGCAGCGCTTCGGTCGCCGCGAGATCCGGGTAGCCCGCGGTAATGAAGGGCAGCAGGGTCTGCTTGCCCGCGGCGCGAAGAGCGGCGAAGGCGTCTATCATTCGATTGCTCATATGCTCATTCATCCTATTCTCAATGGCGCTGCCACAGTCTCGCAGCGCCGAAAAGCGAGCGATTGCCGCCGCTTGTCATGTCCGAAGACGTTCATTCGCCTGCGACCTACGACCTCGCACTCGCCCTGGGCGGGTTGAGGGGAAGACCGCGCGGGTCCTCGTTCGTGGGCACGGTGTCGCTGGTGCGCAGGTAGTAATCGAGCAGGCGTTTCTCGAGTTCTCGCTGCGTGTCGGCGGCCTCGGGGCGGCCGTAAAGGTTGTTCAGCTCGCGCGGGTCGGCCTGCATGTCGTACAACTCGCACACGTCGGCGGCGCGGTAGATCAGCTTGTGCGTGGCCGTGCGCACCATCACCGTGCGGCAGACGCTGCTGGGCTCGATCTGCTGGAGGCGGCCCTTCTGGTAGTAGATGTTCTCGGGCACCCAGTTCAGCTCGGGCCGTCCCTCGAAGCAGTGGGGCTCGTGCGGATCGTAGCCGCCCTCGGCGAAGGCGGCCCGCGTCGCATCGCCCGCGCCCCCGGCCAGCTGCGGGGCCAGTGACTGCGCGAAGTGCGTGTGCCCGGCCTTGACGCCGGCGAGGTCGTACATCGTTCCCATCACGTCGAACAATTCCACCGGCGTGTCGACCACGTGTCCGGCCTTGCCGCCGGGCGTGCGAATCACCAGCGGCACGCGCGAGATGGTGTCGTCCAGCGCCGAGGGCCACTTCTCCACCAGGCCGTATTCGCCGGCCCAGTCGCCATGGTCGGAGGTGAATATGATCGTGGTGTCCTTGTCGCGGCCGCTGGCTTCCATCGCCGCCAGCGTCTCGCCCAGCAGCCAGTCGAGATACGTGATCATGCCGTAGTACACGGCCGAGATCTTGCGGAAATCCGCCTCGCCCAGGCGGCCGAGGTTTCGCGTCTGGCGGATGAGCTCGTGGAACTTGGGCCGCGCGTCCAGGCCCGGCGGCCGGGGCGCGGGCACATCATCGGGGCTGTACATGTCGTGCCACGGCTGGGGCGCCGAATACGCCGGGTGCGGGTTCAGCAGCGGCAGGTACAGCACGAACAGGCGATCGTGGGGGCCCTTGAGAAACTCGATGCCCTTCTTCACGCACACGCCGTCCATCGTTTCCCACGGGCCATGCGGGAAGGGGTGGCTGAGGAAGCTGTCCCAGTGCGGGTCGTCGGGGCCTTGGCGGACGAGCGGGCCGCCGAAGCCCTTGCTCGGCGGGAAGTCGGCCTCGGTGACGCAGTCGGCGAAGCACTCCGCGGCCAGCAGGTCGTTCTTGCCGTACCAGTGGATGTCGTACCCCGCGGCCTTGAGGTCGCGGAAGAGGTTGGGCTCGTGCGGCCGCAGCAGGTGCCACAGTGTGCGGTGCCCGGCCACGTGGGGGTACCAGCCGGTGAGCATGCTGCAGCGGCTGGGGCTGCACACCGGGTGCTGCACGTAGCACTGGTCGAAGCGCGTGCCCTCGCTGGCCAGTCGGTCGAGGTGCGGCGTCTTTACCAGCGGGTGGCCGTAGCAGCCGGCCGCGTCGCCGCGCATTTCATCGGGCATGAAGATGACGAAGTTCATTTTTTCTCCCGTCGTTCCAGCAGGCTGGCGATCTCGGTGCAGTCCTTGTCGCCGCGGCCGGAGAGGTTGACCAGCATCGTTTTGTCCTTGCCCATCTTGGGGGCGAGCTTGATGGCGTGCGCGATCGCGTGGGCCGACTCCAGCGCCGGGATGATTCCCTCGGAGCGGGCGAGCACGGTGACGGCGTCGATGGCGTCATTGTCGCTGCACGCCACATATTGCACGCGGTGAATATCTTTCCAGTACGCGTGCTCGGGCCCCACGCCGGGGTAGTCCAGCCCGGCCGAGACGCTGTGCACGGGCGCGGTCTGGCCGTCGCCGTCCTGCAGCACGTACGTCAGCATGCCGTGCAGCACGCCCGGCGAGCCGGCCGACAGCGTGGCCGCGTGCTGGCCCAGCGCGGTCCCACGGCCGCCGGCCTCCACGCCGATCATCTCGACGTCCTTGTCGGCGATCATCGGGGCGAAGATGCCCGCCGCGTTGCTGCCGCCGCCCACGCAGGCGACGATCGCGTCGGGCAGGCGGCCGGTGAGGTCGATCATCTGCCGCCGGGCCTCGCGGCCGATGCAGCTCTGGAATTCGCGGACCATCGTGGGGAAGGGGTGCGGCCCGCCGACGGTGCCGATGATGTAGTGCGTGTTCTCGACGCTGCCCATCCAGTCGCGCATCGCCTCGTTCAGCGCGTCCTTCAGCGTGCACTGCCCGCTGGAGACGGGCACCACGCGCGCCCCCATCAGCTTCATGCGGAAGACGTTGAGCGCCTGGCGGCGGATATCCTCGGTGCCCATGTACACGTCGCACTCCAGGCCGAACACCGCGGCGGCGGTGGCCGTGGCCACGCCGTGCTGGCCGGCGCCGGTCTCGGCGATGACGCGCTTCTTGCCCATCCGCAAGGTCAGCAGGGCCTGGCCCAGCGTGTTGTTGATCTTGTGCGCGCCGGTGTGGTTCATGTCCTCGCGCTTGAGATAGATCTTCGCCCCGCCCAGGGCCTCGGTCAGGCGGCGGGCGAAGTAGAGCTCGCTGGGCCTGCCCGCGATCTCGCGCAGCGCCCGGTCGCAGGCGGCCTTGAAGCCTGCAGCGGCCATCGCGCGGTCGTACTCGCCTTCCAGCTGCACCAGCGCCGCCATCAACGTCTCGGGCACGAACTGCCCGCCATAGCGGCCGAAGTAACCCTTCGCCGCCGTGGCATCATTCGCATTTGTCATGTTGAATTCCTCGTCACAGAATATACCGCACCGCCGCGGCCGTGAGAAAGGCAAAGCCGCAGCCGGGCGAAGTCGAGTCAGGGAAACAGTGGGTGGATGGGCAAAGACGTTATTGGCGCGCAGGGCGCCAACCGCGGAAGGAACGGGCAGCCAGGCTGGGGTTCGTCTGAGTCATCGCCATCCATGGTAGGGCGCGCGGCGTTTTCGGTCAACCGGGAAAACCGCGCGTCTCCTACTTTCGCGTCACGAACGCCTTGAGGAGCTCTTCCTCGCGTGCGTGCATGCGGGCGGCGGGGCGGATGGCGAGGTCGTCGTAGCCCATCATGTGCAACAGGCCGTGCACGACGTAGAGCATCAGCTCGTGCTGGGGCGGCAGGCCGCGGGCGGCGGCCTGTTTGACCGCGACGTCGCCGCAGATGACGAGCTGGCAGTTGATGCCTTCGCCGTCTTCGCTGAGGTCGAAGCTGATCACATCGGTCGGCCCGCGGTGCGACAGCCAATCCTGGTTGACGCCGGCCATCTCTTTGTTGCCGACGATGGCGATGTCGACCTGTGCGACGCGGACGCCCTCGGCCTGCGCGACGAATTCGACCAGCGCCGTGATTTCCTTGCGCGGCACGCGGATGGCCCGCTGCGAGGACGAGATCAGGACCGTCGGTTTTTGTTTGCGAGGCTTCATCACTGCATCATATCGTAATGCGGGGGCGGGTCCACGAACTACGCAAATTACAGAAAGATGCACGGTGCGGCGTCCGCGAATTGCGCCGTGGATTGGAGCCACGATGAACGATCACGAAACAACACTTGATACGCTCAAGGCGGCGATGGCGGCGTTTGTCGCCGAGCGGCAGTGGCAGAAGTTTCACCGGCCCAAGAACCTCGCGATGAGCCTGGCCATCGAGACGGCGGAGCTGATGGAGCATTTCCAGTGGCTGGACCACGATGAGTCGCAGCGGTTGATCGCGGACGACACCGCCCGCGGCGAGATCGCCGACGAGGTGGCCGACATCTTCTCGTTCCTGCTCTCCTTCGCCAACGCGACCGGCATCGACCTCGCCGCCGCCTTCGAGTCCAAGATGCGCAAGAACGCCCTCAAGTATCCCGCTGACCAGATCCGCGGGGAGTACAAGAAGCCGAAGAAGAAACAGCATTAGCAGGGATGAAGAGGATGAAAGAGATAAAGAAGAACCGCAAGAAAGGTTGAGAGTTCGCCATCGCCGCCGGTCCGAGGCTTCAGCAAATACCTCTTTGCTTTTTCTATCCCTTCCTATCCTCTTCATCCCTGCTAATGCTGTTTCTTCTTCTACTTCGTCATGGTCGCGGAATAGGCCCGGGCGGCTTCGGCCTTGCAGAGGACGGCGAGGGTGACGCGGGAGGCGCCGGCGTCGAGGAGCGTGCGGGCGGCTTCGTTGGCGGTGGCGCCGGTGGTGGTCACGTCGTCGACGAGGATGACGTGCGCCCGCGCGAGCACGGCGGGGCGCTGGACGGCGAAGGCGCCGCGGATGTTCTCAAACCGCGACGTGCGCGGCAGGTGGGCCTGCTGCGGCGTGTGGCGGATGCGGACGAGCTCATCGCCCACGGGCACCTCCAGTTCACGCCCCACGACCCGCGCCAAGGCAGCCGCGAGGTTGCACCCGCGCGAGAAACGCCGCCGCCAGTGCATCGGCACAGGCATCGCCAGGTCGTAGTCGCTGCCTTCGTGCCTGGCCAGCAGCGCCGCCGAGAGCAGTGCCCCCAGGCGGCGGACCATCGCCTCCTGGCGGTGGAACTTCGCATCGAGGATGGCCGTGCGCAGCGGGTCGGCGTAGGGGCCCAGGCGCACGACGGTCTCGAAACGCGGCATGGGGACGGGGCAGGCGTTGCAGCCCTCGGCGCGGACGGGGATGTTGGGCCCGATCGTCGTGCCGCACCGCGGGCAATAGCTCGTGCCCACCAGCGTCAGCAGGTCGCGGCTGCAGTCGTCGCACAGGCCCTCGGCCGTGGCGAGCTGGCGGCCACAACCGCCGCACACGTCCGGCAGCAGCAGGCCGACGACGCTGCGGCCGGCGGCGCGTGCCGCGTGCGAGGCCCATGCGGCGGCGCGTTTCAATGCAGGGGCGCGAATTGGATCTTCTCCCGGTGGATCGCGTAGTAGTGCTGCATGCGCTTGGCCTGCCAGAGGCGGATGTCCGGAGGCGCCAGCGGGTCCACCGCCGGCAGCTGCGGGGCGGCCTTGGCGATCACCTCGCCGCAGCCGAGATTGATGAGGAAGAACAGCGTGTCCTCCGGCCGGTCCTGCAGGTCGCCCAGCAGCCAGTCGAGGCCCGCCCCATCGCCGGCGGCGCACAGGGCGGTCAGGGCGCGGCGAAAGGGGAAGTCCGGCAGCAGCAGTTTGCGGACCTCGGGCAACGCGTCCTTTTCGCCCAGGCACAGCAGCGCGCAGCGATAGGTGCTCGCGTCGTAGGCGTCGGGCAGGTTGCCCAGCGTGCCGCCAGTGAGGCGGTTGCGGAGGCGTTCGATGGCGGCGGTGCGCTGCGCGGGCGTACGGGCGGCCAAGCCCAGGAGCATCGCGCCGGCGGCGCGGGCGTTGGGGCTGTAGACGCGCGGGGGCTGGCGGCCCAGGGGCACGTTGGGCTCCACCGCCGGCGGCAGCAGCGAGAGCCCCAGTTCGAACGCGAGCGGGTTGTTGGACTCGGCCAGCTGCCAGGCGATGTAGTCGGCGGGGCCGGTGGGCTCAACGGATGCAGCGGTGTGAATGTAAAAAGCCGGCGACTGCACATCCACCCGCAGGCCCGTCGCGTCCCGCTGGATGTACGACGCCGCGGGCGCCAGCCGCCACAGCGACACCGCCGCGGCGGCCGAGGGCAGCGGCGTGGTGACCATGCCCGCGGCGGGCGAAGAGGCCGGCTGCGTCTGGGGCAGGGCCTGGAACGTCGCCGCCAGCCGCAGCGTCCGCAGGCATTCATCGCGCGAGGGGGCGTTGGCGTCAGCGGGCTGGGGCCGGTCGATCTGGTGCTCGAGGACTTCGACCGCCTTCATCATCGTCAGCGACCACGCCGGATGCCACAGCGTGCGGATGATCGCCTCCGTCTGCCTGCGCACGGGCAGGTTCAGCCGGTCGGCCGCATCCAGCGCCGCCACCAACTGCGCCTCGGTGATCTCGCCCTTGCCCGCGACGGTGTCATTCAGCACCCGCATCGCCGCCGGGGCGGCCTGGGGCAGCTTCATCCGCCCGCCGGCCAGCAGCGTCGCCGCCGACGGGATCATCCTCCCGGACGGCCACGGCGGAGGGAAGCTGTTGGCGTCGACTCGCAGCTGCGTATCCAACAGGGCTGCCGCGTCGCCACTCGGGAGTTGCGGGAAGACGTAGAATACCCGTTCGCTCGCCGCAAACTGCCGCGACTCTGCCCAGATGTTCCACGCGTCAAGCCCACCAGGTTTGCCCGCCATACCGGGTTCGACAGCTATGCGGAAAGAGAACGCCTCGTTGATAATGGCCTGAACCGCCGCGTTGCCGTCGAGTCGGATGATCGCGTCCACACAACTGGAGACAACGTCAGGAACGTCCGTCGAGTCGAGCAGTTCCAGCAGCTTCGGCTGGAGTTCCTTCATGCCCGCCAGCCCTGCGTCCATGGCGGCGGCGGCCTGCACGCCAGCGTTGGCGTCGGCCATGAGCATGCCCAGCGCGTTGGCGTCCCGCAGGCGGGCGGCGAGGATGCAGGCCGCCTCGCGCACCGCCGGGGCGGGGTCGCTTACGGCGGCGGCGAGGAAGCGGCGGACATACGCGCCGTCACGGCCGGAGCGGATCACCTGCTGCAGGATCAGGCGCCGGCTGTTGATGAGGGACTCGCCCTCGTCGCTCGAGCGGGTGGCGTTGAAATCGATGAGGCGGAGGCGGTCGACCTGGTTGGGATCGCGCTGCGGCGTGTCGAACTTGTTCAGGTAGCGAAGGATGGAAACGATCGCGCGGAACTGGTCGTCGCCGGCGGAGTTCATCGCCCGCTCCAGGGCGCCGACGGTCGAGCCGTTCTCCTTCGCCCACGACACGCCCCAGCCGATGGCCTTGTTGCGGACCTCGGGGTCGCCGCTGGCCAGCTCGCGCAGCAACTGGTAGTCGCGAATGTGTGGAAAAGCGATGAAGCCTACGATGGCAGCAACGACCATCGTGGTGGAAATCGTCAAGACCCGCCGCTGCCACGGATGTGCCCGGAAATATCGCAGGAACGTTCCCATCACCAGAGTTTACACCATATAATCGCAGGCCGCAAAGGAGAGAGTATGTCCACCAGAATAGAGCGGGATTCGATGGGCGAGGTCGCCGTGCCGGCCGACGCGCTGTACGGGGCGCAGACGGCGCGGGCGGTGGAGAATTTCCCCATCTCCGGCTGGCCCCTGCCGCGCGAGTTCGTCGCCGCCCTGGGCCTGGTCAAGCTGGCGGCGGCCGAGGCGCACAAGGCGGCGGGGCGGCTGGCGCCCCGCGAGGCCGACGCGATCATCGCCGCGGCGCAGGAGGTTGTCGAGGGCAAGCTCGACGCGCACTTCCCGCTGGACGTGTTCCAGACCGGCAGCGCCACCTCCAGCAACATGAACGCCAACGAGGTCATCGCCGCCCGCGCGCTGCAGAAGCTCGGCGAGGCCGACAAGAAACTCATCCACGCCAACGATCACGTCAACATGGGGCAGTCGAGCAACGACGTGATTCCCACGGCCCTGCACGTGGCGGCCGCCGTGGCGATCTCGCAGAGCCTCATCCCCTCGCTGACGCAGCTGGGCGGCTGGCTGGGCGCCAAGGCCAAGGAGTTCGACGCGATCGTCAAGATCGCCCGCACGCACCTGATGGACGCCGTGCCCGTTCGCCTCGGCCAGGAGTTCGGCGGCTACGAGGCGCAGGTCCGCAACGCCGAGTCGATGCTCGAGCAGGCGGTGGGGCGGCTGGGCGAACTGGCCATCGGCGGCACGGCCGTGGGCACGGGCCTCAACGCGCCGGCGGGCTTCGCGGGCAAGGTGTGCGAGATCCTCTCGGCCCGGACGGGCGTGGCATTCCGCGAGGCGACGAATCACTTCGAGGCGCAGGCATCGAAGGACGCGGTGGTGTTCACCTCGGGCGTGTTGCGGACGGCCGCGGTGGCGCTGAGCAAGATCGCCTCCGACGTGCGGCTGCTGGGCAGCGGCCCGCGGTGCGGCATCGGGGAGCTCGTGCTGCCGGCCACGCAGCCGGGCAGCTCGATCATGCCCGGCAAGGTCAACCCGGTGATGTGCGAATCAGTGATGCAGGTGGCCTGCCAGGTGATCGGCTGCGACGCCGCCATCGCGGCGGGCAACCTGGGCGGCGTGGGCGGCATTCTCGAGCTCAACGTCGCCATGCCGATGATGGCGAGCAACCTGCTTACGGCGATCAAGCTGCTGGCCAACGTCTCGCGGGTCTTCGCCGACAAGTGCATCAAGGGCCTGGCCGCCAATGCCGAACGCTGCGGCCAGCTGGTCGAACAGTCCCTGGCAATGATCACGGTGCTCGCCCCGCGCATCGGTTACGACGCGGCGGCCGAGATCGCCAAGGAAGCCCACAAGACCGGCAAGACCGTCCGCCAGCTTTGCCTCGAGAAGAAGCTCCTGCCCGAGGGCGAGTTGAACGCCCTGCTCGACGCGCGGAGCCAGACGGGGCGATAGGAAACGACCATCGGCAGCGGAACCCCGGCTCACGCCGGGCGCGCACGCGCCCGACTTCTACTTCAGCGCCTCCAGCTGCTGCCGGATGTGATCGGCGACGTGCCCGTCGCCCTTGGCGGCGGCGAGCTTGAGCCCCTCGGCGAAGACTGCACGGGCGGAGTCGATCTCGCCGGCGGCGCGGAGGCTCTTTCCCCCTTCGACGTAGGCCGGCAGGTACGCGCGATCCAGCTCGATGCATTTGCGAAATTGCGCGGCCGCCTCGGCGTGGCGAGAGGCGGAGGCGTACTCCATCCCGAGGCTGTAGTTGAGGAATACATCCTTCGGATCGGCCTCGAGCAGCTTAATGATCATCGCTAGTCGGTCACCCATATGGTAGATTCTACGCAATGAGCAATACAGAGCAAGACAGGAAGCCTCTCCCGTACCTGACGGCCGACCTCCCGGGCATCGGCGGGCGGGTGAAGGAACGCATCGAAGATTTCCGCGTGGAGGAAATTCCCCTCTACGACGCCAGCGGCGAAGGCACGCACGTGTACTTCACGGTGACCAAGCGGGGCGTGGCCACGCCCGTGGCCGTCGACCGCATCGCCCGCTACATGGGTGTGCACGGACACGACATCGGCGTGGCGGGCCTGAAGGACGCCCAGGCCGTCACCGTCCAGCGGATGAGCCTCGAGCATGCCGACGAGGCCAAGCTCGCCGCGTACAAGGACCCGCAGGTGGAGATCGCCGAGATCACGCGACACACCAACAAGCTGCGCCCGGGCCACCTGGCCGGCAACAAGTTCACCATCCGCCTCCGCGGCGTGGGCGAGGCGCAGCGTCCGGCCGCCCAGGCCGTGCTCAACCGCCTCGTGCAGCGCGGCGTGCCGAACTATTTCGGGCACCAGCGATTCGGCGCCCGCAACGACACGGCCACCCTGGGCGCCGCGATGGTCCGCGGCGACCTGCCCGAGTTCGTCGCCATCCTCCTGGGCCGCGCCCTGCCCACCGACCCGCCCGACTGCAAGGCCGCCCGCGACGCATTCGACGCGGGCTTCTTTGCCCGGGCGCTCGACCGCTGGCCGCGCCACTACTTCAACGAGCGCCGCACCCTGGCCGCGTACAAGCACAAGCAGTCGCCCAAGGCCGCCTTCGATGCCGCCGATAAGCGCATGAAGCGCCTCTACGTCTCGGCCTTCCAGGGCGAACTGTTTAACGAGGTGCTGGCCCAGCGGATCGACACGCTCGACAAGGTCTTCGTCGGCGACCTCGCCCAGAAGACCGACAGCGGCGGCGTCTTCCGCGTCGAGGACCAGGCCGTCGACCAGGCCCGCGCCGACCGGTTCGAGATCAGCCCCACCGGGCCGATCTTCGGCTACCGGAGCAATCTCGCCGAAGGCCCCATGGGCGACCTCGAGCGGGCCGTGCTCGGCTCGCGCCAGCTCACGCTGGATGACTTCCGCCGCGTCGGCGCCCTGAAGGTCAAGGGCGGGCGAAGGGCGCTTCGGTTCGGCGTGCTTCAGCCCTCGCTGACCTCCGGCGAGGACGAGCGCGGCAGCTTCCTCGAGTTCGCCTTCACCGCCCCCAGCGGCTGCTATGCCACCGTCGTGCTTCGCGAAGTGACCAAGGGCCAGCCCACGGCCGCCGCCGCCGAAGACGTCCCCGACGAAGAACCCGAGTAAGCCGCATGACCGCACTGCCGCCCATCCCGCCGCCTCTGCCGCAGGTGCAGGCTCCCGCGCCGGCCCAGTCGCCGCTGAGCGAGGCCCACTGGGAGGCGATCCGCCAAGCCCAGCTGCCGCGCCGCGCCCTGCTGAAGGCGGCGAGCACGGCGAAGTTCTCAAGCGTCACGTTGCTGGTGATGGCGGTTCTGGGCATCCTGTCGCTGCCGTTCGGCGTGACGGTTGAGAACCTCGTCATCGTCGCCGGCCTGGCGGTGACGGGCATGATCGAGCTCCGCGGCAGCCGGCGGTTCCGCCAGGCCTCGCCATCCGTCGCCCGCGACCTGGGCTTGAACCAGTTGGCCCTGGGCACGCTGATCATCCTCTACTGCATCGTACAGATGGTCACCTTCCGGGCCGATGCCTCGAGCGTCGTTTCGCCCGAGGTGGCCGAACTGCTGCCGCAGATGCCCGAGATGCAGAGGTCGGTGCAGCAGATGACCTCGCTGCTGCCGATGATGATGTACGGCTTCTACGGGCTGGTCATCCTCCTGAGCGTGCTGATGCAGGGCGGGCTGGCCCTGTACTACTTCACGCGGCGCAAGCATGTCGAGGCCTTCCGCGCCTCGACCCCCGAATGGCTCCTCCGCCTCTACACCGAAACTGGCATCTGAGTCTCATTGCCCGCCGCCCATCGCCGCCCCCGCGCTAAAATGTGTTAGCGAAGCCGCATGTTGCACTTCGATTTCAAGGGGAACGACAATGGCTGTGACTGGGTCATCGAGCTTTGGCCGGGTCTGGCCCGGTCGCGATAGGGGGCGTTATGCCTGCGGCAGTATTCCGGCAAGACGTGCTGGTTCAAGTGGGCGAGGCCTCGCTGGAAGGCACGCCGACCGCGCCTCCCGACGCGGCTGCGATCGTGCTGTTTGCGCACGGCAGCGGTTCGAGCCGCTTCAGCCCGCGCAATCGCAAGGTGGCGGGCACGCTCCATGACGCGGGCCTTGCCACGCTGCTGATGGACCTGCTGACGCCCGATGAGCAGCAGGCCGACGAGTGGTCGGGGCACCTGCGATTCGACATCGAGCTGCTGGCCGACCGGGTCAGCGGCGCGATCGACTGGCTGGACCGCGACGCGTCCACGGCCGCCATGAGGCTGGGGTTGTTCGGCGCCTCCACCGGTGCAGCCGGTGCGCTGATGGCCGCGGCTCACTATCCCGTCCGCGTCCGCGCGGTGGTCTCTCGCGGCGGGCGGCCCGACCTGGCGGGGGAGTTCCTCTCACAGGTGAACGCGCCCGTGCTGCTGATCGTCGGCGGCAACGACCAGACCGTCCTGGAACTGAACCGCAAGGCCCAGTTGGATCTTCGTTGCCAGAACCGTCTGGAGATCATCCCCGGCGCAGCCCACCTCTTCGAGGAGCCCGGCAAGCTCGATCGCGTCGCGCAACTCGCGGCCCAGTGGTTCGTGAAGTATCTTTAGTCTAGTGTGACTCTACGGTGGCGGCCTTGCTGCCTCCGGCAGGCGAGCCTGGCGCTCTGTCTACCTTCAAGCGAAGGGTGGCGGCCTTCCTAGGCCGCCACCTGCAGACGGCTGTGGTGGCGGCCTAGGAAGGCCGCCACCCGTCAAATGGGGAAGACCGCCCCGTCAACTGGCCACCCGTCAAGTGGGGTAACCACGTCGCGTCAGATCTTCCTCTTCAGCGTGATCTTCATCTGAAAGACTCTTTGCCCGCGGGTGATGATGAGGGGGATGCTCTTGTCGGCCTGGCGGAGGAGGGAGTTGATCTCGCCGAGGTCCATCTCGGCGATGTTCTTGCCGTCGACGGCGGTGAGGATATCGCCCACGGCGATGCCCGCGCGGGCGGCCGGGCCGTCGGCGTCCACGACCTGCACCACGACGTTGCCGTTGCTGCGGCCGATGTGCATGCCGCTCATGAGGATCTCGTCGGCCTGGGCGAAGGTGCGGCTCTGGGCGAGGTAGAGGCGTTTGCCCTCGAAGTCGAACGTGGTGTTGTATCGGCGGAGGAACCCGCCGCCCAGCACCGCCACCGTCGGGGTGGAGGCGAAGATGAGCTCCTTCATTTCGAACGGGCCCACGGCCAGGCGCGGCACGCGGGTGAGCAGTTCCGTGCGCGGCCCGCGGGCGGATTCGACCGACGTCTGCGTACTCGCGCGGCCGCCGGCGGCCTGCACCTGGCGGAAGACGTCCTGCGGCAGGTGGCCGGTGGTGGTGGCGCCCGTGTCCAGGACAAAGTCGATCGCGGTGTTGCCGTCCAGCTCGCCGCGGACCGTGGGCATGCCCTGATGGCTCAGCGGCATGGGCAGGGCCACGCCCCATTCCGCGTGCTCGCGCCCGTCGCCCTGCAGAAGCAGCACCTCGCGGTTGTCCATGTCCAGGCGAAGCACCACCTGCCGCAGCGCGCTGGTCCCGATCGCCCCGCGGATGTCCTTGCCCGTCAGCTTCCGCAAGGCGGCAAAGTCGGAGACGATCGCCACCGACCCGCCGGAGAGATCCAGCTTGCCCAGGTGGGCCGAGGGAGCCGCGTAGACGGGCATGTCCTTGTAGCCGCCGGCGGTGAGGACGCGCTGCGACCGCACCAGCGCGCCCAGCTCGCCGCGAAGGGATTCATCATAGACCATGTGAGTCGCGCCGGTGTCCAGGAAAAACGTCAGCGCGCGGCCCTTGAACTCCACCGGCAGCAGGATCAGCCCCGTCTCGCCCGCCAGCGGGAACTTCGCAATCACCGCCGGCTGCGTGGCGGGGCGCGTCGGGGCATCGGCCCCGGCCAGTGCAGCCGCCAGCAGCGGAAGGAGCGTCAGGGCGATGAGCGGTCTTCGCATGGTCACGGTTCTTCGTCTTCCCCGTCGCCCAGGCCGGGGATGAGGCCGCCGAGCGCCTTGAGCAGTTCGCCCGCGCCGCTGGTGGTGACGGCGGCGCGGAAGAACTCCACCGTCCCCGCCTGCAGGTCCGTCACCGGTTGCTTGGACACCAGCTTGGCCGGCGGATCGCTCCACGACCCCTTCACATGCACGCGCGTCACTTTGTCGGCAACCTTCGAGAACGCACCCACCAGCGGCAGCGAGGTAATCAGGTCTCGCAGCCGCCACAGCGGGGCGCCCACGACGTAGAAATCCACCGTCTGCTTCTGGATGTCCACCTTGCCGCCCGGCTCGGCGTCCAGGGCCGAGATGTTGTTCGCCAGGCGAGCCTTGTCCACCTTGATCACCATGCCCTGCATGGTGAAGTCGCCGCGCAGGCGGCTGCCGCCGACGATGATGTTGGCGTCGATGCCCAGACCCATGAACACCTCGCGGCCCAGGTCCAGCCCGCGCAGATCCGCCTGCCGCAGCAGCACCGCCCCGCGAGCGCGGAGGTCGGCCGTCTTGAAGCTGTTGCCGCCGAAGCTGTACGTCGCTCGCAGGTCGCCCGACTCCATCTTGCCCGTGCTGCCCAGCACGCGGACCAGCTCCGGCAGTTGCACCTTCTCCAGCGTCAGGTCACCCGAGTAAGCGAAGTTGGGCTCGCGGCGCCCAGGCAGCAGGGCGGCCGAGAGCTGGCCGCTGATCTTGCCACCGCACAGGTTGGCCGAGAGGCTTCGGCTGCGGAAGTCCAGGCGGCCGTTGCCCTCGATGCCCAGCGTCGTCTCCACGTCCGACGCCAGCACGCCGTGTGCGGTGAGAATCTTCGTCCGCTGCACGCGCAGCTCGCCCGCCCCTCGCAGCGAGGCCAGGTCGCCGGCGGCGCCGCGGGCGGTCATGTTCGCCGTCAGCTCGCCGGCGGCGCGGAACTCCAGCGGGAAGTTCAGCACGGCCGCCAGCTCGCGGCCCTCGTCCTCCTGCAGGTGATGCTGCAGGGCGAACGTCAGGTCGTAGCCCAAGTTCCCGTCGACGGTGCCGGCCAGATCCAGCCGCTCGTCGGCGGCCTGGCGGCGCACGGCGAGCTCATAGCGGTCGCCCGCGCGGACGAGCGACAGGTGGATGTCGCCCCAGCCGATCCGGCGGCCGCACGAGTCGAGCGACAGCGTGATCCGGCGCAGCAGCACGTGGTCGATGGTGGGGGTTACCGGCCGCGTGCGGGGCCCGACCTCCTGCGGTGGGGCGACGATCAGCGGCGGTCGGCATTGGCCGGAGTCGATGAACAGGTTCAGCGCGACGTCGTCGGCCTCCAGCGCCGTCAGCACGGGCTTGGTGCTGGGCCAGTTGTCCAGGTGCATCGTCACGCCCCCCAGCCGCAGCCACTCCCTGCCGTTGGCGTCGTGGAGAGAGATGCTGCCCACGTGCACGGGGCTGCGGTAGGAGAACTCGACGCCGGCGGCCGAGGCCCCGCCGCCCCACATGCCGGCCAGCCGCTCCTGCAGGGCCGACGCCATCAGGCGCGGCGCGATGAGGTACTTCACCGCCGCCGCCAGCACAACCGCTGCCAGCGCCAGTCCAATGATCGTTCGCAGGATAATCCGCCGGATGCGGGCGGGTTTGGCCATAGCCGTCACCATTGCTCAAAATCTCTTGCCGTCGCGAGGCATCAGCATACAATCTTCCATCATGTCGTGCAGACTCATTTTAGCCGCTGCCCTCGCCGCGGCGATCCTGTCGGGGTGCGGCAGCGAGCCTAGGCCGCTCCAGCCCATCGTGCTGGACGCCAACGGCGTGCTGCCGCGCGTCGACTACACCGACCTCGACGCCGTCCTCGAACGGGCCGTGAACAAGGATGGGCTCGTCGACGCCTTCGACGCCAATATCGTCGCCTCCCGCCTGGACCAGCAGCTCAAGCGGCTGGCCATTACCGGCCCGACGGCAACGCCGATCCTGTTCCCCACCGCCGAAGACCGGCTGGCGTACTGGTACAACGCCCGCGCGGCCTGGTCGATCAAGCTGGCCATGCTGGCCAACTGCCCCCAGGATCTTCCGGCGGCGTCGCTGGAAGGGCGGGCCGTGCCGCTGGATGGGCGTTCGATGACGCTGGAGCAGATCGACGCCATCCTCTCCCAGGACGCCGATTGGCGAATCGCCGTCGCAGCGCCCTCGGTCCGCATGAACCGCCCGCCGCTGCCGGCCAAGTCGTTTGCCGCGGCCGACGTCCGACCGCAGGCGGCGAGCCGCGTGTCGGCGTACGTTGCCGATGACAAGCGTTTCAACATCGACATCGAGAATCGCGTCGTGTACTTCCCTTCTGTGATGTGGCGGTTCCGGCAGCAACTCATCGACCAGTACAACGCCACCTACCACACCACGGGCGCGACACAGCTGGTTACCGCGATGCTGCCGCTGTTCGAGGGCCTGCCCCAGCGGCGGCTGCAGGGCGCGATGGGCTTCGCCGCCGTCGAGGCCGGCATCGGCGCGATGGCGTGCGTGAAGCATTAGCTCAATAGAGGGTGGCGGCCTTCCCAGGCCGCCGCCACGACGTTGAGGACGGCGGCCTGGGAAGCCGCCACCCCTCGCACCACAAGCGACAAGATTTCCAGGTCGCACGATCCTCCTTGCCCCAACCTGACAGGCCGACTAGAATTACGCGGCTTACATAAGGAACTACCCATGCGAGTGGAGATGCAGTTTTCGGTGTTTCTGATCAACAAGCCCGGCGTGCTGGCCTCCGTCACCAGCGCCCTGGCCAAGGCGCACGTGAACATCACCGCCCTGGCCCTGATGGACAGCGGCGAGCATGGGGCGCTGCGGATCGTCTGCGACAACGCCCAGGCCGCCCGCGATGTCCTGGGCAAGGCCCACGACCGCTGGACCGAGACCGAGGTGGTCGTGCTGGAACTGCCGAATGAGCCCGGCGCCTTCTCCAATGTCGCCCAGAAGCTCGCCGACGAGCACGTCAACATCACCTACGCCTACTGCACCGGCGGGGCGCCCGGCGGCAAGACCACGGCCGTCTTCAAGGTCGCCGACCTCAAGAAGACGATGAAGGTGCTCGAGACCATCAAGACCATTCACCGCGAAGACCAGGTCAAGAGCCCCCCGAACCGCCGCCGGCAATAGTCGCCGCCTGCTGAACGACAAGAGCGGAATCGATCTGCCGGGGTGCGTTACAGCCTCATGGGTCATTGAAGTGACCATGCCTCGTTCCGAGGCCGCCACCAGGAATGCCTCGAGGCAGCGGTTCGTGGTTCATCACAACGGAACATCTGAACGCATTGACGGCGGTTTGCCGTTCGGCGCTGTCAGATGTGGGGGACGCCCCGGAGCTTCTACAGCGCCGAACGGCAAGCCATCGCCAAAGCCTTGCTCCCAGATTCGAACGTGAAGGACTACCAGCCGATTGTCGCAGATCTTCGCATGGGCGGGATTGGCTGAGGGAATCTCTCTCTCGATCCCCTAAATCCGCTGAGTCCCCTGATCCCGCTTTCTTTTCGATTCAGCCGAACGCCCAGGCCGTCAGGCCGCCCCGTCTTCCACGTTGCGCTTGGAGTCGATCGCGCGGTTCACCAGCCCATCGGCCAGCTTGTTCTCTTCGCGGCGAACGTGGCGGAAGGTGCAGCGGCTGAACTTGCCCCGAAGGTCCTGCGCCTGCATGAAAAGGGGGATCAGGCCGGGGGCCTTCACGCGGTACTGGCCGTTCATCTGCCGCACCAGCAGTTCGGAGTCGCTGACGATCTCGACTTCCTTTGCCCCCATGGCCGCAGCCTGCTTGAGCCCGGCCAGCAGCCCGCTGTACTCGGCGACGTTGTTGGTGGCGTGCCCGAGGTAGATGCCCGCCTCATGCAGCACCGTGCCATCGTCGGCCGCCCGAATTACCACTCCCGCGGCAGCAGGCCCCGGGTTGCCCCGGGCGCCGCCATCGATATTGATTACAACTCGCAAAACGCCAACTCCCTTGGGACCCATTCGCCCCTACTTCGCGTGAGACTTTTGTGCCTGGCCTTCGAGATAAAGAATGCGGCCGCAATTGTCGCAGGTGCGGATCTGGTCGCGCACGCGGAGCGCGTTGACGTGCTCGGCGTTCAGCGTCATGTAGCACCCGCCGCAGACGTACTCGTGCGGGGGACGCTTGCCCTGGATCTCGATGATGGCCATGCCCTCGCCATCGTACTTCTCGGCGACGCGCTCGAAGATCGACAACGATTCCGGCGGCACCAGCTTGGCCGCGGCAGAACGCTGCGTGTTGAGCTCCTCCATCATGGCCGTCAGCTTGGCGATCTCGCCGCCGCTGGACTGCTGCACCTCGGCCATGCGGACCTGCTCGGCCTTCATCTGCAGCTCGAGCTTTTCGGCGTCGGCCTTGATGGCGTCGACCTCCTGCATGATCTTGAGGACCTGCTCCTCGAGCTTGGAGTTGTCGGCCTTGAACGTGTTGATCTGGGTGAGAATGGCCGCGTATTCTTTGTTGGTCTTGGCGGTATTGAGGGCGGCGCGATACTTGGCGACCTCCTCTTCCTTCTGGCGGAGATCCAGTTCGAAGTGGTCAGCGTCCTTGCGGCGGTTGAGGCTCTTTTCCCGCAGCGCGTTCATGTCGGCCGTAAGCTGGTCGATCCGCCGCTGCTGCGTAGCGACCGCGTTCTTTCGTGCCTTCAGGCGGCCCCGCACGTGGGCCAACTGGCGTTCAATCGATTGCAGATCCAGCAAGGATGCAAGCATCGTTCCCATAAGCGCCCTCTTCACTTGTTAAAGGTTGAAACAGCATAGTATCCCAGCGTTGGGGGCAGCGGGCAAGCTATTTCCCAAAACGATTCTCCGGCGTTTGCCGCACCCCAGTATTGAATCGTACACTTCAATCATTCTCGCGGCTCCCTTGCGCGCCCGGGGCGGCCGCACCCCAGCCAAATCCTGCCAGTTTCTTCCACTTCTTTGGCCATGCCCGCCGTGAATCGTACCTTTCCATCGTGGAGGCCCAGGCTTTCCGCAACCCCACAGAGAGGGCGACATGAGACATATAGCCATCACGCTTATCCTGCTGACCGCGACGGCAATGCCCGCCGCCGCCAGCATCATCGTTGCCGGCAGCACCTCGGCCTACATGCCCGTCGAAGGAGCCGAACTCAGCGACGTTCGCCTCACCGTCGACCTGTCCGTCGATGCCGCCGGCGCCACCATGACGTTCACCAATACCTCGATCGCACCCGAACGTACTGCCGTCTTCAAGGAGTTTGTCGTAGACACCTACAACGACGCAACCCACACGGCCATCTTCACCAACGCCCGCATCCTGGACGCCAGTTCCGGCGTGGACTTCGGTTTCGATGAGTTCAACGGGCTCCCCGGCTACAGCGACAGCCTCAAGGACGACATGGGCATGATGTCCCTGCGGGCGTGGTCTCCGCCCACCAAGAAGGGCCTGGGCATCGGCGACCGCCTCCGACTGCGGTTCGACACCATCTTGCCCATGGGCAGCACCATCGAGGATTACCTGGCGCAGTTCCGCAGCGAAAGCGACCGGGCCGATAGCGCCATCGGCTTTCACGCGATCAGTTCGACCATCGTCAACGGGCAGAGTCTCACGGGCATGGACGTGATCTATTACCCCACCCCGCCGGCCGTGCCCGAGCCCGGAACGCTGGTCGTCCTTGCCGCGGGCGCCGGGATGCTGGTGCTGCGACGCCGCCGCGCCGGCCGCCGCGTGTAGAAGCGGCCCGGCACGTCGCCGCATTGGCGCTTCGTGCGACCTTGAGTCTCGGTCTCCGGCCTTTCCACACGCGAACCAGGTGCCGCGGGGGGTTGTATTACCTTTGATCTTGCGGCACACTTGGCGCGGCGGGTTCGCCTGCCCGGAAACACCATGAGACTTCACAAACTGTTGACCCGCATTCTCCTGCTGGCAGCCGTGGGCGTCGCGGCCGCGGCGGCGACGCTCTACGTCATCGCCAGCCACGTGCCCTCCGACTATCAGCCCGCGCAGCTGCCGCCGCAGACGCGGGAATCGTCGGCGAAGAAATTCGCCGCCAAGGCCGTCGAGCAGTACTGGGAGAAGGCCCAGCTACCGCAGCCTTTCGCGGTCCGATTCACGCAGGATGAGCTCAACGCGTATCTCGCCTCGCTGGACGAGATCGCCGCCCAGACGCCCCAAGGCCGCCGCGGCAGTGTCCGCCAGCTCATGGAAAGTCGCGGCCTAGCCGACCCCGCGGTGGCGTTCAAAGACGGCGAGGTCGTCCTGATGATCCGCCTCAAGGACCTCGACAAGGTGCTCTCGGTCGGCCTGACGTTCGAGTTCCTCCCCGACGGCCGCCTCCGCGTCGGTCACGGCCGCCTGCGGCTGGGGTCGCTACCCATCCCCGACTCCTTCGTCCGCCAGCAGCTCGAGAACTTCCGCCGCTCGCTGACGCCCCGCAGCGGCCCGGCCGCCACGCGGCTCGCCTCCGGCGATGTCGAGATGGTGATGGACCTGCCGGCCATGCTCAGCCGCGTCCTGGCCGCCATGGACGGCGAGCCGATGAAGACCGACCTGCCCAGCCGGATCAACGGCAGGGTCATCCGCATCATCGGCATCGACGTGGGGACCGAATCGCTGACCCTCCGCGTGCAACCGATTGAGAACATCCCCCTCGTCGACGGAGTCCACGTGTTCTAACGCCAAGCCCGCTGCCATCCACGGGCAATCGAACCCGGTTCGGTGCCACCCCAAAACTCGTTTGGGGGTGGCACCGCGCAGTCTTCATACCTCTGAGGCCTCTGTGCAATCCGCAATATTTAGCCGCACGATGCCTACGCCAGCCTCTTCAACGTCCACTCATCCCCACGACCCGCCAGTTCGTATCGCCCCGCCAGCATATTTCCCTCAAACGTCACCTCCCACCGGTCGGCCGCCCGCGCCAGCGTGATGTACTCGCCTTCGTCGAATCTCTTCACTTCGCCGCGATCGCCGCTGACCGGCCCTTCGTACGTGAGGTACGCAGTACGATGATCCGCCAGCCGTTTGGCGGGCATGGCCTGTCCCGGCTGCAGGGCGGGGGCCTGGGCCAGCTGCCACGTCGCCAGCGCCTCTGCGTCCTGCAGCATCAGGTCCCAGTGCGTCGGGCCGTTGCCGCTGTGCATGTGGATCACGAATCGCATCGGCCCATCTTATCAAACGCCCGCGGCGACCGCACCGGGCGTCCGGCCGGCAAGCGTCCAAATCAAGATGACAACCCCCTCGCCGGCCGATAAACTCAGGGTCATGGACACCAACCGCAACACGTATTCGAGCCCCCTGGGCGAACGCTACGCGGGCCCGGCCATGCAGGAGCTCTTCGGCGAGCAGAAGAAGTTCTCCACGTGGCGCCGGCTCTGGCTGGCGCTGGCCGAGGCGCAGAAGCAGCTGGGCCTGCAGATCACCGACGCCCAGATCGCGCAGCTGGCCGCCCACCTCGACGACATCGACTTCCCCAAGGCCGAGGAGTACGAACGCAAGTTCCGCCACGACGTGATGGCCCACGTGCACGCGTACGGCGACGCGGCCCCGCTGGCCCGCGGCATCATCCACCTGGGCGCCACCAGCCAGGACGTCGGCTGCAACGCCGACATCATCATCCTCCGCGAGGCGATGGCGGTGGTCCGCGACGCGCTGGCCAACGTCATCGACGCCATTGGCAGCTTCGCCGAGGAACACCGCGACCTGCCCTGCCTGGGCTTCACGCACTTCCAGCCGGCCCAGATGGTCACCGTCGGCAAGCGAGCGACGCTGTGGTGCTACGACTTCATCCGCGACCTGCGCGACATCGAATATCGCCTGGACAATCTGGAGTTCCGCGGCATCAAGGGCACCACCGGCACGCAGGCCAGTTTCCTGGCGCTGTTCGACGGCAACCACGAGAAGGTCAAGCAGCTCGAGTTGCTGGTGGCCGCCAAGTTCGGCTTCACGCGCCTCGCACCCGTCACCGGCCAGACGTACAGCCGCAAGGTCGATGCGTCGATCGCGCAGGTCCTCGCCGGCATCGGCGCCAGCGTGCACAAGATGTGCAACGACATTCGCCTGCTGGCCAACCTCAAGGAACTTGAAGAGCCGTTCGAGACCAGCCAGATCGGCTCCAGCGCCATGGCCTACAAGCGCAACCCCATGCGGTGCGAGCGGGCGACTGGCCTGGCGCGCTTCCTGATGGACATCTCGGCCAGCCCCCTGCACACGGCCGCCGAGCAATGGCTGGAGCGAACGCTCGACGACTCGGCCAACAAGCGCCTGGCCATGTCGGAATCGTTCCTCACCGCCGACGCCGCGCTGCGGATCGTCCTCAACGTAGCCCAGGGCATGGTGGTGTACCCTGCGACCATCGCGGCGCACATCGCCGCCGAACTGCCCTTCATGGCCACCGAGAACATTCTGATGGCCGGCGTGAAGGCCGGCGGCGACCGCCAGGAACTGCACGAGCGGATCCGCCGCCACAGCCAGGCCGCCGCCCAGCAGGTGAAGGAGTTCGGCCGTGCGAACGACCTGATCGACCGCCTGAAGAACGACCCGCTCTTCGACGCCGTCGACGTCGACGCCGAGCTCAACCCCGCCTCATTCATCGGCCGCTCGCCGCAGCAGGTCGACGAGTTCATCGCCACCGAGGTCGCCCCCATCCGCCAGAAGTACGCACCCGTCCTGGGCCAGAAGGGCGTGCTGAAGGTTTGACGCCGCGGCGCTACCGCTGTTGCCCGGCGTACGTTCTTGTGTGGTCCAGGCCGAAGCGGCCGCTGCGCAACTGCACGCGAACGATCAGCGACGCCGAGTTCGGGTCGCGCTGGACCGTGAGGACGCCGCCGGGGCCCAGGAGATCGGCCGCCGGCAGCGCCGTCGGGGCCGCCGGCACATCGTGCCGCTTCGCCCAGGCGATGGCGCTGGCCGTGGCGTTGCGCTCCATCGCCGCGGCGCGCTCGCGGTCGCTGTCGAACTGAACCGACGCCCCGATCGCGGCAAGCGATGTCACTGCCGCCGCCACGAGCACCAGTGTCACCAGCACCATCATCAGGATGACTCCCGTGCGCGACCTCATTTCGTCGCCTCCTTCGCGCCCAGCGTGCCGGGCCGGATCAGCCGCCGCAGCACCAGATGCTTCAGCGCAGGGCCCGCCCGCTTTTCCTCCACGGCCGTGGTCAGGCTGACGGCGCCGTCGAGGATCTCGATGTCAATGTGGGAGGCGGGCATCTCCCATCGGTCGGCCACGCGCAGGGGGCCGCCCGCGGACGCGACCCATCGCTCCGCCCGCCCCGAGGAAATCCGGTAAACCACCGGGCCCGATGCGGTCACAAGCGCCAGTTCACCCGCCTGGCTCGCGGGGGCATTGGCATCGCCCGCCCAGGCAACCGACGTGGCCGAGTCGGCGTCACGCTGCAACCGCTGGGCAAACGAGCAGAGCGACACGTGCACCTGCGTCATGCGGTGCAAGGCCGGCAGCTCGCGCAAGGACGAGACGAAAACGTTCGCCAACACCCACGACACCACGCCGATCAGCGGGATCGCGATCAGCAGCTCGACCAGTCCGATGCCTCTGCGTTTCATTGCTCGACCCCTTCGGCGACGTATCGATGCAACTCCACCTTGATCTCGACTCCGCCAACCTTCTTCGTCGCCGTCGCCGTCACGCGCACGAGGCCGCGCCACTCGCCCTCGCCCGCCCGCCGGCCGGTCTCGATCTTCAGGTCCGGCCACAGGCCCTTGACCGTCGCCGCGTCCAGCGGCGCGGCCCGCGCGCTGAAGCTGTCGAGCTCGGCCTCGGCCGCAGCCACGCATTGCTGCCGGGCCATCTGCATGCGGTTGAGCTCGGCGGTGTTCGACTGGGCCGACACCATGATGCCGAGCATCAGGCCCGCCAGCATCACGGACATCATGATCTCCACAACGATCCACCCTTGGCGCCTCGGCCGTGCGTTCATGGCAGCACCGCCTTCATCATCGCCTCGTTCATCGCCGGCAGCGGCGCGAACAACGCAAAGACCACAAAGCCGATCATCAAGGCCAGCAGCAGCGTCACCAGCGGCCAAAGGATGTACCGCATGAGATTCACGCGGTAGCTGTAACGCGTGCGGTAGAAGGTCTCGAGCATCTCCAGCACCGACGGGACATTGCCCGCGTTGACGCTCTGGTCGAATGCCCATGCGACCGAATCGCCCACGCCGCTGCGGCGGGCGGCGGCGCTGATATCCTCGCCGGCCACGACGCGCGTGCGCCACTTCGCCAGCCGCCGGCGATACGAGGTGTTGGTGTCCAGCTGCGCGATCGAATCCAGCGTCACGTCCATCCTGCTGCCCGACTGCAGCGCCAGCCGCAGCATCGAAACGGTCTGCAGTGTCGAGAGCGTCCGCTCGAACCAGCCAAGGATCGGCAGGCGCCACTTGAGCCAGTCGCCCAGCCTCGAAAGCAGGTAAGGCTGCTGCGGGTTCCGCGGCCGAAACTTCGTCAGCAGCACGCACGGCAGCGCCAGCAGCAGCACGGTCAGCATCGTGCCGACGATCGGCCCGCCGGCAACGTCGGCGATGTCGATCAGCAGCTGCGTAGCCCAGGGCAGGGGGGCGTCGTACAGAGGGCCAGCCTCGGGGTGGTGGCCCGAACCGGCGATGACCGGGCTGCCTCCCGAATAGGACCCCTGGGACGAGGTCGTGGTGTAGATCATCGCCAGCCTGGGCACGACGAAGACCAGCAGCAGCGTTACCAGGAACACCGCGAAGCCCAGCACCACCAGCGGGTATAGCGGGTGCACCGGCTGGATGCGACGGTCCTGTTGCGACTGCGCCGCCATCTGGGCCTGGACCTTCTCCAGCGCCGCCGGCAGCTGGTTCATCCGCTCGCCGGCCGCCACCATGGCCCGCGCGAAACCGGGGCACTTGGGGTATCCCCTGGCCAGCGCCTCGCTCAACGGCATGCCCTGCGAAAGCAGGTTGGCGATCTGATGCAGCACTCGCCGCCCCGGGTCGCTGCGGCCCATGGCCTCGGCCTCCAGCGCCGTCGGCAGGGGCAGGTTCTGCCGCGTACACGCCCCCAGCGTGCAGAACACCGTCATCGCCGTCACCCGCCGCGAAACGAGGACAATATGAATCCAGACCGCAATCAGACCGATGAAGAGCAGGCCGCCGAGCAAGATGGACAGCGTCATCGATGCCGCCAGCAGCAGCGCCAGCAGCAGCACCATCGCCGCCGAGCGGGCCAGCCCGGACGGCCGGGACAGGCCGACGATCAGCAGTGCTATCGCCCCCGTCACGAGCAGGCCCAGCACGGTGGCGAAGATCCAAGTATCCATCTCCGCGTCGGTCATCGCTGAGATCGCAATGATCATCCTAGCCCCCCTCCAACGGCCTGGATCATGCTGACCATGGGCAGGAACAATCCGCAGGCGATCAGGCCGATGATCGTTCCCACCGAGATCAGCATCAGCGGCAACAGCAGCGCCTGCAGGCGGGCCTGCGAGGCGCGAACCTGCTGGCCGTACATGTCCGACAGGCTGTAGAGGTTCTCCTGCAGTTCGCCGCGCTGCGAGCCCAACTGCATCGAATAGAACACCAGCGGGGGCACGATGCGGCATTGCTGCCCGGCTTGGAAGAGGCCCTCGCCACGTTCGACGGCTGCGGCGACGCGCTCACATTCGTCGGCCATCGCGTGAGAGCCGGTGGTGCCCGCGGCCAATCGCACGGTGGTGGGCAGGTCGCAGCCCGCGCCCACCAGCAGGGCCATCGCATCGGAGAGGCGGCTGAGGAGGCCCCGATGGTACAACCGGCCCACGACCGGCACGCGGAGGTAGATCGCCTGCATCATTCGCTGAAACCCCGCCGTGCCGCGAAGCACCAGCGAGGTCGTTGCCGCCACCAGCGCCACGCCCGCCACCGACAGCCAGAAGATGTGCAGCGAGTCGGGCAGGCTCATGACGAACCTCGTCATCGCAGGCAGTTGAAGTCCCATGCCTTCGAACAGCAATCTGAATGACGGGATGACGATGTACACCACGGCCGTCAGCAAGGCCGCGGCGATCGACAGCACCACCAGCGGGTAGGCCACGGCATCGAAGATGATCCGCCGGGTCATGGTCGAGACCTCGAGATGGCGGTTGAGGCTGGTCAGCATCTCGCTGAGGCGGCCCGACTGCACGCCCGCCTTCACGATCAGTCCGTACAGGGGCGGGAACTGGGCGCGGTGTTTCTCGAAGGCCTCCTCGACGGGCGTGCCCGCGGCCAGGTCGTCGGCCAGCGAGACCACCAGCCGCCGCATCGCCGGCGACTGCACGTCCTGCGACAGCTGCCGCAGGCCGCCTTCCAGCGGGATGCCCGCCTTGGTGATCGACGCCAACTGCTGGTTGAACAGGATGAACTCGCTGCGGCCGATGCCTCCCGAGGGGCCGCGTGTTGCGGCCGGCTCCAGCGAGTTCACCTTCAGCTGCATCTCCTCCAGCAGCAGCCTCGCCTGCTGAGGCGACGCCGCCTCCAGCGTTCCCTTCATCATCCGCCCCGAGGACGTCAGGGCCTCGTATTCGAATAGAGGCATATGTGATGCTTCCTATTCTGGTGGCGCAGCCGATGTTGCTCTACGCCATTCCAGGAAAACTCGAAATCCGAAGCACGAAATACGAAACCAATTCCAATTCAAAGGAAGACACGCAAGATAACAAGCCTCAGCCTTGCCCGATCGCCCGGGCAAGTTCTTCTTCGGTCGTCACGCCTTGCTCCACGAGCTGGCGGCCGTGCTCGCGCAGGCCTTCGTGCCCGCTGCCGGCCAGCAACTGCTGAATCTGCTCGAGGTCCGCCCGCGCCAGGATGGCCGCGCGCAGCGGGCCCTGCAGGCGGACAAGTTCGGCCAGCAGCACGCGCCCGCGATAGCCGGTGCCGAAACAGTGCGGGCAGCCGATGGGGCGGCGCGGCCCCTTGCGATCGACGGCACAGCGATCGCACAGCCGCCGCACCAGCCGCTGGTTCAGAACCGCGGCGATACTGCTGGTGATCTGGTAGGGCTCGATGCCCATCTCCAGCAGCCGCAGCAGCGCCCCGGCCGGCGTGCCGCTGTGCAGCGTGCTCATCAGCACGTGGCCGGTGAGGCCGGCCTCGACGACCATGCGGGCGGTGGCGGCGTCGCGGATTTCGCCGATCATCAGCACCTGCGGGTCCTGCCGCAGCAGCGACCGCAGGGCGGTGGGGTAGGTCATCGCGCCGTGGGGCGTGATCTCGATCTGCGTCACGCCCTCGATGCGCCGCTCGACCGGGTCCTCCAGCGTGACGATGCTCTTGCCCGGGAACTTCCTGGCGATGCGGCGGAGCAGCGCTCCCAGCGTCGTGCTCTTGCCGCTGCCCGAAGGGCCCGTCAGCAGGAAGACGCCCTGGCTGGCGTCGCAGGCTTCCTCCAGCGCCGCGGCCACCGGCGGCGAAAAGCCCAGGCGGTCGAGGTCGGCCAGCGCGGGCTCATCATAGAACAGCCGCACCACCGCCCGCTGGCCGCGAATGGTGGGAAAGACGGCCAGGCGCGTGTCGGTCACCTTGCCGCCGGCAGGGGGAAGCTCCAGCCGGCCTTCCTGCGGGATGTCGTTGCGATAGGTGAGCAGGCCCGCCTGCACCTTGAGGCGCGAGACGACGTTCTCGGCGATGGCGGCCGGCAGCTTCTCCACCGTCTCCAGCACGCCGTCGAGGCGGTAGCGGACGAACATCTCGCCCGCCGCGGGCTCGAAGTGCACGTCGCTCGCGCCGGCCTGCACCGCCCGCGTGAGTAGTTCAGCCACCAGGGCCACCACGTCATAGGCATCGGCCTTGTCGGCGGGACGATCGGTTTGAGGTTCAGTCATGGTGCACCCACGTGTCCTGGGCGGAGGCCTTCGAGGCCGGCGCCCGAGACGGTCTGCAAGCACGACGCGCGGCGCGGCCGGGCGTTACAGGATTTCGCCGTCGCGTGTAACATTTTCCGCTTTCGCGCGTCATAATATCAGAAAAGGAAGACGCCTTGGACCCTGCAGCCATCAACCTGAGGCTCACCTGGGACACCGCCGCCGCTGCCGTCGGCCCCGCGCGGCATTGGGTGTTGTCGGCGATGCAGAAGCACGGGCAGGCGCTGGTGGCCATGCTGTGGCGGATTCTTCAGAACGAGCAGGATGTATGCGACGCGTACCAGGACGCGTTCGTCCAGCTCTCTTCGTTGCCCCAGGCCCGCCGACCGGACAACGTCAAGGCGTTCCTCTTTCGCGCGTCGGCCAACGTCGCCATCACCATGCTTCGTCGCCGGAGGCTGCATCAGCAGGCCTGCGAGGCCATCGCCGCGCGGGCCCCGCGCGAGCACCACGATGCCAGCGATCTCGATGCCGCCGCCCTCCGCGACGAGTTGCAGCGGCACATCGCCCGCCTCCCCGAGCCCCTGCGGAACGTCGTGCTGCTCAAAGACCTGGCCGACCTGTCGTACCGCGAGGCGGCGGATATCCTCGGTATCTCCACCGTGGCCGCCAGGGTTTACCGCTGTCGGGCGATCGCGCTGCTCTCGCAGTGGATGGCCCGGCCGGAGGATGAGCCATGAACCTGTTTCCGCGTAGGAATCCGTGCCGCTCCCTGCTGGCTGGCTTGGCTGCGGCCACTGCCGGTGCAGCCCGGCCGCTGGAGGGCTGGATGCAGCGGCACGTCGACGCCTGCCCCCGCTGCCGGGCGCGCCTCGACGGCGCGGGCAGGCTGCAGGCGAGCCTGCTGATGCTCCGCACGCAGCCGCACAGCGAGAGTCTGCTGATGCAGGCGAATCGTCACGCTATCGCCGCGCTGCATCACGATGTCCGCGCCCTGCCGCAGACGGCGGCGCTGCGCATCGCCCGCCCGCGCCCGCCGCTGATGCTGCGCCTGGCCGGCAGGATGCATCATCTCGCCCAGGCCGCCGCGTGCCTGGCCGTCCTGCTGCTGATGCGCGTCGACCTGGCCTCGCCCCTGAACAAGTTCCACGACGATGCCCGTGCCAACTACCAGAACCACCGCGCGCAGCAGCTCGACGAAGACCTCCGCGACGGGTTGCTGTAGCCCACAACAGATCTGTCATCGCGATGGACCGCAGGCAGAATGGCGTCACCATCCATGGAGCTGATCCGCAGTCCGCTTGATCTGCCAGGCGACGGCTCATACAATCCCTGCGCTGTCTTGGCGGTGCTCCAATGCAGAGCACAGGCTGATGTTTCGTCAGCCGGGACGTGATGAATTGCATGAGATCGTGACGTTCTGGTCGCACCAGAAGCAAGGCAGCCAGGCCGCCCCGCGCGGCCTGTACTTTTGAGATCGGCGGCACCATGGGATTCTGGGATTTCCTCACCGGGCGTTCGAACCGCCGGCCGCAAGGGGCAGAAGAAATCGCGCCTCCGCGCAGGGCCTCGCTGGGCGTTCTGGGCGTGGCCGAGCTTGCCCGCCGCCTGGGCATGGGCGAGGAGGAACTCCGTAGCATTCCCATGGCCTACCGCGAGTACACGATACCCAAACGAGGCTCGGGGCAGCGGCATATCTGTGCGCCCCAGGGGCCGCTGATGCAACTGCAGCGGCGACTGCTGCGGCGGGTCCTGGGCAGGCTCGTCTGCCACACCGGCTGCATGGGCTTCCAGAAGGGCCGGTCGATGGTGCATAACTCGCTGCCGCACGTGGGCAAGGCCGTGCTTGTCCGCATGGACATCCGTGATTTCTTCACCTCCACCCTCGCACCTCGCGTGAAGGACTTTTTTCTCGACTGCGGCTGGGATGCCGCCGCGGCCGACCTGCTGACCCGATGGTGCACGCATCGCAACGCACTGCCCCAGGGCGCGCCCACCAGTCCGCGGCTCAGCAACCTGCTGAACTATCGCATGGACGCCCGCCTCGCGGGCCTGGCGGCCAGCTTGAACGCCTCCTACACCCGCTATGCCGATGACATGACCTTCAGCTTCGCCGCGGAAGATCGCGGCTGCATCACGGGGGTGATCGGCTCGACCAAGAAGATCATCGCCGAGTATGGCTACCATCTGCACCAGGACCGCAAGCTTCGCATCAGCCGCCGGCACGAGTGCCAGATGGTGACGGGCCTGGTAGTGAACGAGCGGGTCGCCCTGCCCCGCCGCACGCGACGCTGGCTGCGGGCCGTGCGCCATCATATCGATCATGGCAAGGACGCCACGCTCACCCCGCAGCAGTACGACGGCTGGATCTCGCTGTGGCAGATGGTCAACCGCCAGGCGCAAGGTCCGCAGGCGTAGCGGTCTCTACGGCGCGGTGACGAGCTTGGCGAACAACTCCCCGCGCTGCTCGTAGTTGTTGAACATGTCCCAGCTGGCGCAGGCGGGGGAGAGCAGCACCACGTCGCCGGGTTGGGCAAGCTGCATCGCCGCGGCGACGGCGTCGGGGAATGTCTCGGCGCGGCGGATCACCGGCAGGGGCCCTTGGCAGCAGAGCTCGGTGGCGGCGAGGATCTTCTCGCGCGTCACGCCCAGCGCCACCACGGCCTTGGCCTTGGCCGCCAGCGCCTTGCCGAAGTCGCCGAAGGCCGAGCCCTTGTCGTAACCGCCGACGATGATCACGGCCGAGCGAGGCGCGAAGGCGTCCAGCGCCACCATTGCGCCGCCCGGCGTGGTGCACTTGGAATCGTTGTAGTACCGCACGCCGCGGCGCTCGGTGACGAACTGCAGCCGGTGCGGCAGGCCGGTAAACTGCTTCAAGGCCGCGGCCGCCGCCTCGCGCGATACGCCCACGTTGCGTCCCACGGCCCAGGCGGCCTGGGCGTTGGCCTGGTTGTGGCTGCCCGGCACGTTGAGCTCGAATGGCTCGCAGGGCACCGTCTTGGCCGCGCCGCCGGTGAAGTACTCCACGCGGCTGGGCGCTTCGACGCCCCAGGCGGCGACGATCGGATCGTCGGCGTTGAGGATGAGCACGTCGTCGGCCGACTGAAACCGGAAGAGGTTCTTCTTCGCCTCGCCGTACGCCTCCAGCGTTCCGTGGCGGTCGAGGTGGTTGGGGGCGAGGTTGGTGACCAGCGCCACGCGCGGCGCGACGCGAACCATGGGCAGCTGCTCCAGCTGGAAGCTCGACAGCTCCAGCACCACCACGTGCTGGGGGCGGATCTCGCCCAGCGTATCGAGCAGGCTGCGGCCGATGTTGCCGCCCACGTGCGTGACATATTTCGTGGCCAGGATCGCGCCGACCATCGCGGTGGTCGTGCTCTTGCCCACGCTGCCGGTGATGCCAACGATGGGGGCGTTGCACCGCTCGAGGAACAGGTTCATCTCCGTCGTCCAGCGGACGCCCGCGGCGACGGCGCGGCGGAGCAGCGGCATCTCCGGCGGCACGGCCGGGCTCACCACCAGCAGCTGGGTGCCGAGGAAATCCTCGTCGAGGTGGCCGCCGAGGTGGAACGTGACGTCCAGGCCCTCCAGCGCGCGGATCGACTCGACGAGCTCTTCCGGGGGCGCCTTGTCCGAGACGGTGACCTTCGCCCCCTGCGAGCACAGCCAGCGCGTCACGCCGATGCCGCCGCCGAAGCGGCCCAGCCCGACCACCGTCACGCGCAGACCTTTGAACTCCAGCCCAATCGTGCGACCATCCATGGTACCTGCTCCATCCATATTCGGCGGGCGAACCTGCCCACCTGCAGACTACAGCGTTTCCAGCGGCCCCAGCGCCAGCAGCGTGTTGTGCGTGAGGTCGTGCAGGCGGGCGCACTCGATGACCTCGTCGGCAGTGACCGCGAAGATGCGGTCGATCTGCCTGGCCAGCTCCTGGTACTGCCTGCGGTAGATCCAATCGAAGCCCACGTCGCTCAGCCGGCCCATCGGCAGCTCGCCCTTGAGCGTGAGGCCCGAGGCGATCTTGTTCTTCGCCGCCTGCATCTCCGCCGCGGTCGGCCCGCCCGAGAGGAACTTGCGGAACTCCTCGTGCGTGATGTCCAGCACCTGCGTTGCATTGCCCGGGTCGCACGAGAGGAACGTGACGAACACGCCGGCGGCGTCCATCGGGCTGTACGCCACGGCGGCCTCGTCCACCAGCGCGGGCTCCACGAGCGAGTAGAACAGCCGGCTGCCGGTGCTGTCGCCCAGGATCGTCGTCAGGATCTGCGCGGCCCATCGCCGCTCGTCCTGCGCCGTCGGCGCCGACGACATCAGGCCGATGTGCTGCCGCGTCACCTTGCTGTCGGCGATGATCTTCCGCGCCCGCGTTGCCGGCGTCGGCGGGGTGGCGCGAGAGGCCGCCACCGCCGGCCAGCGGCCGCACAGCTCGGCCACCTGCGCCGCCAGGCGGTCGTAGTCCAGTTTGCCGGCAGCCACCACGGTGATGTTTGCCGGCACGTAGCGGCGGTTGAAATACGCCTGCATCTGCTCGCGCGTGAGGGCGGCGACCGACTCCCGCGTGCCGGGGATCTCGTTGCCCAGCGGGTGGCCGGCGAAGAACTCCGACATCAGCTTGTCGTACACGCGGAATCGCGGCTGGTCGTCGTATACGCTGATCTCGTCGAGGATGACCTTCTTCTCGGTGTCGAAGTCCTCCTGCCGCAAGGCTGGGCGGAGGATGTCGGCCAGCAGTTCGATCACCCGCCCCTGAAACTCCGGCAGGACCGAGGCGTAGTAGATCGTGTTTTCCTCGGTGGTTCCCGCGTTGTAGTCGGCGCCCATCTCGTCGAACTCGCGGTTGACGTCCCACGTGCTGCGGCGGGCCGTGCCCTTGAACACCATGTGCTCCAGGAAGTGGCTCACGCCGAGGATCTCGGGCGTCTCGTCGCGGCTGCCCGTCTTGACGAAGAAGCCCGTGGCGATGGTGGCCGCGTCGGGGTTCCTCTCCGCCGCGATGGACAGGCCGTTGGGCAGTTGCACGTGCTTGAATTCCATCATGCCTCCACCGCCTTGGCGTCCAGCGGGGACGGCCCCACGACGAGCATGGTGAATCGCCGCGGGGGGTACTGTCGCAGGTAGTCGAGGATGTCGTTCACGCCCGTGTTCTCGATGGCGGCCGACAGCTCTTCCAGGCTGCGCAGGCGGCCGAGGTGGTACCAGTCGCCCACCAGGGCGCCCGCCCGGGCGGGGGTGCTCTCGCCCTGCATGATCAGCCCGGCCTTGAGCTGCACGCGCGATCGTTCCAGTTCGTCCTCGCCAATACCCTCGCTCAGCCGCTGCAGCTCGCGGACCGTCACCTCCAGCGTTTCCTGGGCCTGCTGGGGCCCGGCGCCGGCGTACGTGAACATGCCCGCCAGGTGCTTGAGGCTGTGGTACCGGCTGGAGACGTGGTACGCCAGGCCGCGCTTGTCGCGAACCTCGGTGAACAGCCGGCTGCTCATGCCGCCCGACAGCACGCTCTCGGCCAGGCGGGCGGCATAATAAGAAGGATGATCCGCGGGCACGGCCTCGTGGGCCAAGGCCAGGTGCGTCTGCGAGGTCTCCTTGTGCACGAAGGTCACGCCGCCCACGGCGGGCGCGGTGTCGATGGCGGCCGGGGCCGGGCCGGACCAGTCGCCGAAGTGCCGCTGGGCCAGCGCGCAGAAGGCGGGCCAGTCGATCGCGCCGGCGACGGCGAGGATGGCGCCCTGCGGCGTGAGGCGGCCGCGGGCGTGATCGCGCACGGCCGGGGCGGCCAGGGCCTCCAGCGAGGCGGGCTCGCCGTACACGCTGCGCCCCAGCGGGCTGGGGTAGAACTTGTCGCGGAGGATGATGTTGCACTTGCGGGCGGGCTCGTCCTCCAGGGCCTCCAGGTCCTGCAGGGCCAGGTCGCGGCAGGGCTCGAAGGTGTCGTCGTCCAGGCGGGGGCGGCGGAGGATGTCGGCGTAGATCGCCACCACGTCGGGGAGGTTGCGGCCCAACTGGGCGGCCGAGAACTGCAGTTGCTCGCTGAGGACGTTCTCGCTGTGCTGGCAGCCGAGGAAATCCAGGGCGTCGTTGAGCTGGCGGCTGTCGCGCGGGCCGGCGCCGCGGAAGCACCACTCGCACAAGACCGAGGCCGCCCCTTCCTGGCCGGCGGGGTCGTGCGCCGCCCCGCAGGGCACGAGCATCGACATCGCCGTCGACGACACGTGCTCCATCCGTTGCCCCAGCAGCGTCATGCCGTTGGGCAGTTCCTTGATGAAGAATTCCTGGGGCATCTCGTCCTTTTCGCTCCCTGGGCGCAGGCGTTCGCCTCGCGGCCGGTCCTTGCCGCGGTCGCGTCCCGACTCGCCGCCCCGAATTCTAGCGGCTTTGCCCGCCGAGGCAACCAACAAAACCCCCACCCGCAAATCAGGGTTGGAAAATCGAACCCGAACATCGGCAGGCAAGCCCGAATGCCCCTCTTCCATGCCGCCGGCGGCGCCGTCGTCATCGGCCACAGCACCGAGGATGGGCCACGGAGTAGACACGTCGATCATCGAAGGCGAATGGTGGGCAAGCCTGCCCACCCTACGGTTCTTCGCCGGGTGGACTTTTTCGCGGCGGGCGGTTAACTTGTCGCCATGCCGGAGATGATTTCTGTTATCGGTGATGGGGCGATGGGCACGCTGTGCGCGGTGATGATGGCGCAGAACGGCGCGCGCGTCAGGCTGTGGTCGGCGTTCCCCAAGAACGCGGCCGAGATGGCGCAGCTGCGCGAGAACCGCCACTTCCTGCCGGGCCTGGCCATCCCCAACGCCATCGAAATCACCGCCGACGACAAGCTCGCACTGGCCGGCGCGGACCTGGCCGTCTCGGCCGTGCCCACGCAGTTCATCCGCCGCGTGTGGGACCGCCTGCGCCCCCACGCCGGCAAGGGCCTGCCCATCTGCTCGGTCGCCAAGGGCATCGAGAACAAGACGCTGCTTCGCCCCTCGCAGGTGCTGGCCGACGCCTTGGACGGCCCAGCCGGCAGTTCGAGGCCGCTGGCGGTGCTGTCGGGCCCGTGCATCGCCCCGGAGGTGGCCCGCCAGCTGCCGGCCACGGTGACGGTCGCGTCGGCCGACGCGGCCCTGGCCGCCCGCGTGCAGCAGTCGTTCAGCCGCCCGTACTTCCGCGTATACACCAACCCCGATGTGATCGGCACGGAGCTGGCCGGGGCCACCAAGAACGTCATCGCCATCGCCGCGGGCATCCTGGACGGCCTGGGCGCAGGCGACAACGCCAAGGCCGCCCTGCTCACCCGGGGCTTGGTCGAGATCACCCGCCTGGGCTTGGCCATGGGCGCCAAGGCCGAGACCTTCACCGGCCTGGCCGGCATGGGCGACCTGGTCACCACGTGCATCTCCCCCGTCGGCCGCAACCGCTCGTTCGGCGAGGCCATCGGCAAGGGCAAGACGGTGGCCGAGGCCCTGGGCGCCACCGAGTCCGTCGTCGAGGGCGTGGCCACCACCACCAGCGTGGTCGAGCTGGCCCAGCGGCACCAGATCGAGATGCCCCTCACTCAGGGCGTGTACGACGTGCTGTTCAACGGCGTCCGCGCCGCCGACGCCCTCAGCGCCCTGATGGCCCGGCCGCTCAAGCGGGAGTCGTAACGCAATAAAGAATCTCACCACAAAGGACACAAAGAACACAAAGGAATGCAGAAGCAAGCGGCAACTCTTGGCGACGTAACACGCCCTGGCCGTCGATGGTCAGAGGGCGGCGCCAGAATCCGAATCGGCGGTGCATTGAACTGTCTTTGTGATCTTTGTGCTCTTTGTGGTGGCTTTTAGAACGCCACCCCAGGAGCCAAGATGAAAGCACGCTATTCCTTCACCGAGACCGGCCTGACGGTCATCGACAACTACAACGAGGCCCGGGCATTCTCGAGCTTCTTCCCTGCTATCGCCGGGCTGGACGGCATCCCGATGTGGGCCTTCTACACCAACCGCGGGCAGTGCATCTCGTCGTTCGGGCCCGAGGACAAGGACAAGGGCATCCTCGAATTCCACTCGGCCAACCGGTCGTATCAGCTCACGCCGCTGGTGGGCTTCCGCACCTTCCTCAAGGTGCCGCAAGGCCGCGTGTACGAGCCCTTCCGTCCCTCGACCGAGAACGATCGCGACGGCTGCACCAACCAGATGATCTACGGCCCGGCCTTCGTGAAGCTGGTGGAAACCAACCCCGCCCTGGGGCTTCGCACGGAAGTGACGTTCATCACCGTCCCCGGCGAGATCTTCCCGGCGATGGCCCGCCGAGTGCGGGTGGAAAACATCGGCACCAGCCCGCTGGCCATCGAGATCGCCGACGGCCTGCCGTACGTGAAATCGTACGGCCTGTTGCAGGGGCACGTGAAGCTGATGTCCTGCACGTCCGAGGCGTGGGTGGGCGTGAGCAACTACCAGCGGAACGTCCCCGTCTACAAGCTCAAGATCCAGATCACCGACCGTCCCGAGCAGGACGAGATCGACCACGGCGGCACGTTCTCGGCCTTCTTCGACGCGGCGGGCAAATTGCTGCCGGCGATCATCGACCCCGCGGCCATCTTCGGACCGCGGACCGATCTGAACACTCCCGCGGCCTTCGCCGCCGCCACGCCGTACCGCCTGCCGGCGACGCAGACGTTCGAGAACTACACGCCCTGCGCGATGACGGCGGCGACGCTGGAATTGGCCGCCGGCGAGGCGAAGGAAATCCACGCCGTCTTCGGCCACGCCAACGACAGCCGGCGCGTGGAAGAGTTCGCCGCCCGCTGCGCCGCGCCCGACTGGTTTGCGGCCAAGCTCGCGCAGAACGAGCAGGTGATGGGCGGCATCCTCAACAACGCCGCGACCTTCTCATCCTGCGGCGACTTCGACAACTACTGCCGCCTGACGTACCTGGACAACACGCTCCGCGGCGGCCTGCCCGTCACGCTCGCCGATGCCACCGGCCGCAAGCACGTCTTCAACGTGTTCGGGCGCGTGCACGGCGACATGGAACGCGACTACAACCACATCGTCGTCGAGCCCGCCTTCTGGTCACAGGGCAACGGCAACTATCGCGACGTGGCCCAGAACCGCCGCAACGACATCTGGTTCAACCCCGACGTCCGCGACAGCGCGATCTTCTACTTCATGAACCTGCTGCAGCTGGACGGCTACAACCCGCTGCGCCTCCGCGGCAGCTACTTCCAGCTGCAAGATGCCGCCGGCATGGACGCGGTGCTGGCCTCGGCCATCGCCGACGAACCGCAGCGGGCGGCGATCCGCAAGCTGCTGACCAAGCCCTTCTCGCCGGGCGGGGTGCTGACGGCCCTGGCCGAGCACAACATCGCGACGGCGTCGGGCCCCATGGACCTCTTGGCCCAGGCGATCTCCCGCAGCCGCCGCGTGGAGAACGTGAACTTCGGCGAGGGCTACTGGAGCGATCACTGGTTCTACAACCTCGACTTCCTCGACAGCTACCTGTCGCTGTTCCCCGAGGGCCTCGAGGACCTGCTCGTCGGCAACCGCCAGTACACGTATTACCAGCCCTGCGTGCAGGTGAACCCGCGGAGCCAGCGGTTCGTGCTGCGCGACGGCAAGCCGTTCCACTCGAACAACCTCACGCACGACGAGGAGAAGCTCAAGGCCCAGAGCTGGCTGGACGACTGCGTCCGCACGCGAAACGGCAAGGGCGATGTCTACCACACGTGCCTGGCCGGCAAGCTGCTGTGCCTGGCCGCCGTCAAGCTCGCCACGCTCGACCCCTTCGGCGTGGGCGTGGAGATGGAAGCGGGGCGGCCGAACTGGGACGATTCCATCAATGGCATCCCCGGCATCTTCGGCTCGAGCACCAACGAGACGATCGAGCTCTACCGCCTGGTGACGTTCCTGCTGGAGGCGTGCAACAAGAAGGCCTTCGCCAGCGTGGACGTGCCGGTGGAGGTCGCGCGGTTCATCCGCGAACTCAAGCGGATCCTGAAGGAAACGGGCGCCGCCGCCGACAAGGCCTTCGAATTCTGGGACCGCTCGAACACGGCCAAGGAACGCTACCGCGAATCGGTGACCCAGGGCATCCGCGGGGCGGAGCGCGCCCTGTCGATGACGTACATCCGCGGCTTCCTCAAGGCGGCCGCGGCCAAGCTGCGGGCGGGCATCGAGCGGGCGATGGACCCCGCGACCGGCGTGATCAACGGCTACTTCTGGCACGACATGGTCGAGTTCGACCAGGGCGAGGAGGGCGGACGCGTGGTGATCGTGCCGCGCCGCTTCACGCAGACGCCGACCGTGCCGTTCCTCGAAGCGCCCATGCACTACCTCCGCATCGCCGCGCGCGACGAGGCCGTGAAACAGTACCAGGCCGTCCGCTCGTCGGGGCTGTATGACGCCAAGCTGGGCATGTACAAGGTGTGTGCGTCGCTGAAGGACCAGCCGCGCCAACTGGGCCGCGTGACGAGCTTCACCCCGGGCTGGCTGGAGAATGAATCCATCTGGCTGCATATGGAATACAAGTACCTGCTCGAGCTGCTTCGCAGCGGGCTGGGCGAGCAGTTCTTCGACGACTTCCGCAAGGCGGGCATCTGCTTCCAGGACGCCGCCGTCTACGGCCGCTCCATCCTGGAGAACGTGTCGTTCCTCGTGTGCTCGGCCAACCCGAACGAGTCGCTGCATGGCGGCGGCTTCTACGCGCGGCTGAGCGGGGCGACGGCCGAGTTCGTATCGATGTGGCTTTACATGAACCTGGGGCCCCAGCCCTTCCGCCTCGACGACGACGGGCGCCTCTCGCTCCGCTTCGCCCCCGTGCTGCCGGGCTGGCTGTTCGCCGCCTCGGCCCGCAAGGTGAGCTTCCTCCGCAACGGCCGAAACGTGGAGGCCGAGCTGCCCGCGCACCACTATGCCTTCGTGCTGCTGGGCAAGACGCTGGTGACGTATACCAATGCCGCGGGCGTGGACACGTACGGCCCCATCGGCGCCCGCGCGTCGGCCATCGATCTCGTCGACGACGCCGGGACGACGATCCACGTCGACGGCGAGAGCCTGGGCAGCGACCTCGCCTCGCGCGTCCGCAACGGCGAGTTCAAGACGATCACCGTGACGCTGAGCTGAGGCCGCTCCTGAATCGGCGAAACTGGCCGCGGCCGGCCGCGTTCAAGCTTCCGGAAGGAAATCCGCTATGACCACTGCGTTCAACTATTCGCCGTCGATCCAGCACCAGCTCATGATGAAGAGCATCACCCCGTCGCACGCCTACACCGGCGGCGACGTGCGGGCGTGGCAGGCGGCGCTGGCCCCGAAACTGGCCGGCGTGCTGGGGCTCGATCTCCAGATCGGCCGCCGCGTGCCCCTCAACGTCCGCTCGCTGTGGACGCGGCCGCATGAGCATGGCACGATCGAGAAGATCGTCTTCACGGCCGAGCCCGGCAGCGACGTGCCCGCCTACGTCTGCCTGCCGAAGAACGCCCGCCCGCCGTACCGCTTCTTCATCTGCCTGCAGGGCCACTCCACCGGCATGCACAACTCCATCGGCGTGACGCGCCAGGACGAGAGCCAGCCGCTGGCCATCGAGGGCGACCGCGACTTCGGCATCGGCTGCATGGCCCGCGGCATCGCCGCCCTCTGCATCGAGCAGCGATCGTTTGGCGAGCGCGGCGAAACACTCATCCCCGCAAGCTTCGACTACCTCTGCCACCAGGCCGTGGTGCACGCGATGATGCTCGGCCGCACGCTGATCGGCGAGCGGGTGTTCGACGTCGACCGCGGCATCGACTATCTCGAGTCGCGCGGCGACGTGGACATGGGCCGCGTCGGCGTCATGGGCAACTCCGGCGGCGGCACGGTGACGATGTTCGCCTCGCTGCTGCCGCGGCTGAAGATGGCGATGCCCTCGTGCTGCTTCAGCACGTTCCGCCAGTCGCTCATGTCGGTCTTCCACTGCATGTGCAACTTCATCCCGGGCCTCTACCCGCTGGCCGACATGGCCGATGTTGTGGGGTTGTACGCCCCGCGGCCGATCGTCGTGGTGTCGGGCAAGGAGGACGGCATCTTCCCGCTGTCGGGCGCCCGCAGCGAGTTCGCCCGTCTCAAGAGCATCTACGAGGGCCTCGGCGCCGGCGACCGCTGCCGCCTCGTCGAAGGCAACGGCGGCCATCGCTTCTACGCCGACGACGCCTGGCCCGTAATGATGTCCATGATGTAGATGAATGGGGTGCCACAGGGAAAGGGTGCCATGGAGAAAGGGTGCCATGCTTTTAGGCCCGAAGGGCCAAAAGCATGTCTATGGGCTGCGTTCTGTAACCCCTACGCTGCTCCCGAAGTAATCCCGAATGAGCTGCTGGTACTGCGGCGGAATGTCCCCGCGGCGGGCGGCGGAAGCGGCGCGGGCACGGGCGGCCGACCAGGCGTCCTCGAACGTCGTCATGGCCGGAGCGGTCATCGCCGGCGACGAGGCCGCCGCCTTGACCATCGCGGCATAGGCGGGGTCATAGACACGGACGGCGCCTTCGCCGCCGCGGGCGGCGATGCTGCGATTGGCGTCACCGGCAATCGGCGGCGGCGTGGCAACGGGGGCGGCACCCTTGGGCCTGATGCCCGCGGCCGCCAGCACTGATGCGGGCAGCGAGTCGAGCGGCTGGTAGCCCATGGCGCGAAGCTTCGCGAGCACTTTCTGCAATTCCTGCGCGTCCTGCACCTCCACGACCGCGGCCGCCCGCGCGAGCTCGGCCGCGACATTGGCGTCCTTCGCCGCCGCAAGCGCCGCCTGGCGAAACGCCTCGGTCAGTTGCGCCCGCTGCTGGGCCGACATCGTGGGCACGGCCTCGACGAGTTGTGAAACACGGGCATCCTCCTGCGACAGGCCCACGACGGGCACGAGCGTCAGCAGCACTGCCAGCACCAAGACCAGCGCGGCCGCTGCGTGCCATGCGCCGGCGTCCTCGCGGGCCGATTGCTGTTGCGGCGTCAGTGCAGCCAGCGCCTCCAGCGCCTGGGCGTACACGGCCTGGGCGGTGGGAGTCACATCCTCGCGGCCGGCAAGCTCCGCCGCCGTTACCAGGCGTTCGCGAAGGCCGGCCTTGCGGTCCAGACACGCTGCGGCCTGGGCGACGGTCACGCCCGCGGCGGCGCGGGCGGCGGCGGCGACGGCGGCTGTGATCAGCGGCAGCAGCAGCGGCGCCCATCGCGGCAGCAGGAGCAGCGCGTCCGGCCTCGAATAGAGGTACACGCATGTGATGAAGATGACCGCCAGCGCCGCGGCCCCCGGTCCGGTGCGCGCCAGCAGCGGCTCTCGCAGCCGCCGCCACGGCAGCATTGCCGCCAGGGCAAGGGCCGGCAGGGCGGCGATCACGCCGGCAATCATCGGGTAGCGAAACGCCCACGCGGCGGCGAAGGTGAGGACGGCTGCTACGGCGGCGCCGCAGGCGCCCGCCCGCACCGCGCGCTGGGCGCACCGCGTCAGGAGCATCCTGACGGCGTGACGGCGGAGGATGGACAGGACCTGGCGGTGCATGACCTATTTATACCAGATGGGGCGAGGTCAGACCAACAGCGGCAGCGGCCTGCAAGGACCAAGCCCCCGCGTGACGGAGGAACTCTCCGCGGTGTCGTTCTGGCTGTCGTCGAATTGGATGCCCTGGTTGATGGATCCTTATGCTTTCCTGTAGACATGCTTTTGCCCCTTCGGGGCGCAAAGCATGGCACCCGATGCGCGAGCGTCTATGACTCCAGGGCGGCGAGTTGCTCGATGGCGTAGCGGTCGGTCATGCCCGCGATGTAGTCGCAGACGACGCGGTGGAGGCCCTCGGCGTCGATGCGCTGGGAGTAGCGGGGCGGCAGCAGGCGGGGCTGGGCGACGAAGGCGTGGAAGAGGTCGCGCACGACGCGGCGGGCGTTGCGGTCCTTGTCGGCGGCCTTGGGGTCGAGGTAGACGTTGTGCAGAAGGAAGTCCTGCACGGCCGCCACGCGCCCGGCCAGCGGGGGCGAGAAGCTCGCGCAGCGGCCGGCGCGGCGGGCATCGTCGGGGGTGGCGATCTTCATCGTCGCGATGTTGGCCGCGGTGGTCGCGATCAGGTCGTCGGTCATGGCGGACAGCACAGCCTTGCACGCGCGGATGCGTTTGTGGATGGGCCGGGCGTCGGGCGCGTCCGCCTGGGCCACCGCGAACGCCTGCTGCCAGAGCTCGAACGGCTCCAACTGCTCGCCGGTGATCCACCCCGCCGCCAGCGCGTCCTCCAGGTCGGCCGAGGTGTAGGCGATTTCGTCGGCGAGGTCCACCAGCTGTCCCTCCAGCGGCGGCTGGAGCGTGCGGTCGAATTCCTCGCCCAGCGGCGTGTCGTAGCGGCTGCGGTGCAGGGCGATGCACTCGCGGACGACGTGCGTGAGGTTGAGCCCGCGAAAGTGCGGGTAGGGGTGCTCGAGGTAATCGACCACCCGCAGCGACTGGCGGTTGTGCTCGAAGTGGCCATGCCCGGCCATCAGTTCGTCCAGCACCGCCTCGCCGCCGTGGCCGAAGGGCGGATGTCCCAGGTCGTGGGCGAGGGCGACGGTCTCGATGAGGTCCTCGTTGAGCTGCAGCGCGCGGCCCAGCGTGCGGCCGATCTGGGCGACCTCCAGCGTGTGCGTCAATCGCGTGCGGAAGTGGTCGTGCTCGTGGGGCACGAAGACCTGCGTCTTGAAGTCCAGGCGGCGGAAGGCCGCGCAGTGCACGACGCGGTCGCGGTCGCGCTGAAAACACGTGCGGTACGCGTGGGCGGGCTCGTCGTGGCGGCGGCCGCCGGCGTCGCGCTCGCGCACCGCGCAAGGCCGCAGCCAGGCGTCATGGTGCGCTTCGAAGATCTCGCGGGGCGTGGTCGCGGGGGGCGTCATGACTTCTTCACGCGCGGCAGGTGGTGCTCGGCCGAGGTCTTCTGCAGCGCCGCGTAGAGCGACTCGAGCGATTGCGGGATGACCCGCACGTCGCCGAAGACGGCCATGAAGTTGGTGTCGCCGTTCCATCGCGGCACGATGTGCAGGTGCAGGTGGCCGGGCAGGCCCGCGCCGGCGCAGCGGCCGATGTTGATGCCGACGTTGAAGCCCTGCGCGTGGACGGTGTGCTCCAGGGCCTGCTGCAGGTCGCGGAGCATGCCCATCATCTCGAGCATCGTCGCGTCGTCCAGGTCACCCAGGCCCGCGACGTGGTCCAACGGGGCAACCATGCTGTGCCCGCCGGTGTACGGGAAGCGGTTGAGGACGGCGAAGCAGCGGCGGCCTCGCCATAGTACTAGGTTCGCGGCGTCCTTGGCGGGCTCGTCGCGGTAGCGGCACAGGAAGCAGCCGCCGTCGTCGTCGGACAGGCCGTTGATGTACTCCATCCGCCACGGGGCCCAGATGTTGCTGTTGCGTTCGGTGCTGGCGTCGTTGTCGCTCATGAAGCGAATGATACCCATCGCATCGCGGCAAGACAATCGCGCCCGCCGCTGTCGGCCTCGCGACGCGGGCGGTAAGATCATGGCCGAGGTGAACGATGCAATTCTCCATCACGACCGACTTGACCGGTTCGAAGGAAGACGTCGCTGCCATCTTCCCGGCCTTCGGCGCCGCGGGCTTCACCGCGGTGCACTGGTGCCAGGGCTGGAACGACGTGCCCGTCTTCTATGACGCCGCCTTCGCCCAGCGGGTGAAGGGGCTCGCCGCCGCCTCGGGCCTTCGCGTGGCCGACATCCACGGCTACAGCGGCCCGCCGGCGGGCACGACCTACACGGACGAACTCTTCCTCGCCGCCAACATCAACCGCGCGGAATTCGCCGCGCGGGTCGGCGCCGACGTCCTCGTCCTGCACCTGCCGCTGCGACCGTACGAGCACGAATCGCAGGCGGTGGCGCATTCGGTTGACGTGGCCGGCCGGCTGATCGCCGCCTGCCGCCCGTATGGCGTGAAGCTGGCGGTGGAGAACTGCAGCCACACCGTGTCGTACCTCGACGCGGTGCTGGCGGCCCTGCCGCCGGAGGATGTGGGCTTCTGCTACGACAGCGGTCACGCGCTGCTGAACCGCCATGCCGAGATCGTCGCCCGGTACGCCGATCGCCTGCTGGCTACGCACCTACACGACAACGACGGCGTCAGCGATCAGCACCGCCTGCCTGGCGAGGGACGCGTCGATTGGCCGATGGTGCAGGCGGCGCTGAAGGCGGCCCACTACGAGCGGCCGTGGAACCTCGAGGTCTACAAGCGGCCGGAGATGTCGCTGGAGGATTTCTGCCGCTGGGCCTACCGCGTGATCGAGTCGGTCCATCGCACCGCCTGCCCGCTGCGCCTCGAGGGCGACAAGCGGGGCGACAGAACGTCATCCTGATCGCCGACTCGGCCGATATAATCAAGACTTGTCGACTCCGGTACGATCACTTGCGCATCAGGAACCCTCATGAGAAAACACGGCAAAACCTCTGCCCCGTCGGACGCGGCGTTGCCTCTTGCGCCCGCCCGGGCTGACTATCGAACCTGGATCATCGCGGCGGCACTGATTGCGGCCGTGCTGGCGGCCTACGCGCCGTCGCTCAAAGGCGAGTTCCTCTGGGACGACAACGACTACATCAGTCAGAACGCCGTGCTGCAGAGCCCCAATGCCCTCTCGAGCATCTGGCTGCACCCCAAGGCCAACCCGCAATACTACCCGATCGTCTTCACGAGCTTCCTGATCGAACACCAGCTTTGGGGCAACTGGACGCTGCCCTACCACCTGGCGAACATCCTGCTGCATATCATCAACGCGATGCTGGTGTGGTGGCTGCTGGCGCGGCTGAAGGTGCCGGGGGCCGCCCTGGCCGCGGCGATCTTCGCGCTGCACCCGGTGAACGTTGAATCGGTGGCGTGGATCTGCGAACGCAAGAACGTGCTGTCGATGCTGTTCTTCCTTCTGTCGGCGGGGGCCTATCTTCGTTTTGCATGGGACGGTCCGGCCGCCGAGTGGCCGCGGCGAATCTACTACGCCTTGTCGCTGGTGCTGTTCGCGGCGGCGATGCTGAGCAAGACAGCCGTCGTGTTCCTGCCGGCGGCGCTGGCGCTGCTGCTGTGGTGGAGGAAGGGGCGGCTGGGCGTCGCGGACCTGCTGCCGTTGGTGCCGATGCTGGCGATGGCGGTGGCCGGCGGCATCATGACGATGCACGTCGAGGGAAACCTCGACATGCAGGGCACTGCGCCGGCCGAGATCGATTTCCCCGCCAAGGTCGTGATCGCCGGGCAGGCCGTGTGGTTCTATCTTGGAAAGTTGCTGTGGCCCCACCCGCTGGTCCCGCTTTACCCGGGCTGGAATGCGTCAAACTTCGCGGCGTGGGACTACCTCGCCCCGGTGGCGGTGGTGGCGGCGGTGGCGATGCTGTGGGCTTTCCGCCGAAGGCTGGGGCGAGCCCCGCTGACGGCGGCGCTGTTCTTCCTGGCCGCCCTGGCACCGGTGCTGGGTTTCATCTGGCTGGCGTTCCTGAACCACTCGCGCGTGGCCGATCACTTCCTGTACATCGCCTGCCTGGGCTTGATCGTGCCGGCGGCGGCGGCCGCGGCCTGGGCGTTCCAGCGGGCGCGGAGACGGCACGTCGCGCTGAAGGTGACCCTGGCGGCGATGCTGCTGACGGCGCTGGGGCTGGTGACGTATCGCCAGGCGGGCATCTACCAGAGCATCGAGAGCTTCTTCGGCCACACGGTGGCATACAACCCGTACTCGGCCGTGTCGCACGTGAACCTGGGCGTGGCCTTGAGGCAAAGGGCCCTCTCTTCGGGCGAGGCCAGCAAGCCGGACGCGCGACTGATGGAGCAGGCCTTGCGTGAACTGCAGGAGGCCGTCCGCCTCGATCCGCGCATCGGGCGGGCCAATCTCTTCATCGGCATCATGTACGACCAGGCCGGGAACAAGCAGGCCGCCAGCGACTACTATCGCAGAGAGCTCGATATGTACCCCAATCGGGATGGAGCACTGATCAGCCTCGTGACGCTCCTGCTGGATACGGGCCGGGCGAGCGACGCGTTGCCGCTGATGAGCGGGTACTTCACCCGCACGTCCCGTCCCGCCGCATGCTTCCGGATGCTGGGGCGGGCCTTGTCCCAGCGCGGCATGCACGAGCTGGCCGTCATGCCCTTCGCCGAAGGCATCAAGTACGAGCGAAACTATCTGCCGGGTTATCACGAACTGGCCCAGGTGTTCATGGCCGGGGCGAGAGCGTGGGAAGCGCAGGCGGCTTCGCTCCGCGCCGCCGGCAAGACCGACGAGGCCGCACTCGCCGCACGCAGGGCCTGGGATCGATTTGATGCGGCGGGCGAAGTCTGCCTCGAGGCCACGCGACTGGAGCCCAACGACGCCTCCGTCTACTACTACCTTGGCTACACGCAAAGTCGGTGCGGCCGCTACCCCAACGCCGTCGAAGCATACCGACGATCCGTCGAACTTGCCCGCTCGCCGGAGACCTTGAACGACCTGGCGTACCTGCTGGCGACGACGCCGGATGCGAATGTCCGCAACGCGGGCGAGGCGCTCAAGCTGGTGAAGTCGGCCATGGGGAATCAGGAGAATGCGCTGATGCTGGACACGATGGCCGCGGCGTACGCGGCGGCGGGGCAGTTTGACCAGGCCCGCCAGACTCAGAAGCGGGCGATCGAATTGATCCAGAAAGGCCCGCAGGAGTCACTGATTCCGACGATGCAGCATCGCCTCAAGAGCTACGAGGCGAACGAGGCAATTGTGGAATCCGCGGTTCTGGTTGTGATTCCCCAGCCCGCGACCGCCCCTGCGACCGCGCCGGCCGTCCCTTGAGCGGTTGGCAGTTGTGGTGGGGCCATGCCAGGTGCCATGCCGAAGCGTCGCGATGTCCAGCGACGCGCCGGCATGCCTCGGCCGGCACCCAACAAACGTAATGGCCATTCGTACGATTGCCTCTACTCCTGCGTCCCTACGGGACCCACAAGAAGCATCAGCGCGTTCCACTGCACTTACTCCGACACCTCGCGGGCGATCAGGGCGCGGAAGTCGGTCACGAGCCTGCGGGTGACCTCGCCGACCATGCCCGACCCGATCGTCTTGTCGTCGATCTTCGTGACGGGGATCACCTCGGCGGCGCTGCCGGTGAGGAAGCACTCGTCGGCGGTATAGAGCTCGCCGGGTCCGAAATCCTTCTCCACCACCGTCAGGCCGGCCGCGCGGGCCAACTCCATCACCAGTCCGCGCGTGATGCCCACCAGGATGCCCGAGGCCACGGGGCTGGTCACGACCTGGCCGTTCTTGACGATGAAGATGTTGTCGCCGGTGGCCTCCGAGACGTTGCCGTGCTCGTTGAGCATGATCGCCTCGGACACGCCCGCGTCCACGGCCTCGATGCGGGCCAGGATGTTGTTGAGATAGTTAAGGCTCTTGACCTTGGGGCTCACCATTCGCGGTGAGGTGCGGATCGTCTTGGCGATGATCACGCTGATGCCGCTCTCGTACATTTCGCGCGGGTAAAGCTGGATGTCGTCGTTCATGACGAACACGTTGGGCTGGGGGCACTGGAACGGGTTGAGGCCCAGGTTGCCCTCGCCGCGAGTGACCACCAGGCGGATGTACGCGTAGCGGCCGCCGTTGGCGGCAACCGTCTCCACCATCGCCTCGTGCAATTCCTGCTTGGTGTAGGGAATGGCCAGGCGAATCTCGCGGGCCGACTCGTACAGGCGGTCGAGGTGCGATTCGCTGCGGAAGATCCGGCCGTTGTAGACGCGGATGCCCTCGAACACGCCATCGCCGTACAGCGTGCCGTGATCGTACACACTCAGCTTTGCCTCGGACCGATCGACCAGTTTTCCGTTCAGCCATATCTTCATGACGCGCTCCTGAAAACGAAAGAGCCATTCTAAGGCCGATCGGCGTTTGTGGCAACGATAGAAGAAAGAACCCAGGGAAGAGGGTGCAGGTCCCAGGGTGTAGGGAACAGGGGAAGAGCTTCGCGTACCCGGACATCGGGCAATCGCTCGGCTCACGCAAAGCTCCTCCCCCTACGACCTACGACCTGCCTGCCGGCAGGCAGGCCTAAGACCTTCTTCTCGTTGACGCGTGCGGGCGAAGGGGTGATAATCATCCCGTTGCAAGGAAGCGAGGAACACATGACTGAGCGGCTTTTCACCGTCTACCAGGTGGCGGATCTTCTGGGTGCGGTTCCGGGCGAGGTAATGGGCTGGATCGATCGCGGCTGGCTGCACGCGCGCCGCACGTCCAACGAGCCGCTGCGCGTCTCCGAGAGCAGCCTCATCGAGTTTCTCAAGGACCGCGGCATCGACATCGAGAAGATCATGGCCCGCGCGGTCCTCAGCGAGAACAACCCGCCCCGCGACGTCATCCCCTTGCCTCGCGAACTGCTCAACCCGATGAGCGCCCCCCGCACAGCCGATGCCATGCCGATCGACGCGCCCGCCTCGCCGCGCCCGCAGCTGGAATCAACGCCGCTGACGGCGCCGGCCCCGCAGCCGCCACTTCAAGCGCCCGCGACGCCGCAGCAAGCGGAGGTCGCCGCGCCCGCCCCCGCCCCCGCGGCGGCCGAGCCGGCGCCGCAGGGTTCGCCGCAGGAGTCGCACGAGCCTTCCGCAGCCCAGCCGCCGCAGGACCCAGCCGTGCTGGCGGCCCGGCAGGTGGTTCAGGCCATATTGAAGGATGCGGTCAACCGCCGCGCCACGGCCATCCACCTCGACTGCCCCGACGGCCAGCCGGCCCTGCGTCTCCGCATCGACGGCGTGATGATCGACAAGACGAACTTTCGCGCCCGCCTGCCCAAAAATGTCGCCCCGTTGCTGGGCTCGCAGTTGCTGGAGCTTGCCGCCCCGGCCGAGCCCGCGGCGCCCGTGGTGCGGGGCAGCTTCACCCAGACCTTCGATGAGCGCGAGGTGCGGTTTGACCTCGTCGCCGTGCCGACGGCGCAGGGCCGCCGCATCGTGCTGCATGTCGGCGACCCTCGCCGCCAGGACCCCGCCTTCAGCGAACTGGGCCTGGGCGAAAAGGACGAAGCCATCTTCCGCGACCTGCTCGCCCAGCGCAGCGGCCTGATCGTGCTGACCGGCACGCCCGGCAGCGGCGCGGGGACCAGCCTCCTCGCCATGCTCGCGCGGGCCGCGGGCAAGCTTCGCTCGGGCGGCATGGTTCAGCGCAAGGCCGACGTGGCGCTGGCGGGCGTGAATCACGTGCCGCTGGACGCCGCGGGCCTGTCGTTCGCCGCCGCGACCGAGGCGCTGGCGCTGCAGGACACCGACGTAATCGCGCTGCAGGAGATTCGCGAGCCCGCCGCGGCACAGGCCGCATTCGCCGCCGCACTCGACGGCCGCCTGGTGCTGGGACGCCTCTTCAGTCGCACGGCCCCCGTCGCGGCGGCGATGCTGGCGACCATGGGGTGCGCGGGCTGGCCGCTGTCGCAGTCGCTTCTGGCGGTGGTGGCGCAGGTGACCGTTCGCCGCCTGTGCCCCAGTTGCCGCAAGGAGGTTGAAGCGGCGGAACTGCCCGAACGCCTGGGCCTCTCGCCCCAGGATGTGGCCTTCCCCACCTTCATCGCCCAGGGCTGCAGCCAGTGCGGCCAGACCGGCTACAATGGGCGAACCGGCATCTTCAGCGTGCTGCGCGTAGACGAGCGCGTGGCCGCCGCCGTGCGGGCCGATGCCGACGCCGTCGCGATCGAACGCGCTGCCGCCACGGGCGACTTCAAGACCCTTCTGGCCTCCGGCCTGGAGAAGGTGAGGAATGGCATTACCACGCTTGCGGAGCTTGGGCGGGCGCTGTGAGGAGAGGCTTGGCATGATCCTGCTGGCATTGGCGTTGCTGCTGGTGGCGTCCTCGGCTGCGCTGGCCGCCGACGTCTTCGTCTCCCCCGTCGGCGACGATGCGGCCGCGGGCTCCGCCGACCGGCCGATGTGCACGCTGAAGTCGGCCGTCGAGCGGGCCATCGCCTCCGGCTCGCGGCGGGTCGTGCTGCAGGGCGGGAAGTACTATGATACGGCCGTCGAACTGGACGCCCGCGCCAACGGCCTGACCATCGAACCCGCCCCGGGCCAGACGCCCCAGCTGATCGGCGGGCGGCGCATCACGGGCTGGCGGCGTGAGGGCGAGTTCTTCGTGGCCCCCGTCCGGGGCGCCAAGGACCGCACGTGGGACTTCCGCATGCTCATCGTCAACGGCCGCTACGCGCCCCGCGCCCGCCTGCCGCGGGAGGGGCGTTTCACGCATGAGAACGCGTTCGACGTGCCGTGGATGAGCACCACCGGCGGCGGCTGGAAGCGAAAGCCCACTGAGGCCGAGCTGACCACGATGGTCTACCGCGCGGGCGACCTGGGCGCCTGGCTGGACATCGCTTCGGCCGAGCTCACCGTCTACCACGCCTGGGACGAGTCGGTCGTGGGCATCCAGTCACTGGACGCCGCGACGCGAACGGTCACGTTTGCGCAGGCGGCTGGGCACCCGCCCGGGGCATTCAGTTCGTACAACCCCGACGCCAAGACATACGTCGTGTGGAACGTGCGCCAAGGCCTCACGCGCCCAGGCCAATGGTGCCTCGATCGCTCGGCCGGCGTCGCGGTCTACTGGCCGCTGGCGGGCGAGGACATGGCCGCGGCGGAGGTGGTGGCGCCCACGACGGAGCGAGTGATCTGCCTTCGCGGCACCGAGCAGGCCCCGGTGGAGAACGTGACCTTGCGGGGGCTGACCGTCTCGGTCACGGGCACGCCGCTGATCGCCGGCGGCTTCGCCGCGTCGCGTTTCGCCGGCGCCGTCGCGGGCGAGCACACACGTAACTGCCGCCTGCAGTCGTTGCACGTGGTGAACGTCGGCGGACAGGGCGTGCGCCTGGACGCATCGAGCGGCGCGACGGTGGAAGACTGCTGCGTGGAAAACTGCGGCGCAGGCGGCGTCTCTGTCGCCGGCCCCGGGACCAGGATCGTGGACAACCACGTGCACCACGTGGGGCTGACGTACCCCAGCGGGGCGCTGGTCCTGCACAGCGGCGGCGAGGCGCTGATCGCCCACAACGAGCTGCACGACGGGGGCTACAGCGGAATCATCGCCAGCGGCGGCCGCGGGACCATCATCGAGAAGAACCTCATCTATCGCGTGATGGAGCAGCTTCGCGACGGGGCGGCGGTCTACATCACCTTCTGCAAGGCCTACACCATCCGCGGCAACGTCACCCGCAACATCCGCGACTCGCAGGCGCACGCCTACTATGTTGACGAACAGGGCGACGACTGCATCGTCGAGCGCAACCTTTCGGTCAACGTGCCTTGGCCGCTGCACAACCACATGGCCCACGACGGCGTGATCCGCGGCAACGTCTGCGTGGCCGAAGGCAACCTGGCCGTGACGCTGCCCAAGTCCGAGAGGTTCACGCTGGAACGCAACGTGCTGGTGGCCGGCGGAGACATCACGATCGAGGCCGCCGCCAACGGCCTGGCGGCAACGCCAAACAACCTGCTGCAGGCCGGCGGCAAGCTGCTGCGTGTGGATTACGCCGACTACAGCAGGTCGGCACCCGCTCCGCTGGAACTCAAGGACGGCAGCGAGAGCGGCGGGGTGAGCTTTCGCGACGCCGCGCGCGGCGACTACCGCTTGCAGGCCGGCTGTGAGGCCGCCAAGAGGCTGGGGATCGAATCGCTCGACCTCTCCGACGTGGGGCGCCTGAAAAAAGAAGGCCGCTGATGGCGAAGGAACAGAGGCTGGTGCATTTCTCGGGCTTCGTGCAGGGCGTGGGGTTTCGCTACGCCGCGTACCGAGCGGCCGCGGGCTTCGAGGTCACCGGCTACGTCCGCAACCTGGACGACGGCAGGGTCGAGTGCCTCTTTGAAGGCGAGTCCGACGAGATCGACGCCTGCCTCGCCGAGATCGCCCACCGCATGCGCGGCCACATCCAGAAACAAGAGCAGGAACGACTTCCCTTCACCGGCCAGCACGATCGCTTCGAAATCGTGCACGACTAGTGCCGTGTCTACCTTCAATCGAGGGGTGGCGGCCTTCCGGTAGTCCTTCACGCTTGATTCTGGGAGTAAGACCTTGGCGGCGGCTTGCCGTTCGGCGCTGTCGGATGCGGGTGACGCCCTGGGGCTCCTACAGCGCCGAACGGCAAGCCTTCTTCAACGCCAACATATATGCTGCTCCACATATATTGAACATGAGGGTGCCATGCCGAAGCGTTGCCCGTAGGGCACGCGCCGGCATGCCCCGGCCCGAGCATGCCGGCGCGATGGCACCCGATGAAACGATGTGCGATCTGCTAACGCCGCCGCGCGTGATTACTTCTTCGGCAGTTGCACCAGCGGCTCGCCGTCGAGGTCGGGCGGCAGCGGGCGGCCCAGCAGCGTGAGGATCGTGGGCATGATGTCGACGTTGCGCGCGAAGGGCAGGCGGCCGTGGGGAATGTTGGGACCGGCGATCATCAGGGGCACGTGCATCTCGCGGGCGTCAGGCGTGCCGTGGCCGGCGTAGTTCTCGTTGAAGAAGTCCCAGTCGCCGGCGGCGAACACTGCGATGTCGCCGCTGTGGCGGTGGTTGAAGTAGGCCAGGATCTGCGGGGCCAGGTCGGGGAACTTCGTGCCCGCCGTCGCCTCCAGCCACTGCCGGGGCGACAGCGGCTTGCCGCCCAGCACGTCCTCGCCTACGAGGCCCTTGTAGCCCAGCGGATCCTCGCCCTGCGTCACGCGGTACGAGATCAGCCCGGTGCGGCCCTGGTCCTGGCGGAACTCGACCTCGCCGGCCTTGCGGCGTACGCGGATGATCGCCGGGCCCGCGCGGTAGGCGATCGAATCGATCTGTTCCATCGCCATCAGTTCATCGAGCAGGTTCACCGTCATCGCCCGCCCGCCGCGCACTACGGGATACGCCTGGAAATCCGCCATGGTGGGGCGGACCAGCCAGGGCTCCAGACTCGTCACGTTGCCATCCTTGCGGATCGGCCGGCGGAGGTGCAGCACCCAGTAGCGGTCGCCGCAGCCGGTGGTGACGGAACTGAACCGGTTGTAGTACTCCATGCGGTCGAGGAAGTCGGTGGGCTCCCACAACTGCTCGCAGGCCAGGCTGAGCCCCATCTTGTCGCGAAGGTGGTTGTCGATCATGAAGTGCCGCTTCACATCGACCATGCCGTGGTCGCTGGTGACCACCAGCGTGAGGCGGTCGAGCAGGCCGGCCCGCTCGATGTCGCCCAGCACGCGGCCCATCTGGCGGTCGGCGTGCTTGATGGCCGCGACGTACTGCGGCGAGGTCTCGCCGTGTCGGTACGCCTGGAAATCCGTCGCCAGCAGGTACACGATGGTGATCGCTGGGAATCGCCCGTCGTTGCGTGCGGTCCGGGCGACCATCCGCATCTGGTGCAGCGTCAGGCGATCGGTGAGTTCGAACATCGCCAGCCCGTACGACGCCCCGCCGCGGATGCGGTTCTCGACAAACTCCGTCGCCTGGCGGTGCAGCTGGAAAAACAGCGAGAACGTGCTTCGGTCGGGGAACTGCTCGTAGATATTAGCGGCCTGGTAGTCGTAGTCGACGAGGTTCTTCTGGCTGATCGTGGCGTAGTTGCGCCAGATGAGCTGGTTGCGGTCGAACCACCGCGTGCCGGTCACGGCGTGATGCCCGGGGAACAGGCCCGTCACCAGGCTGGTCTGGGCGGCCAGCGTGATCGAGGGGATGCTCGTCACTGCGCGCGGGCAGTACAGGCCGCGGTCGAGAAAGTACTTCTTGAACGTCGGCAGCTCGTTCGCCTCCAGCATCCGCTGGAAGCGTTCGGCATTGAGGCCGTCGACGAAGAAGATGATCGCCCCGTCCTGCGCGTTGGGATCGCGCATCGCAAAGTCCAGGCCGAACGTGTCGGAACGGTCGCCCTCGCCCATGGCCTCGCATCCGGCCAGGGCCGCCAGGGCGATGAGCATCGAGATGGAAATCCAGGTCGTTTTCATGTGCGGTTGGCAACCGGGCGGCGCTGCCCCTGGCATGGTCGGTCGGGGTGCAGCCGGCGGCTACTTTGTTTCCTTCACGTCTTTGAAGCCCATCTCGATGGCTTGGAGGTTGCTCCGCATTATAGCCGCATAGGAGTCTATCCCGGGAAGATCGGGGCTGCCGACGGTCTCCAGGGGCGTGACGGCCGCCCCGCTGGAGGCGGCCAGCATGGACGCCTTGTGCTGCCCGCCGCGGCTTTCGGTGAAGACCGCGCGGATCTGGAAGTCTTTCACGAACGTCTTGACGGCGTCGGGCCCGCCGGCGGCGATCTCCTGAAGCGTCTTGGCCCGCAGGCCGTAGTTCATCGCCAGGTAGCGGAAGATCGGCCGATCCGTCACGAAGTATCGTCCCCGCGCCTTGGCCAGGGCGGTGCGATACTCCTGGTCGATCTTGGTCAGCTCTTCCACGTACGCCTGCCCGCGGGCGCGGAAACGTTCCGAGCGTTCGGGATCGGCCTTGGCCATCGCCTCCACCAACGCCAGGACCATATCGTTGGCGAACGGCACGCTCAGCCAGACCGAAAGATCCTCCGCCTGCGGCGCCGATGAAGGAGTCGTGGTGGCCGCAGAGATCGTTCGCTCCAGACGCATGGCCGCATCGTGGTCGCGGCGGAAGTCCTCGTCCTTCGACAGGTTCAGCATCTTCCTGCCGGCGGCCTGTGCCGACGACACGGTCGAATCGTCCGCGCCGTTGCCGACCACCACGACCAGGTTGGCCGTGGCGAGCTTCGCCCTGCGTTCGGAATCGCTCAGCGTCTCATCGAGGAAGGCCACGTCCACGTCCTCGCCCCCGACGTGTCGAGCCATGTCGGCGATGGGGAAGAGCCCGGCCGCGATCTTGAGCTTGGGGCTGTTGCCGGTCTCCGGCATCTTCTCGCGCGAGCAGCTCAGCAGCGTGATCGCCACGGCAAGCAGCACCAGGTAAGAGAGCGTGCGCATCGCATTCTCCTTAGAAGAGGTTGCGGCAAGCGGCATATCTTAACGCGTCGCCGGCGTCCTTCCAAACGTCCAATAAAAAACCCCGTCCAGGTGGGCGGGGTCTGTTCGATCAAGCGGTTGACGCGCCGTTACGGCGCGACGAGGTCGTTCTTCTCGGGGGCGAAATCGCCGTCGGTCAGGCTGTTGTTGAACTTCAGATCCTTGTACCAGTAGCGGCACAGGAAGTCGGGCTCGGTGGGCGAATGATTCCAGCCGAAGCCTTCGATCATGATCGGCAGCATGTATTCCTGGTCGATGTACGTCACGGTCTTGTAGGCGGGATAGTTGGCCTTCTCTGGCAGGTAGCGGACGAGGACCATGCACTTGCGGCCCAGCACTTCGGCGTCCTGGGCGGTTTCTTCGCGGAGGTCGCCGGCCTTGCGGGCCTCCTCGTACACATCCAGAAGGGCCTTGGTGCTGCGTTCGATGCCGAAGCAGTTGACCGGCTTGAGGGTGGTCTTGCGGACGTCATCGCCGTCAACCGCACGGGTGACGGTGGGGGCGAGCTTCCGCAGCAGCGGGCTGGCCGGGCGGACGAGCATCTTGCCGTTGTACTTGCCCTCGATGAACAGGACGCGGTCGCCCTGGGGGGCGTTCTTGGTCCAGGTCATCAGGACGCTGAAGGGCGCTTCCTTGAAGCGGACCTGGATCTCCTGTTCCTTGCCGACCACGCCGCCGAGCTTCTCCTGCTTCACGAACGTGCAGGTGTAGTCGTGAATCTTGCCCTGGTAATTCTGGAGGCAGTATTCGAGCAGTGCCGAGTGGCTGGTCTTGGCCAGGGCGCGGGCCTTGGCGAGGGTCTGGCTGGGGGCGTCGCTGTTTTCGATGGCGATCGCGACGCTGCTGATATTCTGTGCCGCGTCGGGATGGACGCACTGAATGCAGAACAGTGCGATCAGCATCAACCCGACGAACAGCCGTATCTTTCGATTCGTGGGACCAAAAATCCGCTTCAGCATCGCGCTTTACCTCAACAACAGCGCAGCATCGGGGTTACCCGGTGCCGCAGAATGTCGTCCGTGTGAGAACAGTGTACACATCGGCACAACAACAGAGCGAACTTAAGCCCGTCTTGAGGCAGCGGCACCGGCTGCTCGGCACTCCATTTAGAGACAGCAAGACAGTCACCGCAAGTATAGGGAAAGGAAGGGTCGCATTCAACTGTATTCTGAGCTAACAATCTGTGAGGAACAGGAAGATGGGCGATGCTGGCTGTTTGCATAAAATGCCGCCTCTGCGTATATTCGGCGCGATTTTTATGCCTTGACCGCGCGGGGGAAACGACTATAGTAGTCCCGCCTGCCCCCGGTGGGCAAACGCATAAGAAGGAAGCACAATGAATCTTGTAACTGGTGCAACGGGACTCCTGGGCAGCCACATCGCAGAGAAGCTGGTGGCCGCCGGCCAGCCCGTCCGCGCATTGACCCGTCCCGGCAGCGACACCGCCTTTCTGGATTCGCTAGGCGTGCAGAAGGTCCCCGGCGACGTGACCGATCGCAAGAGCCTCACCGACGCCATGAAGGGCGTCACGACTGTCTACCACGCCGCCGCGCAGGTCGGCGACTGGGGCGCCTGGGATCGCTTCGTCGAGGTCACCATCGGCGGTACGACCAACATGCTCGACGCCGCCCGCGAGGCCGGCGTCAAACGCTTCCTCCACATCAGCAGCATCTCCACCTACGGCCACCCCAATGGCGAGGGAATGGTCCTGGATGAAACGGCCCCCTTGGGCGTCAACCTCCACAAGTGGAGCTACTATAGCCGCGCCAAGGTCGAGGCCGAGAAGCTCGTCTGGGCCGCCTACGGCCGCGGCGACGTGCCCGTGACCGTGATCAAGCCCAGCTGGCTGTACGGGCCACGCGACCGCGCGTCGATGCCGCGACTCATCCGCGCCATCCGCAGCGGTAAGGCCAAGCTCATTGGCGACGGCTCCAACCGCCTCAACCTCACCTATGCCGGCAACGAGGCCGAGGGCTGCATCCTGGCCGCCACCGCCGACAAGGCCGTCGGCCAGATCTACAACCTCTCCAACGACGGCGAGATCACCCAGGGCCAGTATTTCAACCGCATCGCCCAGTGCGTCGGGGCCAAGCCCATCACGCGAAAGGTACCCTACGCCGTCGCGTACAACGCCGCCTTCATGATGGAACTGTTCGGCCACGTGTTCCAGTGCAAGAAGCCGCCCCTGGTGACGCGGTACGCCGTGTGGCTGATGGGCCGCAAGTGCTTCTTCTCGGCCGAGAAGGCCAGAAAAGAGCTTGGCTGGAAGCCGACGGTCAGCTACGAGCAGGGCATCGAGATGTCCGTGAAGTGGTGCCTGGCGAACTGCAAGGTCTGAAGCGTGGCGGACTGACGTTGCGGGCAGTACACTAGTCCGGCGGGTTCACGAGCGGATACGGGGTTCTATTCCGGCCCTTTCGGCAAACGGTTCACCTGAAGAGCAGCGGCGTGTTGCCCGAACGGGTCGTTTACCCCTGCCAATAAAAAAGACGCACGAGGTCCAAGAGATTGGACGTGCAATCGCGGTAAGATTCGGGTCGGGGTCTTGACCGGCGTTTGCTCTCGTGCGTCTTTTTCTTTGGCCCGCGTTAGCGGGCGATACCTTCTCTAAATCGAGGCTTCCACTTCCTTGATCATCTTGGCCAGGTCCAGGGGCTTGGCCAGGCAGAGCCGGGCCCCGCAGTCCAGAATACGCTTCTCATTGTCATCCGAAGGGTAGGCCGTCATCGCCAGCACCTCGCAGCCCTTCATGATTTCGTTCGATTTGATCAGCCGGCAGACCTCAAACCCGTCCATGCCCGGCATTCGCAGATCCAGCAGGACCACCTCGGGCCTCAGGGTGGCCAACAGCGTCCCAGCTTTGAAGCCGTCGTGGGCCTCGAGCACCTCGTACTCCGGGTGCGACGCCTTGATCGCCTTGGCCAACAGTTGCCTCACGCCGGCCTCATCGTCCACGATCAGAACGCGCACGGGCGTCGTCGCGAGTTCCTGTGGAATGGGCATGCGGTGTTCCTTCAGGAAGGCCAGGAGGTCCTCCGAGGCAACTCGTCGATGTCCACCCGGTGTTCGATGTGCTTTCAGCAGATTCTGGTCGATCCAATTGGCGACCGAGCCCGGATCCACCTGCAACATCTCTGCAACGGCAAACGTAGAGAAGTTCTTTGCCACGCATGCTCACGCCAGCTCCTCAACTGATCTAGCTGGCTCTACATGACTAGTATCGACTATCCGTACTAATACGTAAAGGGAAAATTCCGAGAATTCCCACTTTTCTAGATTTTGCCAGTAGCCGGCCCCATGGGGATAGAAATTCGAAAAGCGAAACCGCAGATTCAAATCCGAGATGCATAAACGCGATGCTTCCGCAGCACCTCGATTGG